>NZ_RZQL01000305.1 GCF_003997935.1 Mesorhizobium sp. M7A.F.Ca.US.006.01.1.1
GCCGATGACGGGGCGCAGCGACGCATCGATCGACAGCCTGGCGAAACCGCGCTCGATCAACGTCACCAGATGCATGATGGCGATCGAGGCGGCGCCGCCGAGCAGGCCAAGCAGCAGGAACGGCACATACTGGCTGGCGGTGAGCGCCGGCAGGCCCGAAAGCTCGAGCGGAAACGGCACGCCGCCAAACATTTCGGCGGTCAGCGAGGCTGAGACCGCGGCGGTCATGACAGGCGCGACATTGGCGACCGAGTAGATGCCGATGACCAATTCGAAGCCATAGAAGGCGCCGGTCAGCGGTGCATCGAAGGCAGCGGCGATAGCGCCGGCCGCACCACAGCCGACCAGGATGCGGACATCGTTGCGGCGCAGCCTGAAGATGCCCGCCAGCCGCGATGCCAGCCCGGAGCCAACCTGCGTGTAGCCGGCTTCCAGCCCGACCGAGGCGCCAAAACCGCTGGAGATCATCGTCTGGCCGGCGATGATGAAGGTATCGGTCAGCGACATGCGCCCGCCATAGAGCGCATTGGCTTCGATCGGGTCGATCGGCGTGCGGAATTTCCGTATCCTGAGCCAGATCACCGTCAGCCCCAGCAGCATGCCGCCGATCGCCGGTATCAGCGCCTGCATCGGATTGGCGAGCGAGAACATGCCGGAAAGCCGGCCGCCTGGCTGAACGCCGAACAGCAGCCCGTGCAGGTCCTGCACGATCTGGCTCATCGCCGTGACCAATATGCCCGCCATGACGCCTACGACACCGGCCAGAATGACCACCACGATGCCGCGCGCCTCGAGCAGCGGCAACGACCTGATCAGCACCGCGCGCAGCCGGCGGGCGTAGACTTCGCTGTGGTTTCTGGAAAGCACCGGGGCGGCTCGCCGATATCAAAAGGCAGTGGAAAGCCAGCCTGATACGCCCGGCGGCACGGCATGGCAACCACAATGCCGACAGACACCATATTGGCGACAGCGGGCACGATATCGATCGGCTGACGGACCGTTCAGGTCGGCATGGGCTCGCCGGCTTCATAGAGCACGAGGTTGCGCTCGCCTATGCCAAGCGCCGGCCAGCTCGCACGCCAGTCCGCAATGTGCGGCGAGCGGAAATGCGCGTCGAGCGCTGCCCTGTCGCTCCAGACTTCCGTGACCCGGATGAGCCCGGCATCGAAAACATCCTGCGCATAGGAATATTGGATGCAGCCGGACTCGGCCCGACTGCCGGAAACCATGCGCTCCATTGCAGGCTTGCCTTCTTCCAATTTGTTTGGCGGCAGGCGGATAGTACCGATGATCAAAAGCATGGGTTTTCCCTTCATTGCGAGGCCGGCCGTCGCGCCGACCTGCGCATGATCGCCCGGACTAACCAGTCTCCCACCCTCGCGCAAGTTTGGTCAGCTACCCTTACCGGGCTGTCGCGCGTTCGGCAGTCTATGGTTTGAGGACTTCAATGGCGATCAGCGAAAGCATTCAGCCCGGCGCGGTGGCCAAGAACGGCCGCGACGTCTTTTTCGCCATCGGCATCGTCATCATCCTTGCCGTGCTGTTTCTGCCGATTCCGGCCTTTCTCATCGACATCGGCCTCGCCTTCTCGATCGCGCTTTCGGTGCTGATCCTGATGGTGGCGCTGTGGATCCAGCGGCCGCTCGATTTCTCGTCGTTCCCGACCGTGCTGCTCATCGCCACCATGCTGCGGCTGTCGCTCAACATCGCCACCACGCGCATGATCCTGGCGCATGGCAATGAGGGCACGCACGCGGCGGGCTATGTCATCGCCGGCTTCTCCAAGCTGGTGATGGCCAGCGACTTCGTCATCGGCCTCATCGTCTTCATGATCCTGATCGTGGTGAACTTCATCGTCATCACCAAGGGCGCCACGCGTATCGCCGAAGTCGGCGCGCGCTTCACCCTAGACGCCATCCCCGGCAAGCAGATGTCGATCGACGCCGACCTCTCGGCCGGCATGATCGACGACAAGACCGCGCAGCTGCGCCGCCGTGAACTGGAGGAAGAATCGTCCTTCTTCGGCTCGATGGACGGCGCCTCGAAGTTCGTGCGCGGCGACGCCATCGCCGGCCTCATCATCACCGCCATCAACATCGTCGGCGGCATTGCCATCGGCTACATCAGGCACGGCATGGGCATGGGCGAAGCCGCCGACGTGTTCATCAAGCTGTCGGTCGGCGACGGCCTCGTCACCCAGATCCCGGCACTGATCGTGTCGCTCGCCGCCGGCCTGCTCGTCTCCAAGGGCGGCACTCGCGGCTCGACCAACCAGGCGGTGTTCGGCCAGCTCGGCGCCCACCCGCGCGCCCTCTATGTCGCGGCATCGCTGCTGGTGCTGCTCGGCCTGATGCCCGGCCTGCCGCTGTTCCCGTTCTTTGCGCTCGCCGCCGGCATGGCCGGCCTCGGCTACGTCATCCCGATGCGCGCCAACCGGGTCCTCGCCGAAGCCGAGGCGATCAAGGACCAGGAAAAGGCGACCAAGGTCGAGGAGGAGAAGAACTCGGTCAAGGCCTCGCTCGCCACCGCCGAGATCGAGCTTTTGATCGGCAAGCAGCTGTCGACAAGGCTGCTGACGTCGCATCAGGAACTGGTTTTCCGCATGGGCAAGATGCGCAAGAAATTCGCCACCCAGTACGGCTTCGTCGTGCCGGAAGTGCGTGTCGCCGACGATTTCGCCATCCCGCCGAAGAGCTACCAGATCAAGGTGCACGGCACCGTAGTGGCCGAATACCAGATGCGCGTCGGCGAGATCATGGTGCTGCTCGGCAACCGCGACATACCCGAGATACCGGGCGAGGAAATCCGCGAGCCGGCCTTCGGCATGCGCGCCTATTCCGTCGTCGAAGCCTTCGCCGAGGATCTGAAGCGCGAGAACTACACCTTCGCCGACAACATGTCGGTGCTGCTCACCCATCTCTCCGAGGTCATCCGCAACAACCTGCCGCAGCTTCTGTCCTACAAGGACATGAAGGCGCTGCTCGAACGCCAGGACCAGGAATACCGCAAGCTCGCCGACGAGATCTGCACCACGCACATCTCCTATCCCGGCCTGCAGGCGGTGCTGAAGCTGCTGCTCGCCGAACGCGTCTCGATCCGCAATCTGCACCTGATCATCGAGGCGATCGCCGAGATCGCGCCGCATGTGCGCCGCACCGAGCAGATCGTCGAACATGTCCGCATCCGCATGGCCCAGCAGATCTGCGGCGACCTGTCCGAGGGCGGTGTGCTGAAGGTGCTTCGCCTCGGCAACCGTTGGGACCTCGCCTTCCACCAGAGCCTCAAGCGCGACGCCAAGGGTGAGGTGCGCGAGTTCGACATCGACCCGCGCCAGCTCGAGGAATTCGGCCAGGACGCGACCAAGGCAATCAAGAAACATCTGGAAGCCGGCGAGCGTTTCGTCCTCGTCACCGCGCCCGACGCACGCCCCTATGTGCGCATGATCATCGAGCGGCTGTTCACCACGCTGCCGGTGCTCAGCCATGTCGAGATCGCCAAGGGCGTCGAGATCAAGGTGCTCGGAACCATATCGTGAGCGTGCTGTCGCAAGGCGTCGTCATCGCGGCGTTCCTCGCCTTCTGCCGCATCGGCGCCTGTTTCATGCTGATGCCGGGCCTCTCCAGCGCCCGCGTCCCGGTCCAGGTCAGGTTGTTCGTGGCTATCGCCGCCACCGGCGGCCTTCTCGCCTTCCTGTGGGACAAGATCTTTCCTTTCGTCGACCCGCGCCCGCAGATCCTGGTGCCGATGATCATCTCGGAACTTCTGGTCGGCGGCCTGATCGGCGCCATGACCAGGCTCTACATGGAAGCCCTGCGCTTCATGGGCTCGGCCATCGCCATGCTGGTCGGTTATGGCGGCACCGGCGGACCGGCGATCGAGGAGCCCGAACCCCAGGCAGCCCTTGCCGCCATCATCTCGTTCTCGGCACTTCTGATGCTGTTCGTCTTCGATTTCGACCACGAGATAATACGCGCGCTGGTTTCTTCCTACACGGTCGCGCCGGTCAACATCTTCTTCAATCCGCAGGCCGCCCTCGTCGATGTCACCGACACGGTGTCGGACACCTTCTTCCTGGTCATCCGCCTCGGCAGCCCGTTCGTCGCCTATGCCATTCTCGTCAATCTGACGATCGGCTTCGTCAACAAGCTGACCCCGCAGATTCCGATCTATTTCATCTCCCAGCCCTTCATCATCGCCGGCGGCATGATCATCTTCTATTTCGCCGTCGGCACCATGCTGTCGCTGTTCGTCGACGGCTTTGTCGACCTGACATTGGCTAGATAGAAATGAGCACGCGCAAGGACCGCCTCAAGAAGCTGGTCAAGGTGCAGGAACAGCTGAAGGCGCTGCACGAAACCCGCCACGCCACCTTCCTTGCCGCGGCCGGTGCCGCCGAGGCCGAAGCCAGGGAACTGGTCGGCCATTTCGACCAGGCCGATTCGCTCTCCGCCCTGTTTCCCGACCTCTACCATTGCCGCATCGCCCAGGCGGTCGTGCGCCAGGAGGCGAACCTGGCGAGCGCCAGGCAGGAAGCCAGCCTCATCGCCGCAGCGACCGCCCGCACCAACATGGTCGAGCGCGCCTACAAGGACGTGCGCAACCGCGACGAACGCGAACGCTCCGACCGCGAGCGGCTCGATATCATCGCGCAGAAGCAAACCGAAAAGTAGCTGAGGCTGCTCTGCTATCGAGCCAACGGCGAGCGTCATTGTCCAGGTTGCGAAGGACGGCAATCTCGGCCATTGGGGCGGGCATGGTGGCTTCCTGAGAGCGGACATTGCAGGCTGAGCATCGAGGTCCTGCTCGCGCCATGAACAGTCGATGCTTCGGCCTGGAAGCGGCCGTTGAGCAGACGTTCATTGCACGGCGGCGGCCGCCGTGAAGATGTAGCCAACGCCATAGACGACCTTGATCGGCGCGGGCAAGCTGATGTGTTCCTCCAGTTTGCGGCGTAACCGGCTGACGACGGCGTCGAGATGCCTGTTGTCGAAGTTTGACCTGGGACGGGCGACAAGCTCCACCAGATCCTCGCGCTGGCAGATTTCGCCGCAACGGTTGCAGAGCACGTTCATGAAGGCGAACTCGGCCGCCGTCAGTTTAAGCGAACGGTGATTGGGCGCGATCAGCATCCAGTTCGTACCGTCCAGCACCCACTGATCGCTGCTGCCGTTCGCAGAGTCGGGCTGGGCTCCCGTCCGTCGCAGCAGGCTGCGAATTGCGGCGTCGATCTCGCGCAGTGTGCTGTGCTTGACCAGGTAGATGTCAGCGCCGCTCTCAAAGCCACGGATACGGTCGTCGCTGTCACCGAGCGCCGTCAGCATGATGATGCCGCAGGCATGTGATTTGCGAATTTCGGTTGCCAGATCGAACCCATTCCCATCGGGCAGCCCGACATCGAGGATGATGACAGCGGGCGAACTGCCGTTGGCTAGCGTCTGGCGCAATTCCCCTGCCGTCGCGACGCCTTCGGCCGTGAAGCCCGTCAGTTCCAGGAAATCCGCCAGATCCTTGCGCAGCCGGGGCTCGTCCTCGACGATCAGAATATGCGTCATGCGGTCAGTTCCTCGGGCGAAAGTCGATCCGTTGCCTCGCCCGCCAGAGGCAGGCTGACGACGGACGTGATGCCCTGGTCGTCGTTGGCGAGCAACTGCAGCTTGCCGCCGTGATAGGCCAGCAATTTGCGCGAAGAATAGAGGCCGAGTCCGGTTCCGGTTCCCGCCATCGTATTGGAGGCCCGGAAGAAGCGCCTGCCGATCTTGTGAAGCTCGGCCTGTGGAATGCCGATGCCACGGTCACGGACCCGAATGACCACACTTCGACCTTCGCTGCGCACATCGATATCAACAGGCTGGTCCTCTGACGAATATTTGAGCGCGTTGTCGATGAGGTTGATCAGGACGGTCGCCAGCATCTCGGGATCGGCGACAAGCGAAACGTCGTCGTCATCGACCGTAAAGATCAGGCGCTCGCCGCGCCCGGTCATCCCGAAATGCAGCCGCACATCGGCAACAAGCAAACCGACGCGTATCATCTCCGGCTGAAACCCACTGTCGCGATCATTGGCCATGAAGCGGTCGATCAGGGAAAACAGGCGATCGAGCGCCTCGCCAATGCCGGCGATCCGTTCGCGTGTCGCTTCGGGCGACTTGTGGCCGACAAGGCCGATCATGTCGGCCGCGTTGCGGATGATGGCGAGCGGGGTGCGAAACTCGTGGCTGACGACGCGCATGAAGTCCGCCTGCTCGTCGCGAAGCGCGCGTTCGGCCGCCAGGCTCGCGTTCAACCGGCTTTCCAGCCGTCGTCGTTCCCGTACCTCCCGCGACAGGGCGATGTTTTTCTCGAGCAGCGCGGAGGACAGCCGCGAACTGACCATGAACAGCAGGCAGCCGAAAAAGGCGATCAGGAACAGCGCGCCCTGCAGCAGATACCAAGCGTTGCGGTCGGCCAGAACCGAAGCGCCTTGAAAATCGACCGGCAGCCGGTATTCGATGATGCTCTGGAGAACGCTAGCCGCGATATACTCGGCAAGCACACCGATCGTGATCCAGCGCAGGAGGGATGGTTGCGTCCGGTCCCGCATCAGCCCAAGACACATCACCGACATCATGACGACCGTAAAGAAGGTCGATGCGTGAATGCGGATAGCAATGTCGCCCGGATCCATCGCAAGGGCGGCACTCCACGCGACGATTTGGAAAATCAGCAGTGAAATGCTGATCCAGGTATAGCGTGGCTGTCCCAGAAAGCGCGCCAGCCCCTCGGCCAGCAACACCAGGCCCAGCTTGATGATCGTGTTGTGGAGCACGATGGCCCAGGCCGCCGGCTGCTCCCCGCGCAGGAGAATCAGCAGCACCCCCGCCGCGATAGCGACGAAGCCGGCCGCAAGAAACTTCAACTCATAGAGACGGCGCCACGCCAGCCAGACAAACAACCAGGTGACGGCCTGCAGGCTTGCGGTTGCGAACGTGACAACCAGAACGGTTTTTAGATCAAGCATGGTCGAGCATTCGCACGGGGTTCCCCTGCCGCACCCCCCGATGCGCCGAATGTTGAATCTCGCAGGAGTTGTGCGGGGAGGCAAGCGCGATCCGCGCGTGCAAGAATTGGTCAGAATTCAATAGAATTGATCGGTGGAATTGTCGCGAGAGGACGTTTTATCATCGACCGCGATCGTTTTGGCTTTTCGCCGGGCGGATTGTGAGGAAG
>NZ_RZQL01000306.1 GCF_003997935.1 Mesorhizobium sp. M7A.F.Ca.US.006.01.1.1
CCGCAGGTGCGCGCGCCGTAGATCGACACCAATTGTCCGGGCAGCAGGCTGGAAACGCCGGGGCCGACCGCCTCGACCTCGCCGGAGGCCTCCGCACCGACGACCAGCGGCAGCTTACGCTTGGCGAAGGCCATGCCGCGCCAGCCCCAGACGTCGATATGGTTCAGCGCTACTGCCTTGATGCGCAGCGTGACTTCGCCGAGTGCTGGCGGTGGGGGAGGCGGCAGGTCCACCGTCTCAAGACGGCGGTCCTCGATAAGTTGCAATGCGCGCATGGGGCCTGTCGGTTCAGTCTGGCTGAAAAAGGTCGCTTAGACCGGTTCCCGCGCCATGACAAGGCAAGTGTTCTGGCCGCCGAAGCCGAAGGAGTTCGATAGAACGGTGCGGACCTCGGCATTGCGCTTCTTGTTCGGTACCACGTCGAGCACGATCGCGGGGTCGGGATTGTCATAGTTGATAGTCGGCGGAATGACGCTTTCGCGCATCGTCATCAGCGAGAACGCCGCCTCGACAGCGCCCGCCGCCGACAGTGTGTGGCCGATCATCGATTTGTTCGACGAGACCGGCATCGAGCCGATCCGCTCGCCGAACACGGTCGACAGCGCCAGATACTCCATCTTGTCGTTTTCCGGCGTCGAGGTGCCATGGGCATTGACGTGGTCGATCTCGTCTTCACTCAGGCCGGCATCGGCCAGAGCGGCGCGAACCGCGGCGATGGCCGGCGAAGCGTCCGGCTTGGAGCGGGTGCGGTGGAAGTCGTCGGCCTTCTCGCCGCAACCGCCCAGGACGCCGAGAATAGTCGCGCCGCGAGCCAATGCCGTCTCAAGCGATTCCAACACCAGCGCACCGGATCCCTCGGCCAACACGAAGCCGTCGCGATCTCTGGAGAAAGGCTTCGATGCCTTTTCGGGAATGTCGTTGTGCGTGGAGAGCGCCGAAAGCAATGAGAAACGGATCAATGCCTCGGCGGTCGCGGAACCGTCCGCGCCGATCGACAGCGCACGGTCGCATTCGCCGCGTCGGATCGCCTCGACACCGAGCTGGATCGCGGTGGCACCTGAAGCGCAAGCCGTCGACAGCGTGATCGGCAGACCACGTGTGCCAAGGCGGTCGGCAAGGCGGTCGGCGATCGAACCGAACTGGGTGGTCTCGAAAATATCCAGCTCTTTCAAGCTACGCGCGACCCGAAGCAGTCGTTCGGCGGCGGTGTTATCTTTGTCCTTGTCAGAATTGTAGAGCGAGAAGCGCTCGGCCCAGTCGAGTTCGACCGGCGGCGATGCGAGGAAGAGCGGTCCGCCGAAATCGCTGGAATCAAGACCGGATTCGGTCACCGCCTCGAGGCCCGCAAGCTCGGCTAGCTCATAGGTGAGTGGGCTGGCACCTTTCGAACTCGACGGCAGGAAATCGACCATACCGGAGATGCGGGTGTTTAGTTGATCGATGGGAAAGCGGGTGATCGGGTGAATGCCCGACTTGCCGGAGGTCAGCGCCGCCCAGTTGTCTGATTTGCCGACGCCAAGCGAGGTCACCACGCCGATGCCGGTGACGGCGACGATCGGCCTGCCCATGTGATCTCTGAGATTGGCCATCCGGGAGCCCTCTTATCGTTGCAGCATGGATCGTGGAGCCGCGTTACGCGGCATTGACCAGCGCCATGCCCTCGAATTGGTGATAGCCGATCGCCGTTGCAAGGACGGTTGCGGGAACGCCTTCGAACGGCGTCTCGGCTGTGGCATCAAAGACAGGGTAGGCGGCCTTGCGGTCGACAGCGAGTGCCGCCAGCGCCACTGCGAAAGGAAACTGCGCTTCCTTCATGTGCCCGGTCAGCGTCGAGAAGCCACGCGCGGAGATCGCCGGATTGGCATCGAGCGCTGCCTTCTCGGCTGTTGTCGCCGCATGCGCCCCCGATGCGCCCGACAGGGCCAGCAATTTGCCGTTCGGCAACGCAGCCTGCTTGAACAGCGCGGCGATCTCGGCGTCGAGTTCTCCCCGTCGCCGCCGGGCGCGGCCGGAGACGACCGGCCCAAGTTCAGCATAGATCTTGCGGCCGCGGCTCATCGCGTGTTCGCGCTGCTCCAGCACCAGGAAGGCGCCGCCGGAGCCGGTCACGACGCCACCGCCCTCAGTGCCCTGTCTCTGCCAGACCGGCTTCCACGGGCCGCGATGCAGATAGCCGGCGAGTTCATAGCCGAGCAGCATATCGGAATGTTCGGTCTGGAAGGCACCGCCGACCAGGATGTGCGTCGACTGGCCCGAGCGGATGCGTGCGGCGGCCGTCTCGACTGCGGCGACGCCGGCACCTTCCTCGCCCATGAAGGTTCTGGACGAACCGGTGACCTTGTGGACGATAGAGATGTTGCCGGCGAGCAGGTTGGACAACTGGGCCAGGAACAGTGTCGGCCGCAACTCGGTGGTCAATTTCTCGTTGAGCAGCACATCGCGGTCATTGCGGCTTTCCGAAGCGGCGAGAATGGCGGCATCGACCGCCTCGTCGCGCTCGCCACCGCCTGCGGCCACAACCATGTCCATGGTCGCGCAGAGTTCGTCATTGCCCTTGATGCCGGCGTCGTCCAGTGCAAGGCCGGCAGCATAGGTGCCGAGCCTCTGCCAGGTTTCCATCTGGCGCTGGTCGCCACGCTTGGCGATCTGCAGGTTCCAGTCGATCTCAGGCAGCGGATGGACGGTATAGGGCGCAAAGCGCGTCGCTTCGAACACCGGCTGCGGGCCCGGCTGCGCCAGCTTCTGCCAATGGGCATCAGGACCTTCCCCCAGCGAGGAGACAAGGCCGATACCAGTGATGACGACGTCGCGGGGGCTGCTCATGGGCGGCTTTGTGGGTCAGGCGGCAGAGCGCGTCAAGATCGTGCGCTCAACCGACGTCAGGCAGTCTTGGCGGCAACCAGCGCGTCGATCTTGGCGCACAGGTTCTTCATGACGAAGTAATCGTCGGTCGAAGCCTTGCCGTCATTGACCTCTTGGGTCCACTTTTCCAGCGGCACCTTGATGCCGAATTCCTTGTCGATGGCGAAGACGATGTCGAGGAAATCGAGGCTGTCGATGCCGAGATCGTCGATCGTGTGGCTCTCGGGCGTGATGGTGTCGATATCGATCTCGCTGGTGTCGGCAATGATCTTGGCGACTTTGTCGAACGTGGTGGACAAGGGCTTTTCCTTCGGTTGCGGGCGGAATCTGTCCGCATCTTGTTTGGGCGCTGTCTAATCGGTTTTTTCCGGCAGGAAAAGGCCTGATACGCCGGGCGCAGATGGGTAGGGTGCCTTCGAAACGCAAGAAGGGTCGCCGGTTTTACCCGGCGGCCCTTCAGTTGACGCCACGTCAGCCTCTATTTCGATGCATGTCGTTTTCCCAAACCGGAACACTTTTGGCGACATGCATCAGCTGTCGCGGAGCTTGACCAGGTCGTTGAGCAGCCCGCCCGTTCCGTTGTGGACGGTCAGCCGCTCGACCTTGCCGGCGATGGTCTCCAGCGCCTCGAGCTCCTTCAACCGCAGCATCACCGGGTTTTCCGCCATCACCCTGGCCGTGTTGAGGAGGGAACGGGTCGCGTTCGTCTCCTCGCGGCGACGGATGATGTTGGCCTCGGCCTGCTTTTCGGCCGACACCACCTGGTTGAGGATCTCGCGCATTTCGCCCGGCAGGATGACATCCTTGAGGGCGATATCGCTGACCTCCACGCCGATCTCGGCCATATCGGCACGGACCTTGGCTGCCGCCTCCTCGTCGATCGTCACCTTCTTTTCGAGGATCTGATCGAGTGTCAGCGCGCCAAGCGTCTTGCGGAAGGCATATTGCAGGGCGCGGTAGAGGGCTTCGGAGAAGTCCTTCACCATGCTGACCGCCTTGACCGGATCGACGACCCGGTATTCGGCTGCGATGTTGACGCGGATCGTCACGCGATCCTTGGTCAGCACTTCCTGCCCGGCAACGTCGAGCGACTGGCGCTTGAGGTCGACGACCTTGATCTGCACCATGCGTCCGACGTTCCAGAAGCCATGCACGCCCGCCGTCAGCGTCCTGACCAGGACGCCGTCGATGAACAGCAGCCCGGCCTGACCATCGACGACCGGATGGACGGACATCAATTCCGCCTTCCGGGCCTGGCCGAGCCGGCGCATGACCGCCGCATCGATGGCGAGATCGACTGACGTGTCGATCAGCGTCACCTTCCAAGGGCCGGCATCCGTCCACAGCACGAGCTTGCGATCCGGCGCCAGCACGGCATGCAGATTGCCGTCACGCTCGATGACAGCGACATCCGTGCGCCCGGTGCGAACGACGGTGAAATGACGCGCGGCCACATCCGGAAGCTTGTCGAACAACGCCTTCTCGTATGCCGAAACGAATTCCGGGTTCTTCAGATCGTGCCGAGACACTTCGAGGCTGCCGCGCCGGTTGGCGAGCCAGTGCTCGCCCGGCAGCAGGACAGCCTTGATCTCACCCTTGTGGAGGGTGAGGGCACGTTCGTTTTCCTTTACGAGGACGCGCTCGCGTCCAAGAACCTTGTCGAGAATTGTCATTGTCTTACTCCTGTCGGGCATGGCCCCATGCGAGGCGTCAAGTCATGCGTCGATCGTTCCTTTCGTTTCTCGTTTCGCGTCGTCTCTTGCGTCACAGCCCAGGCACGAATGATCCGGGGACTGGTGGCATCAATCCGTGGCGGGCCTTCGGGAGCGGATCGCGGGGCAGCGAAGCGGGCGCCGGAGGCCTTGGCCTCCCTTGCCGGCGACACTGCGCCTTGATCGTCACCGCGAGCCTGGCCGCGAGCCGACGGCGAAAGACGCTGGAATGATCCGCGCCCGAGGGCTTGGGTCACCCGTCCAGTCTTTCGCATTCCAGTCCCCGGACCGTTTTTCGGATGGCTTTTCAAGGCCAAATGGAGAAGGAATCGAACCTTCGACAGTCAGATTAACAATCTGATGCTCTAACCAAACTGAGCTATCCGTGGTGCGAATGAAGGGACTCGAACCCCCGACCTCCGGATTATGTCCGGCGCTCTCCCAACTGAGCTACATCCACGATCCCAATCCCCAAAGCGGCGCCGTATACAGAGCGGCAAAGCCGCCTGCACGGGCGGAGACGAAAGCTCCAACCGTTGTGCTCACTTCGGTTCTCGTGACCGGGAGCGCGCCTATAGCGCCTGCGACGGGTTGTCGCAAGCCGCATTGTCATAGCGGATTTGCGGCTACCTTCAGAGGTGGCATTTCGGCAACACCGCTTTCGGCGTCAGCAATCGCGCGCGGTGCGCTCAGAAGGTGACGCGGCCGAGCACGCGCAGGCCATCGCCCTGCGGCTCGACGACCACGGCCTCGCCTTCGCGCGGCGAGATGCCGGTCAGCGCCACGATGTCTTCCAGATGGGTGACCATGACCAGATTGTCGGAGCCGGAATAGGCGCGGATTTCCTTCATGATCGCGTCGAGCTGTGCTGCCTTCTCGGCCGGATCGCTCTTCAGGAGATCAAGCGGCGCAAACGGTTCCGGCTCGGCCTCGAAGGCGATGCGGGCGGTGTCGAGGCAGCGGCAATAGCGGCTGGACAGTACGCGCTCGATCGGTGCCGCCCGCGCGGCAAACAGAGCGCCGATCTTGCTTGCCTGCTGCTTGCCGCGCGCCGACAGGTTCATCTGGGTGGCGCAGCTGTCGATGTCGAAATTGGCCGGATCGGTGGTGCCGGTGACCATGGCATGGCGCAGCAGCACGACATGTCCGCCATCGCGCAGCAGCGCCCAGCCTGCATCCGTGGCGTGCGCCACGCCGGGAACAACAAGCAGGAACAACGCCAAGGCAAATCGAATCATCCGCTATCCTTCTCCGGTTCCCGGCAATGGGTTCCGGTGGCAGGACATATAGGGACGGTAAAGCCAGCCGAAAGACAAGGCGCGGTCGGCGGGAAGCGTAGACCTACTTTTTCGCCATCTGCTTCTTCACCAGATCGATCTTCTGGTCGGTGAGCGGGATGGGCATGGTGTAGCCGGCTTCGGTAAAGCCCTGCTTGGCGTTCTCGAAGAATCCGATCGCTTTTTGATATTCGACCTTGCCACCACCATAGCTGGCCCGATTCCAGCTGACGTCGCCGAGATTGTTCTGCGCGAAGGCCCATTGCATGGGCAGGCTTTCCCTGGTGAACACCTTCAGCGTCGCCGTGAAGGCGGCCTCGGCATCACCGAGATATTTGTCGGTGCGTTCGAGATTGCCGAGGTTGAGCAGGCTCATGCCGACGCCGTTCTGGGCGTTGGCCCAGTCGATTGGCGCGGCGTCGATGGTCAGCACTTCGAGTGCTGCCCGCCGTGCGGCGATTGAATCCTGCAGGGTCTTGGGATTGGCATCGCTCATGCTCAGCCAATGCAGCGTCGAGCCGAGACCGGCCTGGGCCAGCGCCCATTGGCGCGGGTTCGTCTCGCGCTTGTACTCGCGCAACGCATCGCGGTAGGCGGCAATGGCCTCACCGTAATGTTCGGGCTTGTCGGTCACGCCGCCCAGAAGCTGCAGCGTGTTGCCGAGATTGTAGTGGCTCATTGCCCAGTCCTGCGGGAATTTCCGTCTGACATAGACCTGCCGCGCGGCCCGGAACGCCGCGGCTGACTGCTCCAGCTTGGCCGCGTCGCTGGTGCGCTGGCCAAGCGTCTGGTAGATCGAACCGAGATTGTTCTGCGCCGACGCCCAGTCCATCGGGAAACGCTGCCGGGTAAACACCGTCAGCGCATCGTCATAGGCCGCAGCTGCCTCTTCGAGCGCACCGGTGCCCATATCGAAGCGAGCGACACCGCTCAGCGCGTTGCCGAGGTTGAGCCGACTGGTTGCCCACGAAACCGGGAAGGTCTCACGGGTTCGCACCTCGAGCGCGGCACGGAGCGCGTCGGCCGCCTCGTTTATCTTCGCCTTGTCGTTGAGTTGGATGCCGAGCGACACCAGCGTGTTGCCGAGATTGTTCTCCACCATCGCCCACTCAACCGGCGCCTTTTCGCGTGTGTATTCCTCAAGTGCCAGCCGGTAGGCCACTTCTGCTTGCGTCAGATGTTCGCCGGCGGCTTCGCGCTCGGAAAGCGCATAGAGCGCCAGGCCGAGATTGTTCTGCGAAGCGGCCCAGTCGAGCGGCACTTTTTCGCGCGGGCGTTTCTCGAGGGTGGCGCGCATCGCCACCACCGCTTCGTTCAGGCG
>NZ_RZQL01000307.1 GCF_003997935.1 Mesorhizobium sp. M7A.F.Ca.US.006.01.1.1
TCACCGATACGCGGTCGCTGATACTGAAGATTTCCTCAAGCCGATGACTGACGTAGATGATTGCAATTCCCCGATCGCGAAGCCTGCGTATCTGCTGGTGGACGATCTTGACTTCCGGCTCTGTCAGAGAAGCGGTCACTTCATCGAAAACCAGGACGCCCGGGTTCCTTTGGAGGGACCGCGCAACGGCAACCAATTGTCTTTCCGCCGGGCCGAGGTCGCCCAGACGTCGGCGTGGATCGATTGAGAGTCCGACTTGCGAGAGAATCTCGCGAGCCTGGGCATGTTCCGCGCTCCAATCAATCAATCCGATCCTCGTCCTGAGAAAACGCGAGCCCAATCGCAGGTTCTCGGTCACGCTCAGATCGGCGACGTACATTGGAATTTGATGGACAAAGCCAATGCCGCTCTCCAGGGCCGCAAACGGATGAGTGAACTTCACCGCAACCCCGGAAAGCAGGATCGATCCGGAGTCCGGTTGATGATCGCCAGCCAAAATCCGGATCAGGGTAGACTTACCGGCTCCGTTCTCCCCGACGAGAGCGTGTACCTCACCGGCCTTGACGTCGAAGCTGACATCGTTGACCGCGACGGTGGGGCCGAACGCCTTGATGACACGGTGAAACACCAGCGCCGGCGCAGCCGTTTGCTCAAGCCGCGGACTTGCCCATTCCGTCCGAAGGTCGTGCGTCGGCGCGTTCATCACCCTACTACGTCCTGCCCCAAGGGAGACACTCCCAGTTTCGCCGATCCGGACGCACAAACTGTGCCGCGCGTCCGGAACAAGCTTCAATCACTGCGCATTCGACCAGAGCTGCTTGTACTTGGCCTTGAAGTCGAAGCCCGTTTCGTACGGCTTGCCTTCCGCAGGCACGTTCGTGCTGTCCGTCAGCTGAATGGGAAAGTCCTTGTTGACGCCGACGGGAGCTCCGGCCAATGCCCGATTGCACTCATCGATGCCGGCCCATGCAACCCATTCGAGGCCCCAGCTGATCGTGGCAGCCTGCGATCCGCCCTTGCGCAGCGAGTCGTAGGAGATCGGCTCGCCGTCAAAGCCAAGTCCCTTTATTTCGTTGCGATCTCTCTGCTTGGCGGTCTCCAGCAGCGGAACTACGGCTTCGTCAAACGGGCCGATCACCCATTTGAAGCTGTCCTTGGGATATTTCGTGAGAATGGCCTGCATCTTGGTGATCTCATCGGTGGCGCCTGACGCCAGCGAGAAATCCTGCACATGCACGATCTTGGCGGTGCCGCCGCCATGCTTTTCTATATAATCCTTGAAGCCATCCAGGCGTACGGTGAGCTGCGGCAGTTGCGGCGCATCGAAGATGACAACGCCGCCGCCGCCGTTGGCCACAACGTACGCACCAAGCAGCGAACCAGCCGCCTTTTGATCAACGCCAAACCCAACGTCGCCGCCATATTCCTTCGGATCGTCGGAAAAGCCGGTCACGAAGGCCACTCCTTTTTCCTTGCCGCGCTTGATTTGGGACCGGATATCGCGGGCAGGCGATGCCAAAGTCAGCACACACTTGACGCCGCGGGTGATGGCGGCATCGACCGCCTTCTGCGCGACGGCAGGATCGCCCTTGTTGTCGATCGGAAATGCTTCCCAGCCGATCGCTTCGGCAGCTTCCTTCGCCGACTTGAATAGAAACTGACACACGTTGAGCGAAAGCGGACACGGCATCACCGCGACGCTGATTTTTGCCGCCGGTTTTGGCGAGCTATCGGCTCCACTCCAAACCACGCCGCCCTGGTCCAGGGGTGCCCGTGACATCTTGCTTTGCTGTCCGGCGGCAACCACTTTCTTGGCATATTCTACCGCATCGTCGGCGGCCGAAGACGCACCGACACCGGCCAGGCAGGCTATAAGGCTGACGGCCAGCACGCCCGCGACCGTTGCCGATTTATTCCCCAGAAGTGTAGACATGTCGTTCTCCCATTTCGCCTGACCTCAGGCATTTGCTTTCTGCATGTGTCGAGTCTGACAGGACCTGTATTTACCAAGACGTTCCCTGTATTCTTTTGTCATTTGGCTTGGGTCCCAGAGATGTCCGTGATCAACACGAACATCGGCTGATGCAATCTCTTCGATTTTCTCCAGTTTTTCTTTTGCTGTGATTTGAAACAGAGCGGAGACCATGCAACCGGGCTCGGTGACGAACAGTGTCACGCGTACGTCGGCCTTGTTTGAGCCCAACGCCGGCGTGACATCGACAGGGCCGACCAAGCCCATCGACACCAGCCCCGCCGGTGCGCCCGCCGCCATGCTGCAAGGATCAAGAATGCCTTCGAGTGTTCGCGCGATGAGATCACGCAGTTCGCTTTCTTGCATCACATCTCTCCTGTTTCAGGCGGCTGGTTGTCGCAGGGCGGAGTACGGCTCGCTCAAGCGTCGCGGTTTGGCGTATTCGTCTGCCACCATGATCTTGCTGACATAATCATCATCGAAGCCGAGCAAGCGGACCGCATTCAGCCCCAAGATCTTCCGCTTGGCCTCTTCGGTGAGTTCCGGGAATCCGTATCCTTCAACGAGATCGCGTGGCATCTCGAGTTTCCAGAACGCCTCTTCGTACCAGCGGGAATGGACAACAAGGCCGCCGATCGCCCAAAGAATTCGATCAGTAAACCCGTTCATCATCAGAGTGCCGATGATTTCAAGGAATTTGCGCGGTGACTTTGCCAGGAGCGCGGTGGTCCCTTCAGTGCTGACGGTGATGTTGGGATGCCACTGCATCTGGGCGATCGTTTCCTCCATGAAGGCCCAGCCCCCATGGACGATCTCGAAATTGATGTCCGGAAACGCGCGCGCGGCCGCGCCTACCTCAAACGGGAAATACGGTTCGATCGGAACGGGCCCCATCACGATGGCTTTATGGATCGCGACGGTCTTCAGGCCATGCTTTCTCACCTTCTCGAAAATCGGATACAGGAGCTCTTCATCGTCGACGAGATAGCTGCGAAGCTGCCCGGAAATCATATCGTGCGGGTAAAGTTTGATGCCGGAAACCTGATGCCGCTCAACGAGCTCATCCACCCGATCGAGTGCATTTGGCTGGTGGGGTGAAACGCCTCCGTAGAGAAACACCCGGCCCGGCCACCGCTGCCGCATTTCCTCGCCCACCCACAGCGGCGATCCGCCATCTTTGAAATATCCGTAGAGCGGCAACTCATGGTATATACACGCATCCGTATGGCTTTCACCAAATAACACTTGTCCTGTGACAATTGGATCGCATATTTTATTGTTAAACGTAAACTCATCCAGAACCAGATCTTCCCGACCGTGCGGATGATATTGGGTATGCATCTGATACACCCCTGATGCAATGCCGTTCGCATAGGGCTGACCGATACGGTTGCTATCCGCAAAACTATACGCGTGCGCAATTGCGTCGAGCACGAACACATCGTTCAACATGGCTTCCTCGCAGGGTCCCGAAAGCGCTCTCAGATGCGCTCCTCAGATCGATCGAACATCCTGTTCGATCGATCAGTCAGCATTCAATGCCAAACGGAGGATCTTGTCAACTGAGGTTCTGTTAAGTCGGCTTTGCTTCCATCACGAGATCCTGAGGCACCGATCTAATGCCGCTGGGTCACGTTTCGTGCATCCACCCCCGTGGGCCTTGCAGGCTGTATCACGGCCGCCCTTCACCCGGCTGGTGATCGCCGTAAACAATCTCAAGGGTCCTGGCCAAGTGACGCGCCAACTCTGCTTCAGCGCCGCTGAGGTCGCGTGAAAGCACGATCTCGGCGAGCAGCTTGTGCTCCGCGATCAGTGTTGTTTGCTGCTCTGCATAGCTGCCCATCATCAAGCGACGATACCGATAGGCCTGATAGTATAGGTCGTCATGGAGCCTTAGCAGGCGCTCCGATCCGCATGCATCGAGGAGCGCGCGATGAAAAGCCTTGTGAACTTGATCGAACTTCGGGTTGCCATCAGCAACCGAGTCCGGTTCCCGCTGGATGCAGCGAACTAGGCGGTGCAATGCAGCAATAATCCCGGCCTCCCATTCATCTGCCCCGTCGCGGATCGACCGTCCCAGCGCCTCGATTTCGATCATTGTACGAATGCGGGTAATGTCGGTTAAGTCGAACTTCGAGAGGTTGGCGACCCGAAACCCTTTCTGTCCTTCCGCGTTGACCAGATCCCGCGCTGCAAGGCGCGATAGCCCCTCCCTAACCGGAGTGGCTCCAATTCCATAGCGCTTCGACAGGGCATGAATGCCCAGCTTCTCGCCAGGTCGCCAGACACCACCAAGGATGTCATGCTGAATCAAACCGGCCGCGCGTTGACTGAGCGTCTCTGTTGTCGGTCGACCGCGGATGGCAGCGTTCGCAAGGCTTCTCGTTTCGCTCATAATTTGACCTAAACCCGCGGTCGCGCCTATCGACCCAGCGGCTGTACGTTGGCGGACGACCCAGGCAAGTCAGAGCACAAGACGGGCGACGGTTAAATACGCACTATGGCGATTGGCACAAACTTGATACATAAATTTGCAATATCGATAATTTTGTGAAATGTAGTTCCTGCTTAGGCTGAGCAGGGGCTTCGAAACAGCTCGCCAGTCGACAAAATGCCTTGGTCGTCATCAATTATTGGGACCGCAGAATGTCTGACAAACTGCTTTGGAAGCCTTCGTGCGCGAGGGTCTCGGCCCTGCCTATAAGCGCTTTCCTGAAGGCCGCGGAAACGAAAGCCGGCGCCACATTCTCCTCCTATGCCGACCTTCATCGCTGGTCGGTCGAGGATCGCGAAGGTTTTTGGGACCTGGTCTGGGATTTCTGCGGAATCGTCGGCGACAAGGGCGAGACCGTGCTTGCGGATGGCGACAAGATGCCGGGTGCCTCGTTCTTCCCCGATGCGACGCTGAACTTCGCCGAGAACCTGCTGAAGAAGACCGGCTCCGGTGACGCGATTGTGTTTCGCGGCGAGGACAAGATCGAGCGGCGGCTGTCGTGGACCGAGCTTCACCAGCTGACCTCGCGGTTTCAGCAGTTGTTCCTGTCGCTCAAGGTGAAGAAGGGCGACCGCATTGCCGCGATGATGCCCAACATGCCGGAGACGATCGCCGCCATGCTTGCCGCCGCCTCGATCGGCGCGGTCTGGTCGTCCTGCTCTCCCGATTTCGGTGAACAGGGCGTGCTCGACCGTTTCGGCCAGATCGAACCGGTCGTCTTCATTGCGCCGGACGGCTACTGGTACAATGGCAAGGCAATCGAGGTCGCCGACAAGATCGTCGCTGTTGCCGCCAAGCTTGAAACTGTCCGCAAGGTGCTGATAGTCGACTATCTCGGCTCATCGCGCGACGTCGCTGATGTCATCGACAAGGCGGTGGCACTGGAAGAGGCGCTGTCGCCTCTCGTCGCCAAGCCCGTTACGTTCGAGCGGCTGCCGTTCTCGCATCCGCTCTACATTCTGTTTTCGTCAGGCACCACCGGCATTCCCAAATGCATCGCCCATTCGGCCGGCGGCACACTGATCCAGCATGTCAAGGAACACCGGCTGCATGCCGGGTTGGTCGAGGGCGATCGTTTCTTCTACTTCACCACCTGCGGCTGGATGATGTGGAACTGGCTGGTGTCGGGGCTCGCTTCGGGGGCCACGCTGCTGCTCTATGACGGCTCACCTTTCTATCCCGACGGTAACGTCCTGTTCAGCTTCGCCGATGCCGAGAAGATGAGCTTCTTCGGCACCTCGGCCAAATTCATCGATTCCGTGCGCAAAGCGGGCTTGAAGCCGATCCGCAGCCATGATCTGTCCACCCTGCGGGCGATTTCCTCCACCGGCTCGCCGCTGTCGCCGGAGGATTTCCGCTTCGTCTATGACGGCATCAAGAAGGACGTGCATCTAGCCTCGGTTTCCGGCGGCACCGACATCGTCTCCTGTTTCGTGCTCGGCGTACCGACGCAACCTGTGTGGACCGGCGAGATACAAGGCCCCGGCCTCGGCCTTGCCGTCGATGTCTGGGACGATGACGGCAAGCCGATCCGCGAGCAAAAGGGCGAGCTAGTTTGCACAAAAGCGTTTCCGTCGATGCCGATCGGCTTCTGGAACGACCCCGGGGGCAAGAAATACCAGACGGCCTATTTCGAGCGCTTCGACAATGTCTGGTGTCACGGCGACTTCGCCGAATGGACCGCGCATGGCGGCATGATCATCCATGGCCGCTCCGACGCGACGCTCAACCCGGGCGGTGTGCGCATCGGCACGGCGGAGATTTACAACCAGGTCGAGCAGATGCCGGAAATCCTGGAGGCGCTGTGCATCGGCCAGGATTTCGACAATGACGTGCGGGTCGTGCTGTTCGTGCGGCTGGCAGCCGGCGTGACGCTGGACGAGGATCTGGAAAAGCGCATCCGGGCGAAGATCCGCACCGGCGCCAGCCCGCGTCACGTGCCGGCAAAGATCGTAGCGGTCAGTGACATTCCGCGCACCAAATCGGGCAAGATCACCGAGCTAGCGGTGCGCGACGTGGTGCATGGCCGCGCCATCAAGAACAAGGAAGCGTTGGCCAATCCGGAGGCGCTGGAGCTGTTCAAGAACCTAGGGAAGCTGACAAACTAAGCAGGTCACGATGCGTGAAAGCGATTCAGCATGATCAGCGGTGAGGGAGAGTGGCTAGCGACGAAGGAGTAACCCATACTGCCCCACAAGGGTGCTCAGACCGATGCCTATCAAACCCGGCAGGTGCCTAGGTCGAAACGTTCACTGCCGCCGCAGCCCCAGCACCGTCGTGGCGAAGGGCAAACGATAAGCGAGCAGTCCCATTCCAAAACCAAAGGAACCCACCCCATGTCCCGGGTTCCGGGTTCCGGGTCGTACGGTTGGCCGTAGGCGCAACCTGTGCACTCAAGCCCCTGGCCCGTTTGCCCGGGACAGATCGCTTCCGCAGTGCCAAGGCGGGCGGCTTGTGCACGAACAGTTACAAATTGGACACGGCCGATTTCGATATGCTCTCAAATCCGATCCCGCGAACGTTGTTGCTGCAATCCCGCGCAAAATAGTTTTAGCCGGTCCATGCCGCTTTCAATCACGGAGTCGGCGCCCGAGAAGGAGATCCGTATGTAGTTTTTCATGTCCGGCCCAAACGCGACGCCCGGTACGATTGCCAGTCGTTCCGTGGAGTAGAGATG
>NZ_RZQL01000308.1 GCF_003997935.1 Mesorhizobium sp. M7A.F.Ca.US.006.01.1.1
ACGTCGTCCAGACCGAATTCGACATCGAGGTCAGGCCCTACAGCCTGATCACAGTCAGGAATCGCGCACTGTCGCCGGCCGCAAAGATGCTGCACGACTTCATCCTGCGAGAGGTCGGTTAATGCGTGGCCACGGGACGACTATCTTGGTCGAGCAAATGAATTCTTGTACGCCATCGGCCGACTGCCGCGATCTCTTGAGACGTTGCTTTGCGAAATATGTTGACACCAGCAGGCGCCAGAGTTCTTTTTGACTCTCTATTCGGGCTGAAGACGGGGCATGAAAAAGATTTGCCAAAAGCCGGTGCTGACAAACCGAGAGAAACTTTCCGCGGTTGCTGCCCGCCTCGCGTCGAAGTGTGTCTAGCCGGTGGGTAAGGCGAGCGGGGAACGTGAAAGCGAACGTCGTCATTGTCGAGGATGATCCGCTCGTCGCCGCTCATGTTGGACGCGGCGTAGCGGCGCATGACGGCTTGTCGCTGGTGGCCACCGCGGGCACGCTGGCCGGAGCGCGTGCCCTGCTCGACGAGAAGGTGGATCTGTTTATTCTCGATCTTGGCCTTCCCGATGGCAGCGGGATCGAACTGATCGAGGACATCCGTGCACGAGGCGGTCTTGAACCGAAAATACTCGTCCTCTCGGTGCTGGGCGATCAGGATACGGTGCTGGCGGCTGTGCTGGCGGGAGCGGACGGCTATCTGCTGAAAGATATCGACAGTTTCGACGTCGGCCAGCAAGCCGCCGATGCGTTGACCGGCGGTGCACCATTGTCGCCCAGCATCGCCGCTTATGTGCTGCGTCATCTGCGCCGGCAACGGGAAGATCCGAAACCGGATGATGCCGACCCGCCGCTATCACCGCGTGAAATCGAACTGCTCCAGCTTCTGGCGCGTGGGTACAGCAACCGGCAGGCGGCGGCCGAACTCGAAATATCGCCACACACGATCGGCGATCATGTGAAATCGATCTACAGGAAGCTCAGGGTGAGCAGTAGAGGCGAGGCCATGGTGCGCGCCTTTCGCAGCGGGTTGCTGCGCCTGTGACCATCATGCCCCGGCTGGCGGGATGGCGCCGCGCGCTCGCTATCATTCTCGGCGCGCAACTGCTGTTCTGGTGCGCTTATGCGCTCATCATCACCGGCTTGCAGCCCGCGGGCACTCTGGAGGAATACCGGTTGCCCGCGGCACGCGCGCTGCTGGCGTCCGAGCCGGCCGAGGTGGGCGCCTATGCTTCCGAGCTTTTAGGGCCAGCCATCCTGCGTATCCCGGGTTGGCAGCCCGTGGTCCTGCATCCGGCGCAGGCGAGCCTGTTGTCGCGCGCGGAAACATCGGCGGGGAATGGGTGGTCGCTCACCTGCTGGGAAGATCCCTGCCCAGAGGCCGCGACAGCCTATGCGGGGCCTTTCGACCGCATGGACAAGGCGGCCGGTCGGGAGAAATTCCAGCGTTTCGACATGGTATGGCTGGTCGTTGCAACGGAACTTATGATGGGAGCAGCGCTGCTCGTCCTGTTGCCGGTCAACCGGTTCTCGCGGCTTCAGTGCATTACCGGCCTGCTGCTCATCTCGGTGGGCATCGACGCCTGGCTCACCACCTTCGGTGCGGAAAGCCTGCCCTATGTCTGGTTTCCGTTGCTGCGCTACGGCATGGAATATCTGATGTTGACGGCAGCAGCGCTTGCCGTGAACGCCTTTGCCGACTGGCGGCCGCGCGAGGCGTGGGCAGCCTGCGGCTGTTTTGTCGTCGCCTTCGCCATACTGCTTGGGGCCATGGTCGCAGGCGTCGGTTTTGCGACAATTGTGCCCTGGCTAGATGGGACAGCGCTGACCTTGCTATTGGGATATGGCGTTTTGGCCTTGTTACGGATGGGACGGACAGCGCCGGGGCCGGCGATCCGGGTCCTGGCGATATTGCTTGTCGCTCTTGCCTCGATTGGCTTCGACCTGTTTCTCCTGCCGCCGCCCACCGGTTTCGCGTTGCAGGCGTCGGTCCTCGCACCGCCGTTGACGATGTTCGGCATCCTGTTCGAGATCGGGCTGCAGGGGCACAGGCTCAATCAGGAGGCTGAGGAGGCGCGCAGCGATCTGGAACGTCAGGTGCTGGAGCAGGATGCGAGCCTGCTGCGCTCCTCGCGATTGTTGCGCCATCAGGAGCGGTTGATCGCGATCGACGCCGAGCGTCAGCGTCTGCTGCGCGATATGCATGATGGGGTCGGCGGTGTGCTGACGCATCTTCTCCTCGATGTCCGCGAGAATCGACTGACCTCGCGGGAAATCGAGCAGGGACTACAGTCTTCGGTCGATGACCTGCGCAACATGGCCAGTGCAATCGACGCGGGCAACGAACCGATCGACGAGGCGCTGGCGATGTTCCGGGAGCGCATGGCAGGCCGTCTTGCCCGATCTGGCATCACCCTGGACTATCGCTGCACGCTCCCCACCCCGGCGCCGAGCCTCGACGCGCGGCGGTTGCTCAGCCTCTATCGGCTGTTGCAGGAGGGTATCGCCAACAGTTTGCGCCATGCTTCCGCCACAAGGATCGAACTCGCGGTGAACCCGGGTGACGATGGCGCCATTCTCGTCATATTGTCGGACGACGGCATGGGGTTCGAGCCTGAGAGAGCCTCGGGTGCTGTCGGCGAGGGACGGGGCCTTGCGAACATGCGCCGTCGGGTTGACCAGATGGGCGGACGCATAGCGATCGAAAGCGCGCCTGGACGCGGCACGCAACTGACCTTGGCCATCCCGACTCACCCCGCAGGACGAAAGGCCTGATCGCTGCGTCGAAGGTGGTCAGTGCTGGGTTCGAGCGCTCGGCGGGTCTGGCCCAGACGAGGGGGCCGGAATGCCGGGAAGCGTGTTGCGAGGTCGCCGGGCGAAATGTCGGATTTACCATAATATTTTGCCGATACCCCCCCGAACGCGGGATTGATGTGTCCACCGCCCCGGCGGAAAAGACCATCGACGCTCCCCTTTCGGGATCGGGGTGCAAATCATCGAGACCGCGGTGCCGCCGGTGACGGCGTGGGGGAGGCGTATGCCCGCGCTCCTTTGCGCCGACACGCGGACGACTGCCGTAAGGGAGCATGGCAATGACGGCAGGGCGAGGCAATCGTTCGAGGCCCATTTCTCTCGGCGGGCTGTGGGTCACGACCTCGGCCCTCGCGCTCCTCGCCATCGTCTGCGCACCTTCGACGGCCCATGCGCTCCAGGCTTGTGACCCGGGAGGGGGGCCGTACACCAGCGGTTTCCCGGTTTTTAACGGCGGACCCACCAGCGGTTGCAAAGTGGATGCCGACACAGCCGATACATTCAGCGGCACTGTAGCCGCGACTTTCAGCAACGGCGCCGTCCTGAACGCGAACACGGCCGACGCGGTCAGCGGTGGTCTCGTGCAGTTGCCGACCTTCGACGCTGTCGTGAATGCGAACGTCGCCAACGCCATTACCGGTGGGACGCTGAATATCAACGGCACCGTGAACGCACTGGCCGCCGGCGCCATCAATGGCAGCTGGTTGAGGCTCGGTGGAGACGGCGTCGTCAACATAGGGGCCGCCAACGCAACGACCGTGAATACCGACTTGGAATTCGGCAGTCAGGTCGTGACCGCAGGAGGCCTCCTCAACCTCAACGGCTATGGCACGGTCGTCGGCCGGATCACAAATTACATCCCCAGCGGGCAGATCGTAAACGGCGGCGCGACGGATGCCGTGCTGACGATCGATGGCTCGGCACTTGGAGATTCTTCTTTCGGTGGCGTGATCGCCGACGGAGCCGGTGGCGGTACGCTCGCGTTGGTCAAGCGCGGATTGAGCACGCTGACGCTTTCGGGTTCCAACACTTATACCGGCGGTACGCGGATCGAAGCGGGCACACTGATCCTCAAGGACAGCGGCACGCTCGGTGCGCCAATGGGTGGGCTCGACATCGCCGGCGGTGCCACGCTCGTTTTTGATACCGCAGCCCTGACGGTCGGTTCGCTATCGGGTGCGGGTACCCTCACTCGTTCGGACTTCAACCCCGGCCTGCTCACCGTCAACCAGGCCACCGACACCACTTTCAGCGGTGCCATCACGGATTACTTCGACGAGATCAATGGCGTAACCACCATGACCGGGCTGACCAAGTCCGGCACCGGCACGCTCACCCTGAGCGGCAATAACGCCTATACCGGCACCACCTTTGTGACGGGCGGTACGCTGCTCGTCGATGGATCCCTGGGCAATGTGATGTGGGGGCCTATTCAGTTGGGCACGTCGGCTGTCGCGATTGCGTCGGGAGGCAGCCTGGGCGGCGCCGGATCGATCGCCGGCGACGTCTCCGTGGCATCCGGCGGCACCCTCCTGGGCCGCGCCGGCCAGACCCCGTCGATGGGGTCGCTGACGCTGGACGGTGGCTCGGTCGTCGACGTCTCGCTCGGCGCACCGGGCAATACGCGCCTGTTCAACGTCGCCGGCAATCTGACGCTCGCCGGCACGCTCAATGTGGGCGACGCTGGTGGCTTCGGAAACGGCCTCTATCGCCTGTTCGATTATGGTGGGGCACTGACCGACAACGGGATGACCGTTGGCGCGACGCCAACCGGTTATGCTGGTGGCGATCTGACCGTGCAGACTTCAGTGGCTAACCAGGTCAACTTGCTGGTCGGGGCGGTCGCGTCCGGCTCCTCCAGCTTCTGGAACGGCGCGCAGACCACGGCCAACAATATGGTCAACGGTGGCACAGGCACTTGGAGCGCTGCCGGAACCAACTGGACGAACGCGGGCGGCAGCGCGAGCGGCGTCTACGATCCGGCTGCGATGCTGATCTTCCAGGGCACGCCGGGCACGGTTACGGTCAGCGCCGGCGGCGGCCCGCTCGACGTGAACGGCGGGATGCAGTTCTTCGTCGATGGTTACAAGGTAACGGGTGACGCGCTGAACCTCACCGCGGCTGCCACGCCGATCCGCGTCGGCGACGGCACTGCTGCCGGTGCGGGCATGACGGCGACTGTCTCCTCCGTGATCACCGGTAGCGGCGGTCTCGACAAGACCGACCTCGGCACGCTCATTCTTTCCGGGTTCAACACCTACACGGGTGGAACCACGATCTCGGCGGGCACGCTGAAGCTCGACGTCGACCTGGGCGGCACGCTTGGCGCACCGACTGGTGCGCTTGCGATCGCCGGCGGTGGCACGTTTGATCTTACCGGTACCAACCAGACGGTCGGCGCGCTGTCCGGCGCCGGCAGCATTACCAGTACGGTGTATGGCGGCCGGCAAAGCCCGCTCACGGTCAATCAGGCGACCAACACCAGTTTCAGCGGTGCGATCACGGACGGATTCATGACGGGCGCTGGGGACGGCGCCGTGTGGCTCATCAAGGATGGTGCGGGCACGCTGACCCTGACCGGCAACAGCGCGTTTTCGTTCACCACCGTCGATGGCGGCACGCTGGCGATCGCACATGGCGGTACGGTCGCGAACCTGACCAGCTATATCGGCGAAGTGGCCGGCAGCAATGGCACGATGCTCGTTACCGGCATCGGGTCTGTGTGGACGACGGATTATCTGCGCCTCGGCTATCAGGGTGCGGGCACGCTTACCGTCGCGGATGGTGGCAGGGTCAGCACCGGCGTCGGCACGGTCGATATGGTGCGCACAAGCTCCGCCAGTGGCACGCTGAATCTGAACGGCACGGCCGGAGCACGCGGGGTTCTGGAAACCAGTGGTGTCTGGAAAGGTCACGATGGCGCGACGGTCAATTTCGATGGCGGCATTTTGCGCGCCACGACTGCCGACACCGATCTGCTCGGCCATTTCGCTGCCGGCGATGTGACGATCAAGGCGGGCGGCGCCTTCATCGACACCAACGGCTATCAGGTGGAGATCACTTCCCCGCTTGGCGGCGTCGGCGCGCTGACCAAGCTGGGCGCGGGCGAACTGTACGTGATCGGAGCCAATACATACGCGGGCGGCACCAATATCGAGGCGGGGAGGCTATTCCTTGGCGACGGCGGCACGCTCGGCGCCCCAACTGGATCGCTTTTCATCGCAAGCGGCGCCACTCTGGATCTCGGCATCACGTCGCAGACGGTCGGTTCGCTATCCGGCGCAGGCGATATCACCAGTTCGATCACGATGGGGACCCCCAGCCTGCTCACCGTGGATGAGGCCACCGACACCACCTTTAGCGGCGCCATCAGGAATGGCATTCAGGTTGCCAGTCCCGGTAGCGCCGGCCTCCCGGCTATTCTCGTGCCGACGGTCGTCGGGCTGACAAAATCGGGCACGGGCACGCTTACCTTGAGCGGCAGCAACACCTACACCGGAAATACCCATGTGGCCGGCGGAACGCTGATCATCAATGGGGCTTTGAGCAATACCCAGGTGGCGGTTGCATCGGGTGCCGCCCTGGGCGGAACCGGCACGATAACTGGCACTGTCACGGTCTCCGGCCGCCTCTTCACTGGCACGGTTGCACCTGGCGCCGGCGATGGCATCGGCACGATGAGCGTGGGTGCCGTCACCTTCAAGACCGGCTCGACCTATCAGGTCGCCGCGGATGCGGCCGGACAAGCCTCCCGCATCAACGTGACCGGGCCGGCCACGATCAACGGCGGGACGGTCAGCGTGCTGGCTGGTGCGGGCAGTTACAGCCCCCAGACCGACTACACGATCCTGTCGGCGACCGGCGGCGTCAGCGGTGCCTTCGCCAATGTGACCAGCAATCTTGCCTTCCTCGATCCTTCGCTCAGCTACGACGCGGGCAGCGTCTATCTGCGGCTGCGCCGCAACAACATCAGTTTTGCCGGGATCGGCCAGACCGCCAACCAGATCGCCGCCGGCGGCGGCGCCGAGAGCCTGGGCAGCGGCAATCCGCTCTACGACGCCATCCTGCAGCTGCCCGCCACGGCTGCCGCTCAAGATGTCTTCGACCAATTATCGGGCGATATCCATGCCTCGGCCAAGGGCATGCTGGTCGAGGACAGCCGCTTCGTCCGTGATGCGGCCACTTCTCGCATCCGTGCCGCCTTCGGCGATGTTGGCGCGGCCGCATTGCCGGTCATGGCCTATGGCGAGGGCGGCCCGGAAATGGTCGCCGCCGACACCGACCGTTTTGCCGTCTGGGGTCAGGCCTTTGGGTCGTGGGGCA
>NZ_RZQL01000309.1 GCF_003997935.1 Mesorhizobium sp. M7A.F.Ca.US.006.01.1.1
GCGCAGCGCGATCTCAGCGTCATCGCCGCGACCGACAGCCTGACGGCGGTGCTGAACCGTGGCGCCTTCTCGATGCTGGTAGAAGCCTATCTCGAGCAGACCCGCAAGCAGGAGCAGACCCGCTCGGGGGCGCTGCTGATCATCGACGCCGACCACTTCAAGTCGATCAATGACCGCCTGGGCCATGATTGCGGCGATCAGGCGCTCAAGCTGATAGCGCAGGCGATCAAGGGGCAACTGCGTGGCGGCGATATCGTCGGCCGCATCGGTGGCGAAGAATTCGGCGTGTTTCTGCCCGGTGTGGATCCCTCGCAATCCTGGGTGGTTGCCGAAAGCATCCGCCGACGTATCAGGGAGATGGAATTCTCACCCGGCGGCAGGCCTTGTCCGCTTTCCGTCAGCATCGGCGGCACAAGCTTTACCGGCCCGATCACCTATGAGGAAATCTTCTCCGCTGCCGACAAAAGGCTTTACACGGCCAAGTCGAACGGACGCGATCAAGTCAGTTTCGATCCGGCCGGAACGTCTGCGGCGCCCAGCGTCGCCACTGTGCATTGACGGCAGAAACTGCAGAAGGCTGATCGGGAAGCTCTCGAAACCGACGCAGGCCGCTTCTCTACGCTTCAATGCTTACAGTCATGTTCCGGGCTTCCGATCTCTACGGATAGCTTGCCGGCTCGATCGGCCATGGACTGCAACCGCTTACCGGTATACTACCCGCGCGTTGGCGATGTTTCGTTGTCGGCAGAAACGGTTCTGACTCCTGAGTTTCCAAGCGTTCCGGCCGACGTGCGATCCTGATTTTTGATGCTGGCGAATATGGCGGAAACGGTCAGGTAACCACACAGCTATTATGATCCATTTGTTCAACGGCTTTCAGGATCCCTTCGGCGGCAGTGATCTCAAGACCTTGGAACTCTATCGGCTGTTGAGCGCCGATTCTGAGGTGCGCCTTTGGGCTGCGTCATCGAGGGCTTCAGATGAATTAATGCGGCAATTCCCGATACGCCGTATTTCCCCGCTTACGCGAAAAGTTCCGGATGGCGGCACTTACGTCTTTCTCGGAGCGCATTGGCGCAACAAGGTGTGGCCTTACCTGATCCCAAGGCCGCGCCGGCTGATTTACGACTTCAACACCCTTCATCCGAAGGTTCTCAACCTCACCACGCGCATGCCTCGGAGCTTGGGATGGCCCGCCGCCGAGATAGTGGTTGTTTCCGACTTTCAGAAGCGATTGCTCCAAATCGAAGCCACCGTGCACCCGTCTCCGATCGAGATCGAACGTTTTTCACCACGGCGTCAGGATTCGGATCGTCCGTTCACCGTCGGACGCTTGAGCCGCGACGGACCGGGCAAGCATCATCCCGATGACGTACCCCTCTACGAGACATTGCTGGCCGAAGGTACAGCCTTGCGGATTCAGGGCGGGACAGGGCTCAAGGACAGCCTCACGCCGCATCCGCAACTCGAGCTGTTGCCAGCCGGCCAATTTTCCGCCGAAGCGTTTCTGCAGACGCTCGACGTGTTTTATTATCGCACCGGTTGGCATGTGGAAACCTTCGGACGCGTCGTGCTCGAGGCGATGGCCTGCGGGTTGCCCGTGGTCTGCCATTCCCATGGCGGTTATTCCGACCACATCAGGCATGGCGAAAACGGTTTCTTGTTCGAAACGACGCAGCAGGCGGCGCGGATCCTGGCCGATCTCAAAGCCGATCCGGCGCTGCGGACGGCAGTGGGCCTCAAGGCACGGCAGACCGTCGAGCAGCTCTATTCTTCCCAAGCTGTGCGACAGAGGCTGGATTTCTACCTGCGTTAGCGGCACGCCATCCCTTGGGCCGTGGGACATCCTCGGCGCAACAACATGCCCGCTGTCATCGATCTCGACATCGCGCTAAAGCAGGCACGCAAAGCGGACGATTGGGGCTGACAGGCAGCGGCGCGCCACGGACTGGGCAGGATTTTATCGATGACATTGATGGGCGCGGCAGCACTGCTGATCCTGATCCTGACTTACGCCGGTGTCGCCATTGGCCGCATCCCCGGCCTGCGCCTCGACCGGGCAGGGATCGCGCTTCTCGGCGGCGCCGCGATGATCGCCATCGGCGCGCTCAGCATGGAGGATGCCTACCGGGCGATCAATTTCGACACCATCACGCTTCTGCTCGGCATGATGATCGTGGTGGCGCATCTGAAAGTGTCAGGCGCCTTTCGCGGCCTCGGCGCCGTCGCCATCGAGCACGCGCACGCGCCCTTCATGCTCCTGGTGATGGTGACGCTGCTGACCGGCGTGTTGTCGGCCTTCCTGGTCAACGACGCCATCTGCCTCGTCATGGCGCCGATCGTCGTCCACGTCACCCGTGTCATCAAGCGCAACCCGATCCCCTATCTGATCGCCACCGCCACCGCGTCGAATTGCGGCAGCGTCGCCACCATCACCGGCAATCCCCAAAACATGGTCATCGGCGCGCTGTCGGGCATTTCCTATCCAGCCTTTTCGGCAGCGCTCGCTCCGGTCGCCCTGTTCGGCCTCGTCGCGGTCGTTGTCATCATCCGTATCGTCTACCGGGCCGAATTCGCCCGCACCGTGCAGCTGACGCCAGAGGTGTCGCGTGGCCGCATGCACAAGGGGCAGGTGCTGAAGGCGGTGGTGGTCTGTATCGGGCTGGCAATTGCCTTCTTCGCCGGCGTGCCCGTCGCCAAGGCCGCCCTCATCGGCGGTGCCATCCTCTTGCTCACCCGGGCGATCAAGCCCGAACGCATCTACCGCGAGATCGACGGCCCGTTGCTGTTCATGTTCGCCGGTCTGTTCGTGGTCGTCGCCGGCGCCGAAAAGACGCTTCTTTCGCCCGACATGATCGCTTCGGCCAAGAACCTCGGGCTGGACGACGTCTGGCGCCTGTCCGGTTTCACTGCGGTGCTCTCCAACATCATGAGCAATGTCCCGGCCGTGCTGGCGCTTCGGCCCTTCATACCCGGCCTCGAAAACCCCGAGCGCGCCTGGCTGGTCGTCGCCATGAGTTCGACGCTGGCCGGCAATTTCACGCTGCTGGGTTCGGTTGCCAACCTGATCGTCGCCGAACAGGCACGTGCCGCCGGCACGACGCTGTCGTTCGGCGCTTTTTTCAAGGTCGGTTTGCCGCTGACGCTGATAACGCTGGCCGCCGGCACCGCGTGGCTGGCTTTCGGGTTCTAAACCTGACTGCCTGAAATTCGCGCCCGCACCAGCGTCGCCGCGGCGCGGCCGGCGGCCTCGATGTAATCGGGGTTGCGGTGGATCAGCATGATCGAAAAGCAGCCGTCGATCAAAAGCACGATCTCGCGTGCCAGGGCTTGCGGCTCCGCGACGCCGTGGCCCGACAGGGCGCCGGCCAGCCATGTTTCGAAATTAAGCTTGTGCCGCGCGCCGACCTTGACCGCCGGATGGCCGGGCATCGAGGCGAGTTCGGCGGCCGTGCGCAGGAAGCCGCATCCTTTCCATTTCGGATGACGAGCGGACCTCGCCAGATTGGTGAAGATCGCCTCGACCTTGCGATCCGCGCCGCCTTCGGCGGCATCGAACCAGCTGGCCATCCGCTTCAGATTGGGTTGGTCGCGGCCATCGAGATAGGCGGCGATCAGGTCGTCCTTGCTCTTGAAATGGTAGTAGAGCGTGCGCTTGGTGAGGCCCGCTTCCTCGGCGACGGCATCGACGCTGACGCGGCCGATTCCTTCGGCATAGAAGAGCCTGGTCGCGGCATCGACAATGCGTTTGCGGGTAGGGCTCTGCGTATCAGGCATGAGCTTATGTATACCGACTAGTGAATATACACAAGCGGCAAAGGGCATAGTCTTCCAGCCATGAGCATGATGGAGAAGGAAGAGCCAAATGACAGATCTTATCCTCAATGAAACCAGGGATGGGATTGCCATCCTCACCCTCAACCGGCCGGAGAAGCTCAACGCGTTGAACTATGCCCTCATCGATCGCCTGCTTGCGATCCTTGATGGCGTTGAAGTCGACGACAGCGTTCGTGCGGTCATTCTGACCGGAGCAGGGGAGCGGGCGTTTTCGGCGGGCGGCGACATTCACGAGTTCTCGGCCAGCGTGGCGCTTGGCGTCAATGTCGCGATGCGGGACTTCGTCATGCGCGGACAGCGGCTGACGGCAAGGCTGGAAGCGTTTCGCAAGCCCATTATCGCCGCCGTCAACGGCATTGCCTTTGGTGGCGGCTGCGAAATCACCGAGGCGGTGCCGCTCGCCATCGCCAGTGACCGCGCTTTGTTCGCCAAGCCGGAAATCAACCTTGCAATGCCGCCGACCTTTGGTGGAACCCAACGCCTGCCCAGGCTTGCCGGGCGCAAGCGGGCGCTGGAGTTGCTGTTGACCGGCGACTGGTTTGCGCCGCCGCGGGCGCTTGAGCTGGGTCTCGTCAACGAGGTTGTGCCGCATGCCGAGTTGATGCCGGCCGCGATCGGCCTGGCCAGGCGTATCCTGCGGCACTCCGATCTGGCGATTGCCGGCATCCTCACGGCGGTGGCGCGCGGCCTCAACCAGAGCATCGCCGAAGGTTTGCTGGTCGAGGCCGAGCAGTTCGCCCGCATGGCGCCGACCGCTGATCTGCGCGAAGGGCTGAATGCCTGGATGGCACGCCGCGAGCCGGGCTATGACGGCTCGTGGACGCATATCGTGCGTCCCGACGAGGCTAGGCGAGCCTCGTTGGCGCTGGATCAGGGCGCCACCACCAAACGGCCTTTCATGTTGGGGTGAAAGCGGCAGAAATAGTCGACCGGTCCCGCCGTCTTCAATGTCAGGCTTGCGGATTTCTTCGGCGGGATCATCACTTCCCAGCCGCCTTTCACGGAGGCCGTGTGGGCGAACACATCCTTGTTCACCCACTCGATCGTATCGCCGATCTTGGCCTCGACGGTGGCTGGCGAGAACACCAGCCTGTCGATGATGACCTGGATGGTTTCGGCTTGCGCCGGAACGGTACCGACGGCCAGCGTCAACGCAATCCACAGACGGCGTTTCTGCATGCTCCCGGTCCTTACTTGAGCATGCCGGCGACGTGTTCGGCGTGCTGCTCATGGCCCTGGAAAATCTTCAGGCCGGTTTCCAGCAGGCTCTTCAGTTCGGCATTCTGCGCCGACGGGATCAAAAGGGTTTCGAGCGCCCCGTTGACCTGCTTGTGGTAGGCGACCTCATTGTCGACATAGGCCTTGTCGAAGGCCGCACCGTCGAGTTTGGCGAGCTTGGCCCGCTCCTCCGTCGCAGCTTTGGTCAGCGCCTGGCTGGTGGCGTTGTCTTCCGGCGTGACCTTGAGCTTCTTCACGAGGTCGAGCGCCTGCACGTTCACGGCTTCATGGTCGCGCACCATGTCGTTGGCGAAATCCACGACCTCCTTGTTCTTCGATTTTTCGATGGCCAGCTTGGCCGCTTCAACGTCGATGACCCCGGCCGTATAGGCGATGTGAGCGATCTGCGGATCGGTCGGCTTGTCGGCCGCTTGTGCGATCGGGGCGGTGCCGAGCAGCAGCAGGGCGGCGAGCGCGGCAATGTGTCGGATGGACATGGCATCTCCTTCGTCGGGACGCTGAAATCGCCCCGGACAGTGTTTTTCGGTTGACGGTCATTGGATGCTGGTCAGCGGCAAACGTTCCCGCTGAAATGGACTGAAATCCGCTGAGGCTCAGCTTTCCAGCTCGAGCCGCCGCATCACGGCGCCGGTCAGCCGTTCGCAACGCCGGCCGGCGAAGGGGAAGGCATCGAGCAGCACCGGCCCGATCTGATCGTCCAGCGCCTTGCGCACCAAGGCGCGCGCCCGGTGCAGCCTTGTCTTGACGGTTTGCGGCCGCACGCCGAGAAGATCGGCGGTCTCTTCGATGCTCAGCCCCTCGATCACCCGCGCCACGAACACCGTCCGGTAGACGTCGGGAAGGCTGTCGGTGGCCTGTTCGACCAGTTGGAGGATCTGCCTTTGCGCCATCGTCCGTTCCGGATCGTCGCTGGGATTGAGAGGGAACCGGATGATCTCGGCTTGCGGGTTTTCCGGCAGCGCCACCGTTTTGCGCCTTTTGCGCAGACGGCCGAGCGCCTCGTTGATGACGATGCGCGATAGCCATGTGGCAAGCGAGGAGTCGCCGCGAAACGCATCGAGATGGGCGAAAGCCTTGACGTAGGCCTCCTGCACGATGTCCTCGGCCTCGCTGTCATTGCGCATAACACCGCGCGCGATCCGGTAGAGCCGCTGATTGTGTGTCTTGATGATGGTGCGGAAGGCATCGCCGTCGCGCGCCAGCGCGCGGCTCACAAGCTGCATCTCGCCTGGCACGGCGGAAGGCGCGGCCGTCAAGACAGCAGGCATGGCCAGTTTCCTCAACCCAATCTCCGGACCCGAACCTCGATTGAGAGATTGGACGCTGTTGCCGGCAAAAGGTTCCCGAAGACTTTTCGCTGGGCCCGGCGGCGTTACCCTACCGTGGGACTGAAGGCTTGTCAGGCGGCCTGCAGGCGCGCCGTGGCCGCCAACAGATCGGTCTGGGTGATCAGCCCGAGAATCCGCTTGTCGTCGTCGACGATGATGACGGCGTGGCTGCGGCCGTCGGTGAGCACCGGCAGCAGACCCATGGCGGCGAAGCCGGCGGCGGCTGTTGCCGCGGGCGATATGACCGATCCGACCGTCCCGGAGGCCCGGGTGAGTTCGCGCAACCCCACGGTGCCTGCCAGCCTGGCTTCCGCATTGACGACCGGCAAGGTACGGATGTTGTGGTCAAGCAGCAATTGGCGCGCCGCCTCGGTGGAGGTGTGAGCATCGACCGAGATCACATCGCGCGACATGATGTCCTCGCACAGAAGGGTCTTGTGCGCGCGCACCATCGCCTGCAATTCGACCTGGCGCAGCAGCCGGTCGAGATCGTTGCGATCGATATCGAACGTCTCGTCGAGTGCGCCAAGTGCTGCATCGATGTCTTCGGACCGAAAGCCGATGCGCAGCTGCGCCGGCAGATCGCCGGTGCCGTGGCTGTTCGCCAGCGCTGCAACCGGCACATGCGGATAATTGCGCCGGGCCAGCCTGTGGAAGCCGTAGCCGAGGGCGACCAGCAGGATCGAGTTC
>NZ_RZQL01000310.1 GCF_003997935.1 Mesorhizobium sp. M7A.F.Ca.US.006.01.1.1
ACATTCGAAAATGCTTCGCGAATAGCGGCTTTAGGAGAAGCGTTGGAATTCAGCGTCTCACTTGCTTTCCGGACAGCGTCATCAGTATAGGCATCAAGGGCCCGAAGAAAAACACCTCGTTTGTCGACAAACGCCTTATAAAAACTGCCTCTGGATAGATTCATGCCATCGAGTAGGTCGGGAAGCGATGCGTCGTGATATCCACGATCCCAGAATACGTCCATGGCATTGCGAACAGCCTCTTCAAGCTCAAATTCGCGGGGGCGTCCTACGGAGCGGGATATCTGAGTGCTTTCGACCATGAATGCTATATGGAACCATTCGGTCTATAAAACAACTGAAATTTTCAGGGAAACATCACAAACCCGCCCGCATGCCTTCATCTCATGCTGGTGGGTGCGAAGTCGATCATACGTGCCCTCCCTGACAAAGCTCAACATCGGGCCGTCGTGCCGAATTCGATCGCCGAGTTGCGCGAAAAGTACCTGTATCGAACGCAAGTGCCTGAGGACGATTCGGGCACGATGTATCAGTTCGTGAGGCACGACATCGATGCCGCCGACCGCTGGCGCGTCTTTCCCGTCCGCTCCCCCGACAGGGGTCCTTCTCGTTTCGGCCCAAAAGCAGCCGTCAGATGATGTCCAAAACGCGCCGAAAACAGATGCTCGGCAAGACCTTGGCGGCATCCTCGCGTCGCGCCAGACGCCGTCGAGTCGCTCGACGGCTCGAGTTTCTTGGCTACCTTCGGCCAGGACGGTAAGTCGCCCTTGATCAGGGGGCAGGGCGGCTTGCTTCAAGCGCTGCAGGACTTGTCTGTCCAAGGAAATGCCCAAGTGCTGACTTCCTGGAAGGCCGATCGAGCGCATAGAAGGTGTGGCTGAAGGCGACTCCGTCAAGCAGGCCCTGAATGTAGCCGGCGATGCTGTCGGCCGCCATGATGAGCGCGGTGTCCACAGTGTGGATGTAGCGGCTCGTCACCGACCCTCGTGAATGCCCGACCAAGGCGGCGATCGTTGCCTCGGTGAACCCAAGGTCATTGGCGAAGCTGTGCCGCAGAACATGGGGTGTGATGCCGGCTAGGTCGGTCTTCTCGAGTAGCTTCGTCCAGTGCCTTGGGAAGCTCCCGAATGGCGTGTCATCCTCCCAGCCGGGAAAGACATAGTCTTCGGCGCTCTGTTCCTCTTCGTGGCGACCCTCGTGGTATTCCAGGACCGGCAAACCGATCGGACGCACTGACGCTCCTTCCTTGCTGTCGGTCAGGCGCCGGCAACTGCCCAGCACGCTTTGCCACCAACTGGCTGACGCCAATCGGTGCAATTTGCGTGGGATTACCCATTTTCTGCGGAGGCGATGCGTCCGATTATCCAGCGGAACGGTTGAGCGTTGCTCGCGAAGGCAGCACTCAACCCGTTCAGTTCATCGTGGGTTTTGACGGCTTTGCGCCGCCATGCACGAACCCACTGCGCGGCCATGGCGAGCAGTTGGCTGCCAAGAGAGTGGGGGAGTCGTCATGAGGTGGAAGGGCCGTTGAAAGGCACGGCCGCGGCATCAGCCGCAGCGGGCGCAGTGTTGAAGATCCCCCCGGCGAAAGCGCTTCAGCGGTTGAGGCCGGCCAGCAGAACGTACTTGACCTCGACATATTCCTCGATGCCGTAATAGCTGCCCTCGCGGCCGTAGCCGGATTGCTTCACGCCGCCAAAGGGGACCGACGACGTGCCGACCGAACCCGAGTTGAGGATGACCATGCCAGCCTCGATATCTCGCGACAGCCGGAAGGCGCGGCCGAATTCCCGGGTGTAGGCATAGGCGACCAGCCCATATTCGGTGTTGTTGGCGCGCGCGACCACCTCTTCCTCGGTCTGGAAGCGATAGACTGCGAAGACAGGCCCGAAGATTTCGTTTTGCGCCATCCGCGCGTCGTCGCCGATGTCCGCGAGGATGGTGGGCTCGTAGAACAGTCCGCCCAGCGCGTGCTGCTTGCCTCCGAGCACCAAGCGGGCTCCATGCTCCCGCGCGTCGTCAACCAGCGCGGCCACCTTGTCGAAGCCCGTCTGATTGACCAGTGGCCCCACAACGAAGTCCTCACGCATGCCGTCGCCGACCTCCAGCTTCGCCACCTGCACCGCCAGCGCCGCGACGAACCGGTCATAGATGCCGTCCTGCACGTAGATGCGGTTGGGAGAGATGCAAACCTGACCGGAGTTGCGCAGCTTGGCCGCGACGATCCCAGCAAGCGCCTCGTCGAACTCGGCGTCGTCGAAGACGATGAATGGAGCGTTGCCGCCCAGCTCAAGCGTCATCTTGGTCAGCGTTGCACCGCTCGCGGACGCCAACAGCTTTCCGACCGCAGTCGAGCCGGTGAAGGAAATTTTGCGGATGCGCGTATCACCGGTGAACAGCTCACCAATTTCCTTGGGGTTGCCCGTCACCATCTCGAACACGCCCTCCGGAAGGCCGGCGCGGCGTGCGTACTCTAGCAGCTTGTAGGCGGTGAGCGGCGTCTCTTCGGACGGCTTGATGATCATCGTGCAGCCGGCGGCGAGCGCCGTCGCGATCTTGCGGCAGATCATCATGAACGGGAAGTTCCAGGGCGTGATCGCGGCAGTAGGCCCGATCGGCTCCTTCAGGACCATCACCGCAGCGCCCGTAGCGTGGGTCGGGATCGTGTCGCCGTACACGCGCTTGGCTTCCTCCGCATACCATTCGATGAAGCCGAGGCCATAATCGATTTCGCCCAGCGCCTCCGAGAGGCATTTGCCGTTCTCCTGCACTATGATCTCGGCGAAGATGCGCTTATCGATCTTGACGAGGTCGAACCAAGCCCGCAGCAGGTCGCCGCGCTCCTTGGCAAGCCGGCGGGACCAGGTTGGAAAGGCCGCGCAAGTGCGGTTGATTGCGGCCTTCACCTCGTCCAGGGACAACTCGGGCGCTTGGCCGACAACAGTGCCGTTGGCGGGATTGTAAACGGTAATCATGGGAGATTCCTTTGTTAGGATCGAGAGCGGCCATTACCGCCCGCGAGCCGGGTGTTGATTGCATCAGGTCGTCGTTTCAGGCTTGCTCGCGGTGGAACGTCAGGCCGACATGGTGGAGCACGTCGTCGATGAACTCGCCGTCCGCCTCGAACCCGGTGTTGTCCCAGTAACGGATGTGGTTGCCCGTCATCTCGTAGCGGCCTTGGTAGGCGTGCTTTCGGTCGCCGCGCGCCTCGTCGTAGCGACCGTCGGGAAACAGCTCCTGGCGGATGTAGCCGTCCTTGGTCACCCACATGCCCACGAAGGGCGAAGATGGTTCGCTTGCCATGCTCGTCTCCATTGTTCGGAAAGCGGCTCGCCATCGGTCGCCGCCTGGACAATGAAATAGCTTGGCGCGAGCGCCACTTCCAATATATCAACTATTATTTTTGATACATTTAATGTATCATGATTCTTATGGAGTTACGGCACCTTCGCTACTTCCTCGCCGTTGCCGAGGAGCTGAATTTTCGGCGCGCGGCAGAGCGAGTTGGTATCGCGCAGCCGCCCCTGAGCAGCCAGATCCACGATCTGGAGGCCGAACTTGGGGTACGGCTGTTCCGCCGCGTGCCGAAAGGAGCGGAACTTACCGAGGCGGGCGCGGCGTTCCTCGCCGAAGTCCCCTCGATTTTCGAGCGCGTCGACCAAGCTGTTCGCATGGCGCAGCGGGGCGGACGCGGTGAGGTTGGACATCTCCGGGTGGGGTATACCGGTTCGACCTCCTTTAACAATCTTGTGCCCGAAGCGCTGCGTCAGTTCCGCCGAACCTACGCGGAGGTAGAGCTGACGCTCGAGGAGTTGAACAGCCTTCAACTCCTCGATCGGCTGACGCATCAACGGCTGGACGCGGTGTTCATTCGCCCGGGAAGGGAGCCGATCTCAGGCGTTGCCGTGCTGCCCTTGCCGCCTGAAAGCATGATGATCGTCGTTCCGGCCGAACATCGTCTCGCCCACCTCTATGCCGTGGAACTGAAGGACCTCGCCGGCGAGCCGCTGATCCTCTTCTCACGGCTTTTGGGCTCGGCGCTCTACGACGAAATAATCGATGCGTGTCGCCGCGCCGGCTTCGAGCCCATCATCGGCCAGGTGGCGCCACAGATAACCTCCATCGCCAATCTCGTCGCGGTGGAACTCGGCGTTTCGATCGTTCCGGCACGGATGGCGAACGCCGCTATCCCTGGTGTCCGCTTCCTTCCGATCAAGGGGGACGCGCCCGTGGCGCGCCTGGCGCTCGCCACCCGCTCGGAAGACCGAAGCGTCATCACGGCAAACTTTGTGCGCTTCGTCCGGCGCGCGGCGGAGAAACCCTAAATCGCTGCGGTGTCGTTGAAGCGGTCTGAAAACATAGATCGCGCAGAACGCCGACAAGGAGTTCGGCAAAATGTGCACGCAGGCCCGAAATCCGTGCTGCCTAGCCTCCAGCCTGCCTGCAGTCCGGGTGATCTTCCGAAAATTGTCTTGCCGCCAGGAGAACCGGCATCAGAGCATATCCCATTGCAGTCAGCCGATATTCGACACGCGGTGGCCGCTTGCCGAAATCCCTCCTGTCAACCAATCCTTCCTTTTCTAACTCGCGGAGATGCTGTGTGAGCATTTTTTGGGAAATACCCTGTATGTCGCGAAGCAACTGGGAGCTCCGCATGGCTGGATCGGCATAGAGGCGAAACAGGATCGGCATCTTCCAACGCCCGCCTATCATGCGAAGCGTGCGTGTCACATGAGCGACCGCCCCATCGGGTCCCAAGCAAGCTATTCGGACATTTGATGGGACAGGCACTTTTTGGTGCGTTCTTGCCAGTTCCATAGGCAGCCTCCTATCTGATGTTCGACTACAAATAGGAGATTGGATCATGGATTTACAGTTGAATGGAAAGGTCGCGCTCGTAACGGGAAGCAGCAAGGGTATCGGGGAGGCCGTGGCAAAGGGACTTGCGCAAGAAGGGGCGACGGTCATCGTTCATGGTCGCGACAGAGACGCGGCGGAGCAGGTGAAGCAACAGATAGCCTCCGTTGGTGGCAATGCTCATTGTGTGACTGGCGACCTAACGGTTGAGGAGGACGTCGCCGCAATGGCGGTGGAGGCACAACGACTTGGCGGGGCAATTGGGATTTTGATCAACAACGCCGGCGGGTCTGGCCCAGGGGAGGATTGGGGCAATGCATCACCCCAATCTTGGGCCTCGACCTACGACCGCAACGTAATCGCTGCCCTCAGGGTTACCAAAGCGCTGCTGCCAGGGATGCGGCTGGCAAAATGGGGCCGAGTCATCAATATATCGAGCCTCGCGGCTCTAATGCCTCCGCCGATCAATCCCGATTATTCCGCAGCAAAGGCTGCTATGCTCGCCATGACCGTATCGATGGCGACGGCCGTCGCGGCAGAAGGCATCACCGTGAACGCTATCTCGCCCGGTACAATACACAGCGCCAAGCTTGACATGAAGTTCCGCGAGGTCGCATTCGATCGCGGTATCCCTGCGGACGCGCCATGGCAGGATGTGGAGAAGGCGGTCCTGTCCCTATTCGCACAGGTGCCTATGAATCGGGTGGGTACGTTGGAAGAGATCGCAGACACCATCTCTTTCCTTGTCAGTCCCAGAGCGGCTTACATCACGGGATCGAATATTCGGTTGGATGGCGGGATGCTTCCTACGATCTAGCAATTAGAGCAAATGCTCTGCAACCGAAAGAATCAGCAGTAGACGCATAACCAGTATGCGGCGTGGGCCCAAAGGATAATTATGAGTATCTTCGATCACATCAGCATCAAGGTCGGCAATTCGGCCGCAGTGAATGCGTTCTACAAGGGGGCTCTGGCACCGCTGGGCATTACGCAGAAGTTCTTGGCGGAGCGCCCCGACGGCCTGACCGGCGGCTATGGTCGTGAGCGGGTGGAGTTTTTCGTCGGGCAAGCGACCTCCGCAGTAGAAGCGCCCTTCCACCTGGCTTTTGAGGCGAGGAGCAGAAGCGAGGTCGATGCCTTCTACGCCGCAGCTATCGCGGCCGGCGGGAGAGACAACGGTTCGCCGGGCCTGCGCCCCAAATATCACGAGAACTACTATGCGGCTTTTGTGATTGATCCGGCCAGTAACAATGTAGAGGGTGTCTATCAGGGCGCCGATTAACAGGATCGTGTGGTTCGCGTACGATGCCTGCCGAAAACAGGCTGCGGACAGATGCGCCGAGGTCCCCCTTCAGCGCTTCCCCCAATAGTCATCATGCGAAGTCCATTGCGGATCGGCGCCCTCGATGCGGACGCGACCGATGCGGTTGTTGGACACGCCGCCCAGATAGAGCCCGCCCCTGTGCTCGCAGGTCGAGGTGATCGAAGGATGGTTTTCGCCGGCTCTGTCTCAGAGCGCATCGATGATCTCGCCGGTCGCCGATACGCGCAGCACGCAGCCGCGATTGATGTTGGGGAACATCAATTCGTCCGCGGCGATGCGCTTGGCGAAGCGGCGGCGGAAGGCCGGCTTGCGCATTGCCAGGTCGAAGGTCTTGGTGCGCATGCCGAGCAGGGCGATCCAGTAGGTGCCGTCCGAACCGAGGTTGAGGTTGTCGGGGAAGACTTCGCGTTTGCCTTTGTCCGGCCCGTCGAACCAGTAGCGGTTGATGCGACAGGCCCAGGTTTCGGCGAACAGCAGCGACTGGCCATCGCGGCAGATCGTGACGCCTTTGGGAAAGATCAGCCCGCGCAGGATCGTGCGCGTCGACCCGTTCTTCGGGTCACGGCAGATCACGCGCCCGTTGCCCCTGCCCTCCAGCGCATCGACCGCCCACTCCGACATCTCATAACGGATTGTCGCCTCGGCGGATACCTGGTTGCGGCGTCACGCTTCCAATCAGAAGCCCTTGCGGTTTCCGACTGCCTCTTGTCGACTTTCGAAGTTCGAAACCTGAACATCTGCGGTGGTGTCTCGG
>NZ_RZQL01000030.1 GCF_003997935.1 Mesorhizobium sp. M7A.F.Ca.US.006.01.1.1
CTCGTCACCTGGGACTACAACGCGCTCGCCGGCCGCGACACGCTGAAGGGCAATCCGCCCGTCGACGTCGTCGTGCCGAAGACCGGTGTTGTCGCTGGTGTCTATGTGCAGGCGATCAGCGCCTACGCGCCGCATCCGAATGCAGCCAAGCTCTGGCTCGAATACCTCTACTCGGACGAAGGCCAGATCCGCTGGCTGAAAGGCTATTGCCACCCGATCCGCTTCAACGATCTCGCCAAGAACGGCAAGATCCCGGCTGACATCCTGGCCAAGCTGCCGCCGGCCGAAGCCTATGCTTCCGCCGTGTTCCCGACACTCGACGAGCAGGGCAAGTCCAAGGAAGCCATCACCAAGAACTGGGATGCCGTCGTCGGCGCCAACGTCAAGTAATTCACACCATGCCGGGCGGCTTCGCGGCCGCCCGGTCCTTCTCTCGAAGACGGTAGCCGGCGCATGACCGATATCTCATTGTCCGACCACGCTGTTACCGGGAAGACTGCGCCTCCCGCCGAAGCACGCAGCATGCGGCTGCCGACACAATGGCTTGGTGTCGCGCCTTTCTTCATCTTCGCCATCATGTTCCTCATCCTGCCCACGCTCTATCTGATGCTGGGTGCATTCCAGAACGATGCCGGCGAATTCACTCTCGAGAACATCGCAGCACTGGCGCAACCTTCCATCGTTGCCGCCTACTGGATTTCGATCAAGATCAGTCTTGCTTCATCGCTGATTGGCGCATTTGCGGGCCTTGCGATTGCCATCGCCATCGTGCGCGGTGGCCTGCCGGACTGGATACGTTCGGCGACACTGACGTTTTCCGGCGTGGCCTCCAATTTTGCCGGCGTGCCGCTTGCCTTTGCCTTCCTCGCCACGCTCGGCCGCCTCGGCCTTGCGACGGTGATCCTGAACACCGTGTTCGGCCTTAACATCTACGCGCACGGCTTCAACATCCTGTCATTCTGGGGCCTGACACTGACCTATGTCTATTTCCAGATACCGTTGATGGTGGTGATCATCGTGCCGGCCATCGACGGACTGAAGAAGGAGTGGGGCGAGGCCGCCGCGACGCTGGGCGCGACCATGTCCCAATACTGGCGCATGGTGGTCATTCCGGTGATCTGGCCGAGTTTCCTCGGCACCGTGATCCTGTTGTTCGCCAACGCCTTCGGCGCCATCGCCACCGCCTATGCGCTGACCGGCTCGTCGCTCAACATCGTGCCGATCCTGCTTTATGCACAGATCCGTGGAGATGTGCTGCACAATGCCCATCTCGGCTATGCCATCGCCTTCGGCATGATCGTCATCACCGGTCTTGCCAATGTGTTCTACATCTGGTTCCGGACCCGTTCCGAGAGGTGGCTGAAATGAAGTCGGGAAAGTTCTGGGCCTGGCTCGTCTTTGCTCTTGGCGCGGCTTACTTTTTCATCCCGCTGATCGCGACCGTGGAGTTCTCGATGCGCATGCGGCGCGGGGAGTACTCCTTCGACGCCTACAAGGTCGTGTTGGGCGATGCCCGTTTCCAGGCCACCTTCGGCTATTCGGTACTGGCAGCCGTTTTCACCATCATTCTCGGCGTGCTGATCGTGGTGCCCGCCGCTTATTGGATCCGGCTTCGGCTGCCGCAATTGCGGCCGATCGTCGAATTCATTACCCTGCTGCCGCTGGTCATTCCGGCCATCGTCATCGTCTTCGGCTACATCAGAATGTACGGGTCGAATTCGCCGCTGCCGTTCCTGGCGACCGATACAGGCACCAATGCGTTGCTGGTCATCGGCTATGCGACACTGGCGCTGCCCTATATGTATCGCGCCGTCGACACCGGGCTTCGCACGATCGACGTGCGCACCTTGACGGAAGCTGCACAGATCCTTGGCGCTGGTTGGGGAACGATCATCACCCGTGTCATCCTGCCCAACGTGCTGATCGCGGTGCTCTCGGGCGCTTTCCTCACCTTCGCCATCGTCATCGGCGAATTCACCATGGCGAGCCTGCTCAACCGGCCTGCCTTCGGCCCGTATCTGCAGAATATCGGTGCCAATCGCGCCTATGAGCCGGCTGCACTTGCCATCATCGCCTTCGCCATCACCTGGGGCTGCATGTCGCTGATCCAGATCCTGTCCCGCTTCGCGCCGAAATCGGCGAACCGCCCAAATTGATCGAGAGAACCACGCCATGGCCGACCCATTCCTCTCCATCCAGCACGTTCGAAAATCCTTCGGCGCCACCACGGTGGTCGAGGATTTCAATCTCGACGTAGAGCGCGGCGAATTCGTCTCCTTCCTCGGCCCGTCCGGTTGCGGCAAGACCACCGTGCTGCGCATGGTGGCGGGCTTCGAGGAGCCGAGCGCGGGCACGATCGTCGTCAGCGGCAAGGACATTACGAGACTGAAGCCCAACCAGCGCAATGTCGGCATGGTGTTCCAGGCCTATGCGCTGTTCCCGAACCTGACCGTGGCGCAGAACATCGGCTTCGGCCTGAAGGTCGCCGGCATGCCGAGGGCCGACATCGATGCCCGTGTCGCCGAGATGCTTGGCATCATCAAGCTGCCGCAGATGGCGGATCGCTATCCCTACCAGCTTTCGGGCGGCCAGCAGCAGCGCATCGCGCTGGCTCGCGCCATCGCGCCGAAGCCGAAGCTGCTGCTGCTCGACGAGCCGCTGTCGGCGCTCGACGCCAAGGTGCGCGTGTCGCTGCGCGAGGAAATCCGCTCGATCCAGAAAAAGCTCGGCATCACCACCATCTTCGTCACGCACGACCAGGAAGAGGCGCTGTCGATCTCGGACCGCATCGCCGTCATGTATGGCGGCAAGGCCGAGCAGGTCGGCACGCCGTTCGAGATCTACAACCGCCCGGCGACCAAGTTCGTCGCCAATTTCGTCGGCACGCTGAACGTGCTCGAAGGCACCGTCACCGATGCCGCCGCAGGCACGGTGCGGGTCAATTCCGAACAGGTCTCGCTCAAGGGCAAGCTCAACGGTTCCAAGTCAGGCGACACGCTGTCGCTGGCGTTGCGGCCTGAGGCAATCTCGCTCGGACGACAGCCCGGCCGCGATTCCAGCCTTTCGGGAGAGATATCCGAGGTGCATTTCCTCGGCTCGGTGATCCGGGTTCGCGTCGGCATCGGCGGCAACACGGTCTCGCTCGACACCTTCAACAGCCCGGCAACACCGCCCCCCGCCGTCGGTGAAAAGGCCGAGATCTCGTTTTCGTCCAGCGATATGCTCGTGCTGCACTAAGCTGCTGCGCTTGTTTGGAATGAATGGCTGCATCCCGGTCGACGAAGACGGGAGGATGCTTCCGCCGCGTGGCATGGGCTGCAATGCAGCGAAGTCCGTGATTAAGCGAAGCCCATATCAGGTGATCTCGATGTCGGTCTGGTCGGCGCATTTGTCGAATTAGCAGAGAGGCAATTCGAGGCATGTTCTGCCGGCTCGAGCTTGCTGGGCAATCAACAGTTTCCAGCCGCTTTGCCGCTGCCAGAATCTCGCTTCCCGGCTATAAGAGGCCATGGTTCTTTTCGAACTGACACTCGTTCTGCTGTTGATCGCCGTTGCGCTGACGGCGCTGTCGCGGCGCGTGCAGGTTCCTTATCCCTCTTTGCTGGCGCTGGCTGGAGTGGGCATCGCCTTCGTGCCTGGCGTGCCGACCATCGAGATCGACCCGGAACTGGCGCTTGCCCTGTTCATCGCGCCGGTGCTGCTCGATGCCGCCTATGACACGTCGCTGCGCGATCTCAACCGCTACAGGGTCCCGCTTGTGCTGCTGGCGCTTGGTGCCGTCCTTTTCACAACAGCGACGGTCGCGCTGGCCGGTTGGGCGATGGCAGGTCTGCCGATCGCCGCGGCCATAGCGCTTGGCGCCATCGTGGCGCCGCCCGATGCGGTTGCGGCATCGGCTGTGCTTGGCCAATTCAAGGTGCCGCATCGCATCACTGCCATTCTGCAAGGCGAGAGCCTGCTTAACGACGCCACCGCGTTGCTGATCTACCGGATGGCGATTTCGGCGGCAGCAGGTTCCATTCTGCTAAGCAGCGCCGTTCCTATGATCCTGCTGTCCACGCTTGGAAGTCTTGCGGCCGGCTACCTGCTTGGCCGGGTGTCTCTGATGACGCTGGGCCGGATCGAGGATCCGGCGAGCGGCACTGTGGTGCAATTTGCCGGCACATTCGGAGTCTGGATCCTGGCCGACAGGATCGGACTGTCGGCCATCATCACCATCGTCGTTTATGCCATGACGATCGCGCGCACCGCGCCGCGCCGCATGCCGGCCAGAAACCGCATCAGCTCTTATTCGGTCTGGGAAACGGCGGTCTTCGTGCTCAACGTGCTGGCTTTCGTGCTGATGGGCCTGCAGGCGCGTACGATCGTCGGCCGGCTTGCCGGGCAGGGGCAGACCGATGCGTTCGTCCTGGCCGGGACAGTGCTTGCCATCGTCATCGTCTCACGCCTCATCTGGGTGCTGGGCTGCGGCGCGATCATCAGGTGGTTTGGCCGGTTCGGCGCAGCTGATCGTCAGCGTGACGCTCCGTCGTTTCGTGGCGGCGTGCTGATCGGCTGGTGCGGGATGCGCGGTTTGGTGACGCTTGCGGCGGCATTCGCCCTGCCGGCTGAATTCCCGGCCCGCGACCCCATCGTGCTCGCTGCCTTCACGGTCGTCCTCGGCACGCTGGTGCTGCAAGGCATGAGCTTGAAGCCGCTGCTGCGCCTTTTGAACCTCGACCCTGACGAAACGGTCGACCGCGAGGTCGCGCAGGCGCGCGTCGTGGTCATGCAGGCGGCGCTCGACATATTGAGCGGCAAGACATCGGACGCGGCGGCCGCGGTGCGCGAGCAATATGCCGCTCAACGCAAGATCGCCAAAAACCCCGACGATGCCCAGGCGGCGACCGAATATGACCGCTTGCGTCTCTATGCGATCAAGAGCCAGCGCGACGCGCTGGAGGAATTGCGCCGCAACGGGACGATCGGGGACGAAGCCTATCATCGCCTGGAGGAAGAGATCGACTGGACCGAACTGGCGGCGTCGCCACCCGGCCGGTTCCAGCCGCTGAATACTTAAGGCATCGCACCGTTTTCCGGCGCACGGAAGATACCGAAGTGCTTCGAGATCGGTGCATGATCCCGGTGAAGCAAGGCTGGTCCAAGCCACGTCCATTCTCCTGCACATTGCAACCGTGGCATCGAACCGCTACTGCCAACACGAAATTGAGCCGGATAAGCAATGAAGCTGGTCAGCTACAACATCCAGTACGGGTTCGGCGGCGACGGCCGCTACGATCTTTCGCGCGCCGCGCGGATCGTTGCCGGCGCCGACATCATTGCGCTGCAGGAAGTCGAGCGGCACTGGCAACGCAGCAATTACGACGATCAGCCGGAGCTGCTTTCCCGTCTGCTGCCCGAACATCACTGGGTCTACGGCCCGGCCTTCGACATGGATGCCAGCGAAAGGCGCGACGGCCGTCTGGTCAATCGGCGCCGCCAGTTCGGCACCATGGTGCTGTCGAAACTGCCGATCGTCTGGTCGCGGCTGCATGCGCTGCCGATGCGCCGCACGCAGCGGCCGCTCAACACCCGCAATGCAGCACTTGAATGCATGATCCGCACGCCGGCAGGACCGGTGCGGGTCTTGTCGCTGCATCTCGCCCACATCGCGGCCGAGGAGCGGCTGGAGCAGATCGACTACCTCATGGCCGAGCATCGCCGGGCACCGTCCGATGGCGGACCGTGGAGCGGCGTCGACGACGAGCCCACGCGCAACTGGACCAGCGGCGAGGCGGAGCCGGAAAACCCGCTGGCGGCGATCTGGATGGGTGATTTCAACATGGAGCCGGGCAGCGCCGAATATCGCCGCATCGTCGGCAGCACGCCCTACCATCGGGGTGCCGCCTATCTCGGCGGTTTCGTCGATGCCGCCGCTGTCGCCAGCGAGCCGGCCGCGGATTTCCACACCCATGTGAAGACCATCGACGGCAAGATGGCAAAGCGCCGGCTCGACCATTGTTTCGTCGGCGGCATGTTCGCCGGGCGGGTGCGTTCGATCAGTGCCGACATCGGCGAGGTTGCGTCGGATCATTTTCCGCTGCGGGTCGACATCGACCTGGAAACGCCCGGCATTGCCACATGACGCTTTTCGTCTTTTTCGCAGTGCTTGCCGCCGCCGCCATGCACGCGATCTGGAACGCGCTGGTCAAGGTCCATCTCGACCGCTTCCTGTCGATCACGCTGATGACGCTCGGCATGGGCGCTGCAGCACTCGTGGTGCTGCCTTTCGTCGAAGTGCCGAAGGCGGAAGTGTGGCCTTACATCATCGCCTCCGTCATTTTCCATATGGGCTACCGGACCTTCCTGATCGGCGCTTACAAGGCGGGCGATTTCGCCCAGACCTATCCGCTGGCGCGGGGCACCGCACCTCTGCTCTCGGCCTTTGGCGGCATGTTCGTCGTTGCCGAAATCCCCGGCCCGTTCGCCATGCTCGGCATCTTCCTGTTGTCGGCCGGCACGCTGGTGATGTCGTTTCGTGGCGGCGCACATCTGGAAAAGCTCAATCTGCGCGCGGTCGGCTTCGCGCTGGGCACTTCCATCTTCATTGCCAGTTACACGCTGTCCGACGGCAGTGGCGCCCGACTGGCGGCAACCGCGCAGAGCTATGCAGCCTGGCTGTTCATCTGCGATGCTTTTGGCGCCTTGGTGCTGTGCCTCATCTTCCGCGGGCCGAAGGCGCTGCCGGTGCTGGCGCGCGACTGGAAGGCAGGGCTGTTCACGGGCGTGCTCAGTGGCGCCGCCTACTGGATCGTCATGTGGGCGATGACCAAGGCGCCGATCGCCTCCGTGGCCTCGCTGCGTGAAACCTCGATCCTGTTTGCCATGATGATCTCGGTCTTCGCTCTCGGCGAAAAAATGACCGGCTGGCGCGGTGCCGCCGCGCTCAGCATCGTTGCGGGTGTCGTCGCGCTCAGGCTCGGCTGACCTGGACCCTAGAGCATTTCACCGTTTCACGGAAACGGCGATCTGCTCTAACTCTTTGTTTTGACGCAATTCTAGACAGAAAACCGCTTCACACTTTTCCTAAAATTGCTCTAGTTGAGTACGGTCATCAGCTGGCCACGTCGTTCCGGACTGAAACGGATGACGACGATGATGCAGACGGCGACCACGCCTGCGAACAGCGCCAGGGCATAGCCATAGCTGCCTCCGGCGCTTTCCGCGATTCCTGCCTGATAGGGGCCGCCATAGGACGCGGCGAGATTGCCCGCCTGATAGATAAAGCCGGGCAAGGTCGCCCGCACCGCGCCGGGCGAAAGCTCGTTGAGGTGCACGGGGATGACGCCCCAGGCGCCCTGGACCGCGACCTGCATGACGAAGGCGCCGATGGCGAGCATGAACGGCGTGGTCGAGTAGGCCCATAGCGGGATGGACGGCAAGGCGATCAGGCAGGCCAGCGTGATGGCGTTGACGCGGCCGATCTTCTCCGAGAGCGCGCCGAATGCCAGGCCGCCGACGATGGCGCCGATATTGGCGACGATGGTGATCCAGCTCACCGTATGCGGATCGAAGCCGTGCTGCTTCTTCAGGAAGGTAGGGTAGAGGTCCTGCGTGCCATGGCTGAAGAAATTGAAGAACATCATCAGCACGACGGCATAGAGCACGACGCCCCAGTGTTTCTGCAGTGTTTCCCACATGCCCGGTCTCGCGGTCTTCTGCGCTTCGACGAAGGCCGGCGATTCCGGCACATGCGAGCGGATGAACAGCACGATCAGCGCCGGCACGAAGCTGAGCAGGAACATGGCGCGCCAGCCGATCGTGTAGCCACCGATCGTCTGCTGATAGAGCAGGCCATAGACCACCGCCGCCAGCAGATAACCGGCCGGATAGCCGCACTGCAGGATGCCGGAGACCATGCCGCGTGCGCTCGGCGGGATGGATTCCATGGCCAGCGAACTGCCCAGTCCCCATTCGCCGCCCATGGCGATGCCGAACAGGGCGCGCAGGGCGAGGAATATGCCGAGATTGGGAGAGAAGGCGGCCAGCGCGCCGATCACCGAATAGCTCACGATGTTGAGCATGAGGATCGGCTTGCGCCCGTATTTGTCGGCAAGCATGCCGAAGAAGAACGCGCCGATGAAGCGCGTTGCCAGCGTCAGGAACAGCGCCTTGGAGACCGCGGGCACGTCGGCGTGGAATTCGGTCGCGATATCGGTGAGCAGGAATGTCAGAAGGAAGAAATCGAAAGCATCGAGCGTCCAGCCCAGGAATGAGGCGAGGACAGTCTTCTTCTGCTGCGAATTAAGGGGCAAATCTTCCTCCTCCATCATCATCGATGGGGGGAATTATCGGCCAATTCAGGGAAGACCGGTGGTCACTTTTTCGCGTGGCTCATTTGATCGAACGCCCGCTGGAATGGCGGAAGGTGCGATGAGGAGCGGCCGGTGCCATCTGTCGATGAACTCGATCATGGCTTGAGGATGAGGTCTAGATTTCGAGATCAAACACCATCAGTCCATCCGTGCCGCCTTCCAGGGCAGCGACCAGGCGCGCGCCGGCGCGCTGGTGCGCTTCATGCACAAGATAGGCATCGCGCGCGGCAGCATCGCGGAAGTCGATGGTGAAGCCATGGGTGAAGCCGCGTGCGAACGGCTCCGGGCTGACATTGGCGCTGAATTTTACGGCGTCCATGCCGTCGATAACCTGTCGCAGCGCCTCGAGATCGGCATGGATCGCCGTGCGCTCTGCGGCGGGAACATCGTTGCGAAATCTAGCGAAAACACAGTGCCTGATCATGTCTTACTCCTCAGTGGCTAAGCTGCCCGATTGCCGGAAAACACCGCGGGCGGTAGTGGCTCGCGGCCGAGGACCAAATCGGCGCCCTTTTCACCGACCATGATGGTCGGCGCATTGGTGTTGGAGGAGGGCACGCGCGGCATCACCGAGGCATCGCAAACGCGCAGGCCCTCAATGCCGCGCAACCGCAGATCCGGCGTCACGACAGCCATCTCGTCATGGCCCATGCGGCAGGTGCCGACCGGATGATGGTCGGTCTTGGAGGTGCGGCAGGCATAGTCGAACAGCTCGTCGTCGCTGGCGAGCGACGGGCCGGGCAGCACTTCGCGCAGCACGTAAGGGGCAAGCGCCTTCTGCCGCATGATCTCGCGGGCCAGCCGCAGGCCCTTGATCGACATGGCGCGGTCATAGGGATCCGACCAGTAGTTCGGGTCGATCAGAGGATGATCGGCCGGGTCGGCGCTCTTCAGCCGCACTGTGCCGCGCGAGCGGGGGCGCAGGAAGGCCGAGTTCAAGGTGACGCCGGGATTCTTCAGCTTCTCGACGCCGGCCTCGATGCCGGAGCCGAGGCCGAGGTGGAACTGGATGTCGGGCGAGGCGGCGGTCGGGTCGGCGTACCAGAAGCCGCCGGTCTCGAACAGGCTGGAGGCCACCGGCCCCTTCTTCAGCAGCAGATATTGCAGGCCGGCCCATGCCGTGCGGTGCAGCTTGGCGTAGTTGTCATAGGTGTGGTCGCCGGTGCATTCGGCGATGACGAACAGATCGAGATGGTCCTGCATGTTGGAGCCGACGCCGGGCAGGTCATGCACCGGCGTGACGCCGACCGACTTCAGATGGTCTGCAGGGCCGATGCCCGACTGCATCAGGAGTTTCGGCGAGCCGATGGCGCCGGACGAGACGATCACCTCGCGTTCGGCGCGCAGGATTTTTGTCTCGCCGCCCGGCCTGTCGACCACCTCGACGCCGATGGCGCGGCCGTTCTCGACGACGATGCGCGTCACCAGCACATCGGTTCGGACGGTCAAGTTCTTGCGGGCGCGGATCGGCTTCAAATAGGCGACTGAAGCGGACGAGCGCCGGGCATCCTTCTGGGTCAGCTGGTAGTAGCCGACGCCTTCTTGGGCAGCGCCGTTGAAGTCCGGATTGAAGGGAATGCCCATCTCCTGGCCGGCACGGAAATAGGCTTCGCAGATCGGCAACGGCGCAATCGGGTTCGAGACGCCGAGCGGCCCCTGGTCGCCGTGAAAATCGTTGGCGTAGCGCTGGTTGTTCTCAGCGCGCTTGAAATAGGGCAGCACATCGCGATAGCCCCAGCCGGCGAGGCCCTCTTCCTTCTCCCAGGCGTCGTAGTCGCGGGCGTTGCCGCGTGTATAGATCTGGGCGTTGATGGACGAGCCGCCGCCGACCACCTTGGCCTGCGTGTACCAGAAGACGCGGTCCTTCATGTTTCTCTGCGGCACGGTCGACCAGCCCCAGGAGGCGATCCCCTTCGTCATCTTGGCGAAGCCGGCCGGCATGTGGATATAGGGATGCCAGTCCTTGCCGCCGGCTTCCAGCAGCAGCACCGAATTGCTGGGATCCTCGCTCAGCCGGTTGGCCATAACGCAGCCGGCCGGACCGGCACCCACGATGATGTAGTCGGTCATGTCACCATCCACTTACAGCCGCGGCACGGAGAGCGCGCCATCGACATTGATGATCGAGCCGGTCGAAAAACCGAGCTTCCCGCCGGCGAGCGTCGCCACCACCGCACCGATGTCAGAAGCCTCGCCCCAGCGTTTGGCCGGCACCAGTCCACCGTCGATGAGGGCGTCATATTTGGCGGTCACGCCTGATGTCATCTCGGTGCGGATGATGCCCGGCCGGACCTCGAACACGCCGATGTTTTCGGGCGCGAGCCTGAGCGCCAGGTTCTTCACCCACATCGAAAGCCCAGCCTTCGAGATGCAGTAGTCCGGCCGTTCCGGCGATGCCATTTCGGCGCTGACCGAGGTGATGGTGATGATTGATCTCTGATCGCCTGATGTGGCCAGCATTGCCTTGGCCACGGCCTGGCTGAGGAAGACGGTGCCGCGCAGATTGATGCCGAGCGTGCGGTCGAAATTCTCCGGCTTGAGGTCCAAGAGGTCACCGCGCACCACGGCGCCGACGCCGGCATTGTTGATCAGGCAGTCGATGCGGCCGAAGGTGCGCATCGCGGCATCGACAAGTGCGGTGTGGCTGGCGAGATCGGCGATGTCGCACTGGATGTAGGCAAATTTCGCGCCGTGTGCGGTGATGTTCTCGGCGAGCCCTTCGGCGGGCTTCTCGGCAAGGTCCGCGACGAGGATGTCGAAGCCGGCATCGGCCAGCGCCTCGGCGCAGGCCAGGCCGATGCCGCGCGCACCGCCGGTGACGATGGCGGAGGGGCGGGTCATTGGAAGCTAGCCTTGCAGATGTGATCGGCGACACGCAGCGCCTGGGCTGCAATCGATAGCGCCGGGTTCACCGCCGCCGAATTGGGCAAAAAACCGGCGTCGACGACGAACAGGTTCCGGTGGTCGAAGGAGCGGCAGTAAGGGTCGAGCGGTGCAGTGGCCGGATCGTCGCCCATCTTTATCGTGCCGCATTGGTGCGACGGCGTGCGCTTGTCGAAGGGGCGCGACAGCACGATGGGATAACCGCAGGCGCGGAAGTTTTCGCGCATCACCTTGGTCAGCCCGTCGAGCGACTGCATGTTGGAGCGCCGCCACTGCATGACGATGTCCTTGCCGTCGACCATGATGCGGCTTTCCGGATCGGGCAGGTCCTCGCACATCAGGTACCAGTCGATGGCGTGGCCGGCCATGAAATCGAGCGCGAATTTCGGCGTGTATTTGACGTTGGCCTTGAGCATGTTGCCATCGATCTTGCCGAGCAGTTGGACATTGCCGAGCGGCTTGCCGCCCTTGCCGTCGGACAGGTAATAGTCATTGAGCATCAGCGTCTTCTGGTAGACGGCATCGTTGCGGCGGCGCGGGTCGATCGCCAGCATGGCGCTGGAATTGTGGTTCATGAAATTGCGGCCGACCTGGTCGGAGCGGTTGGCGAGGCCTTTGCCATCCGACGTGGGCGAGCGCAGCAGGATGACGGCGGAATTGACCGCGCCGGCCGAGAGGATGATCAGCTTCGGCGATACTTTCTTCAACGCGCCATTCTGGCGATAGTGAATGGCTGATATGGTTTTGCCGTCGGGTGACCCCTCAAGATATTCGACATAAGCGCTGGTTTCGAGCCGGATGTTGGTGTCGGTCAGGGCGGCCGTCAGCGGACCCGTTTGCGCGTCGACCTTGCCCTGGCCGGTGTTGGGAAACGCGTCCCAGCCGGTCCTGCCATCCTTCAGCCAGGCTTCGATGTCGACGCCGAGCGGCAGCGACGCCGGATGCAGGCCGAGGCCCTTCAGCTCGGCGCGGGCGCGGGCGATCGATGCCTCGTCGGGCACCGGCTTGTAGGCGTAGGGGATCGAATGGAACGGCTCGGTCGGATCCTCGCCCAGTGCACCGCGCACGCGAAACAGCTGTTCGGCTTTCGAATACCAGGGCTCGAATTCCTCATAGGAAAACGGCCATGCCGGCGAGACCCCGCCAAAGTGCTCCATGGCGGCGAAATCTTCCTTGCGGTAGCGGACCAGCACCGCGCCATAGAACTTCGAATTGCCGCCGACATAGTAATAATTGCCGGGGTTGAAGGCGGCGCCGCCGGCCTCGCGCCACATCTCCTTCGGCCTATAATGGCCGTCGACGAAGATCGAGCGCGTGTCGCGCGCGTGCGGTGTCGCCGGCAACGGCTCGCCGCGCTCCAGCATCAGGATCGAGGCGCCGCTGCCGGCAAGGCCGGAGGCGATCGTGGCGCCGCCGATGCCGGAGCCGATGATGACGATGTCCGGATTTGCCATGGCTTAAATCGCGTCCCGACGCGCTTTAGGTTTTTTGTTTTGATGCATGTCGTTGCCCCAAAACCGGATCCACTTTTGGGCGACATACATCAGCGAATGCGGCTCTCGGTCGCCGGATCGAAGAACACCGCCTTGGTCAGGTTGAAGGCGAGCGGCGTGCTGGTGCCCGGCTGGATATTGGCGTCGGCACGCAGCCGCGCCACCACGCCCTTGCCGCCGAGATTGGTGACGGCGAAGGTGTCGGAGCCGGCCGGTTCGACGACCTCGATGTGACAGTCGGCGGTTGCGATGTGCGAGGCGTTGCGCTCGGCACCTTCCGGATCGGTCAGGGCTTCGGGGCGGACGCCGAAGATGATCGGCTTACCCTGGAATGCCGACAGGCCGGCCGGTGCATTGGCCATCGGCAGCGAGATCGGCTCTCGTGCTTCGCGCTGCAGTACGACGGACAGCGCGTTGCCTGACGTGCCGATCGTCGCCGGGATCAGGTTCATCGCCGGCGAGCCCATGAAATCGGCGACGAAGAGGTTGGTCGGGTTGTTGTAGATTTCGGCCGGGGTGCCGAACTGCTGCACCTCGCCATCGCGCATGACCGCGATCTTGGTCGCCAGCGTCATCGCCTCGATCTGGTCGTGGGTGACGTAGACGATGGTGGTGCCGGTGGTGGCATGCAGCCGCTTGATCTCGATGCGCATGTCGACGCGCAGCTTGGCGTCGAGGTTGGACAGAGGCTCGTCGAACAGGAACAGTTTGGGGTCGCGCACCAGCGCCCGGCCCATGGCGACGCGTTGGCGCTGACCGCCGGAAAGCTGGCTCGGCTTGCGCTGCAAGAGGTGGCCGATCTGCAGCACCTTGGCCACCTTGTCGATCGCCTTCTGGCGCTCCGCCGCCGGCACGCCGCGCATCTCCATGCCGAAGGAGATGTTCCCGGCCACCGTCATGTTCGGGTAGAGCGCATAGCTCTGAAACACCATGGCGATGTCGCGCTTCGACGGATGCAGATCGTTGATGGTGCGTCCGTCGACGCGGATTTCGCCCGAGGTGATCGTCTCCAGTCCGGCGATAGTGTTGAGCAAGGTGGACTTGCCGCAGCCGGACGGGCCGACCAGTACCAGGAAGCCGCCTTTCTCGAGCTCGACATCGATCCCTTTCAGGATCTCGACCTGGCCGAAGCGCTTTCTCAGACCATCAATTTCCAGAAAAGCCATCAGATTATCCTTTGACGGCGCCAGCCATGAGACCGCGCACGAAATAGCGGCCGGCGAGCACATAGACGAGAAGGGTGGGCAGTGCCGCGATCATCGCGGCGGCCATGTTGACGTTGTACTCGACGACGCCGGTCGAGGTGTTGACGACGTTGTTGAGCGCCACCGTCATCGGCATCGCATCGCCGGTGCCGGCGTAGGCGGAAGCGAACAGGAAGTCGTTCCAGATGTTGGTGAACTGGTAGATGACGGTGACGACGAAGATCGGCATCGAGTTCGGCAGCATGATGCGGCGGAAGATCTGGAAGAAGGATGCGCCGTCGACCTGTGCCGCCTTGACCAGTTCGGTGGGGAACGCCTCGTAGTAGTTGCGGAAGAACAGCGTGGTGAAGCCGATGCCGTAGACGACGTGGACGAAGACGAGATTGACCGTCGGGTTGCCGAGGCCAAAGCTGGTTCCCGTCGCATTCTGCAGCGTGACGCCGAAGCGGCCGAGGCTGCCGAGGATGGTTGCCATCGGCAGCAGCACCGACTGGAACGGGATGAAGCAGGCAAACAGCATCAGCCCGAACACCAGCGTTGCGCCGCGGAAACGCCATTTGGTCAGCACGTAGCCATTCAGCGCGCCGAGCATGGTCGAGATCAAAACGGCCGGGACCACCATCTTGATGGAGTTCCAGAAATAGCCTTTGATGCCGGCGCAGGTGAGGCCGACGCAGGTCTCGCCCCAGGCCTTCAGCCAAGGATCAAAGGTCGGCGCCTTGGGCAATGCCAGCATGTTGCCGTTCTGGATCTCGTCCATGGTCTTGAACGAGGTCACCAGCATGACGAACAGCGGCATCAGGTAGAACAACGCAAACAGCGCCAGCAGCCCGTAGATGACGATGCGGTTGATGACCCTGGCGTTGACGCCGCCGGAAGCCTGGCGGGCGGGAGTGGTGACGGCGCTCATCGCGGCTTCTCCCGCAGTTCCGAATAGAGATACGGCACGATGATGGCGACGATGGTCATCAGCATGATCACCGCACTTGCCGAGCCGACGGCCATCTCGTTGCGCTTGAACGTGTACTCATACATGAAGTTGGAAGGCAGCCAGGCCGAGCCGCCGGGGCCGCCGCTGGTCAGCGCCACGACCAGATCGTATGACTTGATGGCGAGATGCGCGAGCACGATGAAGGCCGACAGGAAGATCGGCCGCAGCAGCGGGATGACGATGCGGCGGTAGAGCTGGAAGGTGGTGGCGCCGTCGATCTGCGCCGCCTTCATGATCTCGCCGTCAATGCCGCGCAGGCCGGCCAAGAACATCGCCATGATGAAGCCGGAGGCCTGCCAGACGCCGGCAATGACCACCGTGTAGATGACGAAATCCTTGTTCTTGATCCAGTCGAAATGGAAGCTCGTCCAGCCCCATTGATGCAAGGTCTGCTCGAGGCCGAGGCCGGGATCGAGGAACCATTTCCAGGCGACGCCGGTAACGATGAAGGACAGCGCCATCGGGTAGAGGTAGATCGGCCTCAACACGCCTTCGCCGCGGATCTTCTGGTCGAGCAGGATGGCCAGGAACAGGCCGAGCGCCAGGCAGATTGCGATGTAGAGGAAACCGAAAATACCCATATTGGTGATCGACGTGTACCAGCTCGAGGGCGGGTCAGTGTCGAAGGTCCAGCCCCACAGCCGCTGATAGGCGCGCGAGCCGGTCAGGACATAGGACGGGAAGGTCTTGGAATTGGTGAAGGACAGATAGATCGTCCACAGGATGAAGCCGTAGACGAAGACGATGGTGATGGCGAAGCTCGGCGCCAGCACGATCTTCGGCAATGCGTCCTGCAGGCGTGAGCGCACCGAGGCGCGTGGCCGCGCATCCTCCGGCGTCAGCTTGATCTGGCTTGTCGCTACCGTGCTCATGGGGCTCCTCCCGTCGACTCGCGGCCAACCAGCTTCGCGGATCTAAGTTCGCGGATCTGGACCTTCCCCGCCGGAGCGGGGAAGGCGTTTTGGCGCGTGGCGCTTACTTGGCGTCGTCGATCGCCTTGACCAGCTCGGTCACGGCTTCGTCCGAGGTCTTGATCTGACCATGGACGAATTTGGAGACGACATCCTTATAGGCATTGGCGACCGCCGGAGGCGCGCCATAGCCCTGGGCCAGCGAGCCAAACAGCGTGCCGCCTTCGTTGGCTGCCTTCAGGTCGGCGATGCCCTTCTTGCCGCAAGCGTCGAAGTCGGTATCCGGAACGTCGGTACGGGCCGGAACCGAACCCTTGACGACGTTGAAGGCCGACTGGAAGCTCTTCGACAGGGTGGCGGTGGCCAGCGCGACCTGGGCGGCCTTGCGGTCGTCCGGAACGTTGAACATGCCGAACATGTCGGAGTTGTAGATCACCGAGCCGTCGGTGCCCGGGAAGCGATAGCACAGGAAGTCGGTGCCCGGCGTTTTCTTGGCGGCGTTGAACTCACCCTTGGCCCAGTCGCCCATGACCTGCACCAGGGCATCGCCCTTGATGACCATGGCGGTGGCAAGGTTCCAGTCGCGGCCGGAGAAGTTCGGGTCGACATAGGTGACGAGCTTGGCCAAATTGTCGAACGACTTCTTCATCGTGTCGGACTTCAGGGACTCGTCATCGAGGTCGTTGAAGGCCTTCTTGTAGAACTCGGGTCCGCCGGTCGACAGCACGACGGAGTCGAACATGGTGGCTTCCTGCCAGTTCTGGCCGCCGAGAGCGAGCGGGATCACGCCTGCCGCCTTGGCCTTGTCGAGCAGGGCAACGAAGTCGTCGAAGGTCTTCGGCTCGGTGCCGCCGATCTTGTCCAGGACGGCCTTGTTGATCCACAGCCAGTTGACCGAGTGAACGTTGACCGGCGCTGCGACCCACTTGCCGTCATAGACCGAAAACTTCTGCAGGGCTGCCGGAACGGACTTGTCCCAGCCTTCCTTCTTGGCCGTTTCGGTCAGATCGCCCATGACGCCGGCGGCCGCATAGTCGAGCACGGTGTAGCCGAGCATCTGCGAGGCGGTCGGATAATTGCCGGCCGCGACCATCGCCTTCAGCGCGGTCATGGCGGCGTCGCCGCCGCCGCCGGCCACCGGCACGTCCTTCCAGGCATAGCCTTCCTTGGCCAGATCACCCTTGAGGACGTTGAGAGCAGCCGCTTCGCCGCCCGAGGTCCACCAATGCAGCATCTGGACTTCCTTGACGTCCTCGGCGTGGGCCGCGAAAGCCAGGCCCGACGCGAGAGCCGTTCCGATAAGCAGTTTGCGCAACATGTACTTCCTCCCTTGTTGCATTACACGACCGGCGGATGCCGCCGGGTTCTTCTCAACTCAGCCGACCCACCACCCGGTGCGCCGGCCGCGATGAAACTGGATTGTCTTTTCCTCGGTATAGTCCTCGACGGCGCGTTTGCCGAGTTCGCGTCCGAGACCGGACTGCTTGTAGCCTCCGAAAGGCAGCTCGGGATAACCTTCCATGAATGTGTTCACCAAACGGTTCCCGAACGCACTCCACGGGCGACCGACATGCAAGTGTCGATGCTGGCGCTCCACACGCCCGCCGACAAACCATAGGGCGTGTTGTTGGCGATGTGCAACGCCTTTTCAATCGATTCAAAAGTCAGCACCGAGAGCACCGGGCCGAACACTTCCTCGCGCGCTATGGCCATCTCCTCGGTAACGCCGCGGACGATGGTTGGATCGAGGTATTGGCCTACATTGGAGGCCAATTGCTTGCCTCCGCTGTAAACCTGGCTGCCGTCGCCTTCAGCGGCAGAAACATAGCCGGCTACCTTCTTCAGATGGTCGGACGAGATCATCGCGCCGACCTTGGTTTGGTCATCGAGCGGATCGCCGACCGTGACCCTGGCGGCAAGCGCCTTGACGGCGCTGAGAAAATCGTCGGCGATTGCCTCGTGCACGATCAGCCGGCTGCCGGCATTGCAGCACTCGCCGGCATTGAAGAAGCCGCCGAACACCGCTGCATCTGCGGCCGCTTCGAGGTCGGCGTCCGGGAAGACGATCTGGCCGTTCTTGCCGCCGAGTTCCATCGAGACTTTCTTCAGCGACTGCGCGGCGGACGCCATCGTCATCTTGCCGACGCGGGTGGAGCCGGTGAACGAGACCATCTCGACCAGCGGATGACTGACCATCGGCGCACCGACATCGGCGCCAAGGCCGGCGAGGATGTTGACGACGCCGGCGGGCAGGCCGGCCTGCATCAGGATGTCGCCGAGCACGAAGGTCGAGGCCGAGGTCATCTCGCTAGGCTTGACCACCGCCGTGCAGCCGGCGGCGAGCGCGAAGGGCAGTTTCTGGCTGACGATCAGGAAGGGGAAATTCCACGGCGTGATGATCGAGACGACGCCGATCGGTTCGCGCAGCACGACGCCCAGCATCGCATCGCCGAGATTGGCGTAGGATTCACCATGCAGCGTGCGGGCCAGCGAGGCGGCATAGCGCCAGATGTCGACGGCGCCGCCGATCTCGCCGCGCGCCTGGGCGATCGGCTTGCCGGATTCCAGTGCATCGAGCCGGGCGATGTCTTCCAGCCGGCCCTCGATCAGGTCGGCCGCCTTGAGCAGGATCGCGGCACGCTCGGCCGCCTTCATGCGCGGCCATGGGCCGGTCTCGCAAGCCTTGTGCGCAGCCTGCACAGCGGCTTCCACCTCGGCCTCGCCGGCCTGCGCATAGTGCGAAACGATAAAGCCGTGGCCGGGGCTCTGGCGCGCAATCGTGCGGCCGTCGCGGGCATCGACATGCTTGCCGTCGATCAGCAGTCTGTACGCTTTCGGTGCCGCAGCCGCCTCGGCCGGCATGGCGATCTTGAGGGGGGCGTTCATCTGTTTTCCTCTAGGATCTCGAAAAGGCCGGCTTCTGCTTGGCCTTGAAGGCGTCGACGCCGGCCTTGAGATCGCCGGTCAGGGCGATGAAGCCGCTGGCCAGCGCTTCGGTGGCGGCGGCACTTTCCTCGCCTTCGGCGACCGCGATCATCAGCTTGGCGGCTTCCGTCGCCAGTGGCCCGCGCTCGGCGATCTTTTCGGCCCAGGCCTGTGCATTAGCCAGCGCCTTGCCGGTCTCGACCACCCGATCGACAATGCCCAAGGCCAGTGCTTCAGGGGCGAGAAAGATCTCGCCGCCCAGCGCCATGCGCCGCACCGTCTGCGCGCCGAAGCGGCGCACGGCGCGCTGCGTGCCGGACCAGCCCGGAACGACGCCGATCGAGGTTTCGGGGAAACCCAATTTCACCTGTGTTTCCGCCACGCGGAAATCACAAGCCACAGCCAGTTCCAGTCCGCCGCCCAGCGCATGGCCGGACAGAACGGCGATGGTCGGTTGCCGCAGTCGCGCCAAGCGGTCGAAGACGCGGTGGCCATAGCGGACCCATTGCACCTGGAAATCGGCGGCACTCATCCGCGCCCACGCCTCGACATCGCCGCCGGCGCAGAAGCCCTTGCCTTCGCCGCGCAGCAGCACGACGCGGACGCCCTCGGCCATCTCGGCCGCGTCGAGCGCCGTCTCCAGCGCCCGCAGCATCGGAACGTCGAGTGCGTTGAATTTCTCCGGCCGACGCAAGGTGACGATGCCGATGGCGCCATCCTGCTCGAAGGTGACGAGGCGTTCAGCCATGCGCGCCTCCGAGCGAGGCGCCGCCATTCAGCGACAGGCCTATGGGCTGGTCCCGGTAGAGGGCTGCCGGTGTCGTCTTGAGGTCCCTGGCAACGCCCAACGGGATTTCCGACTGCGCCAGCACATCGCGCTGCAGATCGATGCCGGGTGCGAGTTCAGTGACGACGAGGCCCTCCGGCGTCAGCCTCATCACGCAGCGTTCGGTGACATAGGTGATGTCCTGCCCCTGCGCGACCGCCCGCTTGCCCGAAAACGAGATATGCTCGACCTCCGCGACCACCTTCTTGACCTTGCCCTCCTGGTCGATGCGGATGCCGCCATCGGCCAATGAGAGTTTTGCCCCGGCGTTGAAGAAGCCGGAGAAGACGATCTTCTTCGCCCGTGCGGTGATGTCGACAAAGCCGCCGGCGCCGGCGGTGACATGCGGCCGCGCCGAAAGCTTCGAAACGTTCACAGAGCCGTGTCGATCGATCTGCAGGAAGGACAGCAGCGAGGCGTCGAAGCCGCCGGCCTGGAAATAGATGAACTGGTGCGGCGAGGGCATGAAGGCGTCGGCGTTCGACGAACAGCCGAACTTGAAGTCGAGCAGCGGCACGCCGCCGACCGCGCCCTGTTCGATCACCCAGGTGACCTTGCCGTGCTGGCCTTCCTCGATCAGGATGCGCGGCACATTGGCCGAGATGCCGAAGCCGATGTTGACGGCCATGCCGTCGCGTAACTCCATGGCGACGCGGCGCGCGATCACCTTCTGGACGTTCATCTCTGGCGTGCGGAAGCTCGACAGCGGCCGGAAGATTTCTCCGGAGATGGCTGGGTCGTAGGGTGTCAGCGTCGTCTGCAACTGGTCGGGCGCGACGACGATATGGTCGACCAGGACGCCCGGCACGCGCACATGATGCGGTTTCAGCGTGCCGTTTTCGACGACGCGCTTGACCTGCGCGATGACGATGCCGCCATTGTTGCGGGCGGCGAGCGCCTGCTCCAGCCCGCCGAGATAGGCGCCCTCATGCTCATAGGTGAGGTTGCCGCGCTCGTCGGCCGACGTGGCGCGGATGATCGAGACCTGCGGCACGATGGAGCGGAAATAGAGCCATTCCTCGCCGTCGAACTGCTGCACCGAAACGATCGGCTCGCTGGCGGCGGCGTTCATGGCGCAGCCCTGATGGCGCGGGTCGGCGAAGGTGTCGAGGCCGACCTTGGTCAGCACGCCCGGCCGCTTGGCCGCGGCTTCGCGGTGCATGTCGAACAGGATGCCGGACGGCACGTTGTAGGCGGCGACCGAATTGTCGCCGATCATCTTCCAGATCTGCGGCGGTTCGGAAGAGGAGGGGCCCGAGGGGAAGGAGCCGCACAAGGTGCGCTTCAGCAGGCCGGGCTTGGCCAGATGGTCGATGCCTTTGATGCCGTACATGTCGCCGGCGGCGATCGGGTGCAGCGTGGTGATATTTTTTGGGTGGCCTTCCCCATCGAAGCGTTCGCCGATTGCGGCGAGCACCGCGTCGGGGCAGCCGAGGCCGCTCGACGAGGACACCGACACGACCATGCCGTCCCTGATCAGGCCGGCTGCCTGGGCCGCGGAGACCACCTTGCTCAATTCATACTCCCGAACTCAGGGTCGATCGCGACCGCCTTGCGTGATTTCGCGGTTTGCAATGCGGCTGACGCCGATGACCAGATGCTGTCCTCGCCTTGTGCGCCGATGGCGTTGCTAGCGCCGATCGAGCTCCATTTGACGCTCATGCAGCGCCTCCCAAACCGGCCGCCCTGTTTCGGTTGCGGCGATCCGGGCCACAGCTTTCCCTGACGACCAGATTGACCGCGCCGATGTGGTCTTCGGCGCGTGTGGTGCGCGACTGGATCATTTTCAGCATGACATGGGCGGCGCGTTCGCCGAGGCCCGCCGAATCCACCGCGACGCTGGTCAGAGCAGGCATGTAGTGCTCGGCTTCGGCCACATCGTCGAACCCGACGATGGCGAAATCAACTCCCGGCTCAAGTCCGCGCTTGCGCAGCGCCAGCATGGCGCCAAAGGCGACGGCGTCGTTGAAGCAGAGTGCCGCGGTCGGCGGTTCAGCCATTGCGAGAGCGGTTTCGAGGCACGCGATACCACCTCTGCGGCTGGTCTCTCCCTCGACGACCAGTGCGTCGCGGTCGGCGATGCCCTGCGTCTCGCAGGCTTCGCGAAATCCGCCAAGCCGCTCGTGATAGACGACGAGATCGGACGAGCCACCGAAGAAGACCAGCCGGCGATGTCCCTTGCCGATCAGATGGGCGGTGGCGAGATAGGCGCCGCGATGATTGTCGGGCGCGATGACCGGAATGCGGCTCTCGGGAAGCCGGCGCATGGCGAAGACCACCGGCAGACCCGCCGTCTCGATCCGCCTGAAGGCGCCCGGCGTCGTGCCGCGAGCCGGAGACACGATGAGGCCGGCGACGCCTTGCTCCATCAGCGATTTCAGCACTTCTTCCTGGCGCACCGGATTTTCCGCCGTGTTGGCGATGAACGGCACGATGCCGGCCGACTGGAAGACCCGCTCCATGCCAACCGCCAGCTCTGCGAAGAAGGGATTGGTGAGATCGTTGATGACCATGCCGATGACATTGGAGTGCGCCTTGCGCAGATTGGCGGCGCCGCGGTTGTAGACGTAACCGACATCCTCGATCGCCTTGCGCACCTTGCTCGCTGTTTCGGGCCGGATCAGCCCGCTGCCCTGGAGCACGAGCGATACCGTCGATTTGGACACGCCTGCTTCGCGGGCGATGTCGAATATCGTCGCCTTGGCCCGGTTGGCCATTCAGATGCATCCTCCCCGACTGCAGGCCCAAAAGTATTGGAACGTTCTAATCTCTGCTCCGCTCGTGAGTCAATCTGGATTTTTCCCGCGCCTCGAACATCGATTGTGCGTACTCAAATGGCTTGCCCCGCAAGGCTTTTGTGTTGCAACGCAGCATTCTCTCCTGCGGGGGAGCTCGAATCTTAAAGGTTCTTGATTTATTGGAACGTTCCATTTAGAGCGTTTCGAAGGGAGAGATGGATGAACATTTCCTTGCCTGGTGAGGGTGGCGGCAGCACCCGCTACACGCTGGTCGGCGAACCGGTGCAGCCGATGGTGGGCGCGCGATTTCCGCGTATCGCCTATGCCGCCGCGCACGTCGTTGCCGATCCGCTTGCCATGACCGATCCATGGTCCCGGCCGGTGGTCGACTGGGACAGGACGATGGCGTTCCGTCACCATCTGTGGCGGCTGGGATTCCGCATCGCCGAAGCGATGGACACGTCGCAGCGCGGCATGGGTTTCGACTGGGCAAACGCGCGGGAATTGATCCGCCGTTCGATCGCCGAGGCGCGTACCGTCGATGGCGCCGATCTCGCCTCGGGTGCCGGCACCGACCATCTGGCGCCCGCCACCGCCAGGACGCTGGACGATGTGATCACCGCTTATGAGCAGCAATTCGCTTTCATCGAAGGCTTGGGCGGCAAGGCGATCATGATGGCCAGCCGGGCACTGGCGGCTGTGGCCAAGGGGCCGGACGACTATGTCAGCGTCTACGACCGCATCCTGTCCCAGGCATCCGGCAAGGTCATCCTGCACTGGCTGGGCGACATGTTCGATCCGGCGCTCAGGGGCTATTGGGGCAGCGAGGATTTCGAGGCCGCGCTCGATACAGTTGTTGCCATCATCGAACGCCACGTCGGCAAGGTGGAGGGGATAAAAATCTCGCTGCTCGATGCCGACAAGGAGGTCGCGCTGAGGAACCGTCTGCCGGACGGCGTCGTCATGTTCACTGGCGACGATTTCAATTATCCCGAACTGATCGCCGGCGACGAGAAAAGACACTCGCACGCACTGCTCGGTATTTTCGATGCGATTGCGCCGGTCGCCAATGCAGCGCTGGCGAAACTGGCGGAGGGTGACCGCGCCGGCTATGACACATTGATGGCGCCGACCGTGCCGCTATCGCGAAAAATCTTCGAGGCGCCGACCGAGTACTACAAGGCCGGCATCGTCTTCATGGCCTGGCTGAACGGCCATCAGGACCATTTTGCGATGGTCGGCGGCATGCAGTCGGCGCGCGGCATCCGTCACTATGCCGACGTGTTCCGACTTGCCGACCAGGCCGGATTGCTGGCCGATCCGGAACTGGCGGTGACCAGGATGAAGAGCCTTTGCACCGTCGCGGGCGTCTAAGCGCGGAAAGGCTGACCGGTCGAAGGGACGCGTCGCCACGCGATTGCTGCGCCTGCCCAGGCGTCTCCGCTGTCGAACGACCGCGAGGGTGGTTTTCGCCGCCATCACCAATTTTCTTGTGAACCAATTTCTCCCGAGGCGCGACCAAGCGAAGTGTCCAAACATGGTCCATCAAGGAGAACGTCTGATGTTTACTGTTTCAAAAAACGTTCTTTTGGCCGCTATCGCCGTTTCGGTGCTGGCCGGCTGCAAGACAACTGCTCCCAGGGAATGCGACAGGCTGAAGCCTGGCGTCACCTACAACGGCAAATGCTGCGGCATCGGCGAGCCTTGCCGCGAAGGCAAGGGCAGCGGCGACAGGCCGGGAAATACGCCCGATCCAGCGCCGCAATGATCTGATTGCCTGTCGCCCGTTCCGGTCAACGCCGGGACGGGCCGCAGCTTTCCGCGACGGCGTTTGCGTCCGGCGTCAGGCCTGCCAGGGCCCGGTTGCGAAACTCGCCGGCGCCGCCCACGACAATGGCGCAACGGCAAATCTCAACGTCAGCTTGTGGCGGCGATTCCCCGCATATCACCTCACGGCCCCAGCCTCGTCCGTCCTGCATTGTTGAACCCGACAACCCTTTGCTTACTATACGGTTTTCCAGGCCTTGCCGGCTGCTCCTATGCGTGCTTACTTGTGGTTGTTTTCATTTGAGGGATACAATCATGCGTTTTCTACTTGCTGCGGTCGCCATGCTGTCGTTCGCCGCCACCGCGGCTCTGGCCGATCCAGCTTCGGACTTCAAAAGAGCCGATCAGGCGTTGAACCAGACCTTCAAGCAAATCCAGAAGCGGCTTACGGATGATTCCGACGGCAAGGCACGGTTCGTGAAAGCGCAGAGAGCGTGGATTGCGTTCCGCAACGCCGAATGCACGTTTCAATCCAGCGGTGACGACGGTGGCTCCGCGGCGCCGATGGTTGCCGCTGCTTGTCAGGCTGACCTGACCAAGGCTCGCACCAGGCAGTTGAAGGCCTACCTGAACTGCCAGGAGGGTGACCTCTCTTGCCCGGTGCCATCAGAATAATCTGGAGTGACAAAATGCCGAATTTCAAGATGAGATATGCGCTGATCGCGCTTGTGCCGTTGGCGGTTGCCGGTTGCGTCAGCGCTGAGGATCAGCGCGCAATGGATCAGCAACAGTGTGCTTCTTACGGCTACAGGCCAGGAACCAACAGGTTTGCCGACTGCATGATGCAACAGACGTCACAACGTTCAGAAGATGAGCAGCGCTCATTGGATCGCATGGCCGCGCAAGAACAGAGAGACAAGGATCGCAAGGAAGCGCGTCGAAAGAACGACAGCTACATCGATCCAAGGCCGAGTTACGACAAGGATGGCAATCCGAATTTCGACACTCAAGGCAATTACCAAGGGTGTCACGGCGCGGGATGTTTGGTCGACAATCCAGACAATGATAATGACGATGACCAGTAGGCCGGCTCCGCGAGGCTTGCCCCTATAGTCCGGACCTCAACCCAATCGAGAAACTGCGGGCAGAGGGTTGACCAGCGCGATTTACGCCGGGTGTTCTGGCAGGAAGAGCCGGGGCATTGAGCGCTGGAACCCGAGCCAGCTGCAACGATCATCGAATTCCCCCGAAGAAAGTACCTACCTCTAGAAGGGCTTTCGGATCAGGGGCCGTTTCAGGGCAAAACGGGCGATATTGTCGAGCGTTCTTGGCACCGCCATCTCCCCGATGCCCTCAATGGCGCCCCTGGCCGCTGCGTCCTCGCGAAAGCGCACTATCCATTCTTCCGTGAGGCTGTCCCGTTGAATAGTGAATTTCGAATTGACGGTGTCTTCGGGAACCTCGACGTCCATGTAATCCGCCACAGCCTCCAGATAGGGCCGTGGGTCTTGCTGCAAATCTTCGTAGACGAATTGGCGACAATCCAGCCCCGCAAGTTGTAGGTAGGATCTCCAGAACGCATAGCTTCGATCAATCTGGAAATATGCTTGGCTGATGTCGGCAAGCTATAAGGAACAGCGCGCGGCTTGACTTTCCCTCGTGCCGGCTCGTCCACACTCCAGACATCCTAGCTCGGTAGAACGAAATAGCTTGCTGAATTCGGTCGCGACGTTCCAACAAAATGAATTCCAGGCGGTGTTTTCTTCGAATCTTGAATAAAAAATCTTTTCCGAATTTCTCCTTGCACCAGGCCAGATGGCGCGGAAACAACTTGATCGCAAACCGTCCGTTGTCGGTCGACGCTTTCTTGATGACCGCTTTTTCAAGATCATCATAGGTGCGGGGATCGAAGCGCAGATAGGCCGGATCGAGCCATTCCTCGGACCGTCCCATCAGGCCAGTTGCGTTCGTCAGGCTTCCCAGCCAGTTCGAACCGCTTCTTCCCTCTGTAAAAATCGCAACGCCCCGCATAAAATCCTCTCCACCCTGTCCCGGAACGCATGCAGCAAGGCGCTTACCTTCAAGCCAAAATCAGCGCTGTGTTCCCGCCCCATGTCCAGGGACACCGTGCGCGCTTAGTGCCGCCGTGATCTTCGTTGCCATCTTGTCGGCATCCACCAGGGCTTTGGCTGGATTCTAGACCAGATGACCACGCAATTCATCTACGACGCCGCATCGATGGCGTGGTCTACAACGGTTTTGCGTCCACCGCCCGCAAGACCTACGGAAACCCTTCGCCAAGTCTTGCCGCGTGGCGCATCATCAGCATCTACTCGGCGGCTTGGGCGCACGGTATCTACATCGATGAGACGCTATTCGCGTCGACCGTAACGAATACGTTCGGGGTGAATAATACCCCTACCTTTGGCAAGGGACTTGCCGCACAGTCAATGGTTAGGTCGCCGAAGTGCTTTTCAGCAACGCCAACGACGACACTTCGCCACGCCAGCATCGCAGGCTATCTCGTCCACAAGTGGGGACTTACGGGCAACCTACCCGTGGGACATCCCTATAAATCCAGCTCGCCATGATGTACAAGCGCGCTGTGATGCTTGAGGCTTGGGCAAGAGATATCATCTTTGTGATAGCAGTTGGCGCGCTCTGTGCGCCGACTGAAATAATGCTCGGCAGTCGTCGGAGCTGGCTCGGCTCCCGGCTAAGGGGCATACTGTTCTGGATGCCGTTCGCCCTTTCGACCCTTGCTGGTGCGGCTTTGGTCCACTCGGGATCTCAATATTTCAAAATCCAGCCTCTATTCGAGGTGATCTTCACAGGGGAGAACATTGGACAGGTGGCAAGGATTGCCATCGCAGGGACCCTGGCGCTCGGTTCCGGCTTTTTGTTCGACTTCGTCTACTACTGGTATCATCGGGCGCAACATGCGTTCCCGCCGCTCTGGCAGTTCCATGCCGTGCATCACTCAATCGAAGACCTTAATGCGACGAATTGCAGTCATCATTGGCTGGAAGGTTTCTTCAAAGCCTTCGCCGTGACAGTCCCGTTGTCGCTCCTGATCAAACTCGGGTATCCGGAGGTTGTTTTCATATCCGCCGTCTTCAGCACATGGGGGCAGTTCGTACATGCCGACTCACGGGTTGGTTTCGGCCCGCTGCGCTGGTTGATCGTCAGCCCGGTCTTCCATCGGGTGCACCACTCGACAGATCGTCGCCACTTCGACAAGAATTTCGCCGGCCAATTCGCGATCATTGACGTGTTGTTCGGGACAGCCGTCTTCCCGGGCAGCGGCGAGACGATCACGACAGGTTTGAGCGACAAGCACGAGCCAAAGACGTTGTCCGAACAGATGATCCGGCTGCGGCCGAGGGTTTAGGCGCCGGGATCGGCTCCGCCGGCGACCCTATCAGTGACGGGCGCAGATAGGTGACCATAGAGACATTTGTTGCCGACGTGCCCAACATACGAAGAGTCTTCTTCGCGAATTTCGACATGCAGCAGGCGGAGCTGCTTTACAGCGCGTGTTCGGTCACAACAGCCGGCCGGCAAAGGAGCTGATCATTGCGGGTTGAAGGCTACCGGTTCTCGCGCAGCATTCCGCATACCTTGGTGGCCGTCAGGAACGGCTTCCTGGCTTCATCGGCCGTCCGTTCTACCCTCGTCAGCGACAATGCACCCCTGGACGGCCCTGCACCACGCTGTGCCCTGCTTATCCCAAGTTGAGGATTTCTTCCGCCGCCGCCTCGACGCTGCTCCTCTCGCGCGTCATGCCCACGCGCTTTGTCCTGACGGGAATTGGCGTGAGAACCATAGCATCGCGCTACCGAAGATCGCCCCGGTCGGCCCGTCGTTTCCGATTGAGACCGTTGACCAAGTCGATCAGATCGTTGGCCTCTTCGATAGGCAGACCCACGGCCCTGAAGGCTTCCCGCTCGCAAGTCAGGCCAGTGAACACGTTGAACACTGTCCGCGTCCTGTCCGGCGCTTTCCTGAGGTCATATCGTTGAGCGCCCATACCACAGAGGCTTCCGGGCTTGGCGGACGCCCTGCAAGTGGAACTTAAAGGGCGTTGAAGCGGGCGATCTGGAGCCAAATGAAGTTGCGGGGAGGTGCCAAAGGGTTTTGCGCGCTACACTCTGGCGAGCCGGCCAAGAGTGTCGATCCAAGTCTGATTTGTCTGGTTGGATGGTGGGCGTGACAGGGATTGAACCTGTGACCCCTGCAATGTCAATGCAGTGCTCTCCCGCTGAGCTACACGCCCATCCGAAGCCGCGCATACACCATTTTTGATCCAGCGCGTCAATAGCAGGAAAAAGGAAAGAAGGCGTCGTCTCGCCGCAGTGGCGAAGAGGTGCGGCGCCTCACTTAAAAAACGGCTCAGGCCGCCTGCAGCATCTTCTCGACCTCGTTGACGAGGTCACGCAGATGGAACGGTTTCGACAGCACCTTGGCGTCTTTCGGCGCCTTGGAGTCCGGGTTCAGCGCAACGGCGGCGAAACCGGTGATGAACATGACTTTCAAATCAGGATCGATCTCTGTGGCGCGCCGCGCCAGTTCGATGCCGTCCATCTCCGGCATGACGATGTCGGTCAACAGCAGCGAGAACGGCTCCTCGCGCAGCCGCTCATAGGCGCTGGCGCCATTGTCGAAATCGCTGACCTGGTAACCGGCGCGCTCCAGCGCCTTGACGAGGAACCGACGCATATCGTCGTCGTCTTCCGCCAGAAGAATGCGTGCCATGAATATCCCGTCCGAATCACCCGCCCGAGATTGCCGTTGGGCAAGCCCGTTAACCATCCTGTATATGAGGAGGTGAGGGTAAACATCAAGTGAACGCGGACGGCGATGATCCATATTTGCGGGGCCGTGTGCCGCCGCTGAAATGCTGGACACGCGGCCTGCAAGGTGGCACTTTCACATCATGATGCAATGGTGTTTTCGGGTTCGCTCAAATTGAAGACGGCAGCCGAGGATTTTTCGGTCTTTCCAGCCTTCGAAATCCGGTCGGGCGCCGAGCAGCGCGTCCCCTTTCTCTTCAACTCGCCGCATAGCGGCCGCTACTATCCCGAACGCTTCCTTGCCATGGCAAGGCTGGACCGCAACGCCATCCGCCGGTCGGAAGACTGTTACGTCGATGAGCTGTTCGGCGGCGCCGTGGCGCTCGGCGCGCCGTTGCTGGCGGCGAATTTCCCGCGCGCCTATCTCGACGTCAATCGCGAGCCGTGGGAGCTCGATCCTCGCATGTTCGCCGAGCCAGTGCCGTCCTTCTGCAACATCCGCTCGGCGCGGGTGGCTGGCGGGCTTGGCACGGTGCCGAAGCTGGTGGGCGAGGGGCTCGACATCTATTCCGGCCGTCTGCCGCTGGCCGAAGCCGTTGCCCGCATCGAAGCCGTCTACAAGCCCTATCACGAAACACTGAAGCGGCTTTTGACCCGGACCCATGCGCGGTTCGGTTTTGCCGTGCTGATCGACTGTCATTCGATGCCGGCGAGCATCCGTGTCGGCGACAGCGGTCTCCGGCCCGACTTCATCATCGGCGACCGTTTCGGCATCTCGGCAACCGCCGCCCTCACCGAGACCGCGATCGGCCTGCTCAGCGCCATGGGCTATTCGGTTGCCCACAACAAGCCCTATGCCGGCGGCTTCATCACCGAGCATTACGGCCGCCCGGCGCGCCATCTGCATGCGCTGCAGATCGAGGTCAATCGCGGGCTCTACATGAACGAGCGGACATTCGAGAAGGCCGCCGGCTTCGATGCGCTGGCCGACGATCTGACGCGGTTCTCAGCCGACCTGATGTCGATGCCCGACCATCATTTCATCGACCTGCCGCTGGCCGCGGAGTGAGCGGCCTGCCGCTGGCCGCGGACTGAAATCGCGGCGTAAAAAAAGACCGCATCGTTTGCACGATACGGTCGAAGTCTAGGGAGGAAACGCCCAAGGAGGGCATGGACAGGAAACCCTGTCCGAGGTCGAGGGTATTGTGCGCTGCACAAATGTCAAGCGACCTTCAGGCTTTTTTAATTCACTCTGATGTGGAAATTGCGTTTCGACGACGCTTGTGTGACATCCGGGCAACAGATGCCGTCGCGGAAAAGTCGTCGAACACGCTTGTTTTGGTACGAAATTGGCGGCAGAGCACGGCTCGGACATGCTGCAGTGCGGGAGAATCAGTTGGACATCAGTGTCGATTTCATGCGCCGCATCGCGCAGGTGGCAGCGGCGGAGACCTTGCCGCGCTTTCGTGCCCAGGGTGCGGTCGCCAACAAGGAACAGGGCAGTTTCGATCCGGTTACCGAGGCCGATCGCGAGGCCGAGCGCGCCATCCGCGCACTGATCTCCGCTGAGTATCCCGACCATGGCATTCTTGGCGAAGAGCATGGCAGCGAGAACATTTCGAGCCGGCATGTCTGGGTGATCGATCCGATCGACGGTACGCGCGCGTTCATTTCCGGTCTGCCGGTGTGGGGCACGCTGGTTGGGCTGACGGTCGACGGCGACGCCGTTGCCGGCATGATGGCGCAACCCTTCACCGGTGAGCTGTTCTACGCCAACGCCTCGGGTTCGCACTATGAGGGGCCGGGCGGGCCTCGCAAGCTGACGACCCGCAAGACGACGAAGCTCGCCGAGGCGACGCTGTTCACCACCACGCCGGCGCTGTTCAAGGGCGCGGCGCGCGAGCGTTACGACCAGTTCGAAAAGCAGATCCAACTCGCCCGCTACGGAGCGGATTGCTATGCCTTCGCCATGATCGCCTCGGGAAGTGTCGACATTGTCGCCGATCCCGGTTTGAAGCCCTACGACATCGTGGCGCTGATCCCGATCATCGAAAAAGCAGGCGGTGTGGTCACCACATTCGATGGCGGGCCGGCCGAACACGGCGGCGACGTCTTGGCGGCTGCAACGCCGGAACTCCACGCAGCTGCCATGGCCGCCTTGCGCGGCTAAACGAGAGCCCGCCGCCATTCAGGTGATGCCGACTGCTTGAAGCCGTCCTTTTTACTGCCTGGCGGCGCCCCTTGGGGACCGGGCCCCGCGACCGGCGCCTGTCAGGCTGTGGGGTCGTCGCTGCCGGGAATGAAGGCGTCGAAGGCGGCGAGCAATTGCTCGCGGTAGATGTCGGCTTCCTGCAGGATTTCGTGACGGGAGCCATCGATCATCAGCAATGAACCGAGCCGCAGACGTCTGGCGTAGGCTTCCACGGCCCTGGTCGAGACAACCTGGTCGGCGCCGGCGGCGATGATCAGCAGCGGGACCTGAATCCCGGCCATGAAGTCGGGGTCGCTGACGGCTTCCGAAGCTTTCGCGGCTGCCTGCAGCCAGCGGATCGTCGGCCCGCCAAGCGCCAGTTGCGGGTATTCTTCGTAGATCCGCGTGTTGCGCCGATAGCGCTTCGGGTCCGATGTCAGCTTGTTGGTCTCGAAGGGAGCCGTTGCCCTCGGCCGCGGACCCCAGGCGGCATAGAGCCGGCCGAGGCCGAGAGCGCAGAACAGGGAACAGACGCGGCGAACCGTCGAGATCGAGACCGGCAGGTCGGGCAGCGTCAGGAAGGGCGCGATCAGCACCATGCGCCGGACGCGGTTCACCATCGACGGAGCGGCAAGCAGGGTGATCAACGCGCCCGCCGAATGGGCCAGGATATAGTACGGTCCGCGGCAATCGGGCAGCACGATCTCCTCGAAGAACTGTTCGAGGTCGGCGGTGTAGTCGCGGAAGCTGCTGACGTAGCCGCGCTGATGATCACGGATCAGCCGGTCGGAATCACCCTGGCCGCGCCAGTCGAGCGTGGCGATGCCAAAGCCGCGATCGGCAAGGTTGCGGATGGTTTCGAAATATTTCTCGATGCACTCGTTGCGGCCGGTGAGCAGGACCACGGTGCCCTTCATCGGGCGAGCGACCGCGCCGAACAGGCCATAGCGGATATTTTTGCGGTCACGCGTGGTGAAAAAGCCGCCGGTGGCGTTTTCCGGCCGCGGATTGCCCTCGATTTCGTGAAAAAGGGAGTTTTCGGTGAAAAGATCCGTCATTCGGCGCTTCGTGCTCGGCGTCTCGCATGCCCGCCTGCGCTGGCTGGCTCCGCTAAGGTGATAGACGCCCATGCGCCAAAAGCCAAGGAATTCCCGATGATGGGAGGGCTCCGGGGAAGGCCGGAAGCCGCTTGAAAGCGTGCTTCCGGCCTCTGTCGATCCGGGAGGAAGGGACGTTACACCCGGTCGGCCTCGTTGCGGTGCCTGTTGTGCCATCGGCGCCGCCAGTCCTTGATCCTGGAATGCACTTTAGCGCCGGCTGCCTGAACGCGGGCCGAAGTGCCGGTTCATCTGCCGTTCATCGAGGGCCCGGCCGCCGTGGCTTTGCCGCCAGGTGAAATCTTGAAATGCTTTCCAGCGCTCCCCAAATGTCTCGTGCGGTCGCCAATGTCGGGGCCGCTGGCCCACTCGAAACGCCGCTCAAGGGTTTCGCACCGGCCATACGCAAACCATGTTGCTCAACAGGAGAACACCTCATGCGTCACGTTGATTTTTCCCCGCTTTATCGCTCGACCGTCGGCTTCGATCGTCTGTTCACGATGCTCGATTCGCTCGCGCAGCCGGATGGCGCGCAGACCTATCCGCCCTACAACATCGAGCGCACCGGTGAGGATTCCTACCGGATCTCGATGGCGGTTGCCGGCTTCTCGGACGAGGAAATCTCGATCGAAGCCCATCGCAACGTGCTGACCGTGAAAGGTGAGCGCAAGGACGAGGGCACCGGCGAAGGGTCCGAGCTGCTCTATCGCGGCATTGCCTCGAGGGCTTTCGAACGCCGCTTCCAGCTTGCCGACCACGTCGAAGTCGTCGGTGCTTCGCTGAAGAACGGCCTTCTGTTCGTCGACCTCAAGCGCAACATCCCCGAGGAGCTGAAGCCGCGCAAGATCGCCATTACGGCGTCTTCGGCCAAGGCCAAGCAGATCGAGGCCAAGACCGCTGCCTAAACTCTGTTCTGACGCAATTCCGGACGGAAAACCGCCTAACACTTTTCCTGGAATTGCTTTGAAGTCTCCTCCCGAGACGGAAGCGGCGCCGAAAGGCGCCGCTTTTTTGTTGTCCGGGATATCCGTTGTCAGGCGATCAGCTGGCCAAAACGGTCGACTTCATCGGCTGTCGTCGCAAAGCTGGTGACGAAGCGGTAGAGCAACTCGCCCTCGCCGATGTGGCCGTCAAAGCCATGCGGCTTGTGCCAGTCGTAGAAGGCGGCACCCGCGGCCTGCAGCCTCTCGGCCTCGGCCTTCTTGATCACCGCGAAAACCTCGTTCGCCTGCGGCAGCCATGCCAGCTTGGCCGTGGCCGAATCCTCGATCGCGGCGGCAAGGCGTGCGGCCATGGCGTTGGCGTGGCGGGCGGTGTCCAGCCACAATCCATCCTTGAAATAGGCCTCGAACTGCGCTGCGACGAAGCGCGATTTCGAAAACAGCTGGGCGGCGCGCTTGCGCAGGAAGGCCAATTCCCTGGCACGATCAAGGTCGAACAGCACGACCGCCTCGGCGCACCAGCAGCCGTTCTTGGTGCCGCCGAAGGAGAGGATGTCGACGCCGCGTTTCCAGGTCATTTCGGCCGGCGTCGTGTCGAGTGCGACCAGCGCATTGGCAAAGCGGGCGCCGTCCATGTGCAGGGGCACCGAATAGTGTTTGGCGATCGCCGAGATCGTCTCGATCTCATCCAGACCGTAGATGGTGCCGACCTCGGTCGACTGGGTGATCGAAACGGCCATCGGCCGTCCCCAATGGACGATTTCCGGTGCGAAACGGCCGATGGTTCTTTCCAGATTGTGCGGATCGATCTTGCCCAGCGGGCCATCGATCTCATGCAGGCGGGATCCGCCGGAGAAATACACCGGCGCGCCGCATTCGTCCTCGATGACATGCGATTCGCGGTGAGCAAAGGAAATGCCGCCCGGCTTGTTGTAAGCGGTCAACCCCAGCGAGTTGGCGGCCGTGCCGGTGGCGACGAAGAACACCGCGACCTCGCGTTCGAAAATCTCGCTGAAGCGCTGGTAGACTGCCCGGTCGAGCGCACCGTCGCCATAGGCGGTGGAAAAGCCGCCGGCATTGGCCGACAGGCCGGCGGCAATGTTGGGATGGGCGCCTGCCCAATTGTCGGAAGCGAAGAACATGCATCTGCCTATGTCTTGGGAGAACGGGGTTTTTGGGAGATCGGGGGTTTGGGGAAATCAGCCTGAAGTTGACCGGTTTCGCGAGCGGACCGCAAGGGGCCAGGCACCGGAAAAACAGTAAAGCCAGCCAACCGATAAAGCCCAGGCCGACGACTGAAGCTTACGTTTTTCCTCAACTCCACGACATTTTCTGTCGCCAAAAGCCCAAGTTTTTTGTGAATCGGTCTTGTGTGCGTCCCAGATTTCTGCCATAAAAATTTAGGACAGTAGTGCTGTCTTATTTTGTCGCACAAAACGAGCTGGATTGGCGTATCATTCGGGCCTCTCCGGCTGTTGCCGCGAGCGACAGGTGGACAGCCAGACTCTGGCCTGTACGATTACCAGATGCGATCCATGCGGAAAGCCGCCTGGTTCGACAAGGATTTCGCAAGACGTGCCACAAGGATCAGGGTGAGCCAAGCGCTTGCCGAGGCAAACCAGCGCCTGAATGGCTGGGAATGGAGGACAGGAGATGACGGACATGACGCACTCTGCGACGAACGGCCAGGCCGCGCAGACGAAAGCGGCAACCGTCAAAACCACCTTGCGATCCAATATTGGCCGAACTGCCAACGGCTTTTCCGCCCAAGGCCTCTACGATCCACGCAACGAGCATGACGCCTGTGGCGTCGGCTTCATCGTCAACATGAAGGGTGTGAAGTCGCATCAGATCGTCGAGGACGGGCTGGCTGTGCTCGAAAACCTGACGCATCGCGGCGCTGTCGGCGCCGATCCGCTGGTCGGTGATGGCGCCGGCGTGCTGGTGCAGATTCCCGACCAGTTCTTCCGTGAGGAGATGGCGGCCCAGGGCATCGACCTGCCGCCAGTCGGCCAGTACGGCGTCGGACACTGGTTCATGCCGCAGGACGCGGCCCTTCGCGCCCATATCGAGGACATCATTGCCGAATCGGCGCAATCCGAGGGGCTTCCGCTCATCGGTTTCCGTGACGTGCCCGTCGACAATTCGTCGCTGTCGAAGGCGCCTGACATCGTGGCATCCGAGCCGTTCCATCGGCAGATATTCATCGGCCGCACGCCAGACATTACCGATGACGAGGAATACGAGGCCAGGCTCTATCTGCTGCGCAAGGTCATATCGGGCCGGATCTATGCCGAGAACGACAATATGGACATCGGCGCCTATTGCGTGTCGCTGTCGGCGCGCACCATCGTCTACAAGGGCATGTTCCTGGCTTATCAGGTCGGCGCCTACTACAAGGACCTCAAGGACCCGCGCTTCGAGACCGCGCTGATCCTCGTCCACCAGCGCTTCTCGACCAACACGTTCCCGTCATGGAAGCTGGCGCATCCCTACCGCATGGTCGCCCACAATGGCGAGATCAACACCGTGCGCGGCAACAACAACTGGATGGCCGCGCGCCAGGCTTCGGTCGATTCCGAACTGTTCGGCAACAACATCTCCAAGCTGTGGCCGATCTCCTATGACGGCCAGTCCGACACCGCCTGCTTCGACAATGCGCTCGAGTTCCTGTTCCAGGGCGGATACAGCCTCAGCCATGCCATGATGATGCTGATCCCGGAAGCCTGGGCCGGCAACAAGCTCATGGATGCCGATCGCAAGGCCTTCTACGAATACCATGCGGCATTGATGGAGCCGTGGGACGGACCGGCGGCGGTGGTTTTCACCGATGGCCGCCAGATCGGCGCCACGCTCGACCGCAATGGCCTGCGTCCGGCACGCTACATCGTCACCGACGATGACCGCGTCATCATGGCCTCGGAAGCCGGCGTGCTGCCGGTGCCGGAGGAGAAGATTGTCAAGAAGTGGCGGCTGCAGCCCGGCCGTATGTTGCTGATCGACCTGGAGAAGGGGCGCATCGTCTCCGACGAGGAGCTCAAGTCGGAGATCGCGACCAAGCATCCCTACAAGACCTGGCTCGCCAACACGCAGCTGATCCTCGAAGATCTGAAGCCGGTCGAACCGCGCGCGCTGCGCAAGGATGTCAGCCTGCTCGATCGCCAGCAGGCGTTCGGCTATAGCCAGGAAGACACCAAGCTCTTGATGTCGCCGATGGCCACGACTGGCCAGGAGGCGGTGGGCTCGATGGGCACCGACACGCCGATCTCGGCGATGTCGGACAAGTCGAAGCTGCTCTACACCTATTTCAAGCAGAACTTCGCCCAGGTCACCAACCCGCCGATCGATCCGATCCGCGAGGAGTTGGTGATGAGCCTGGTGTCCTTCATCGGGCCGCGGCCCAACATCTTCGACCTTGTCGGCAATTCGCGCCGCAAGCGGCTCGAGGTGCGCCAGCCGATCCTGACCAATGGCGATCTCGAAAAGATCCGTTCCATCGGCCACACCGAGGACCGCTTCGACACCAAGACGATCGACATCACCTATGGCTCCGCCGAAGGCGCCGCGGGCATGCAGGGCGCCATCGACCGCCTGTGCGAGCGGGCCGAGGCGGCGGTCGCCGGCGGCTACAACATCATCATCCTGTCCGACCGCCAGGTCGGGCCGGACCGCATCGCAATCCCGGCGCTCTTGGCGACGGCGGCGGTGCATCATCACCTGATCCGCAAGGGGCTGCGCACCTCGGTCGGCCTCGTCGTCGAATCCGGCGAGCCGCGCGAAGTGCATCATTTCTGCTGCCTTGCCGGCTATGGTGCCGAGGCGATCAATCCCTATCTCGCCTTCGACACGCTGCTCGACATGCACAAGCGCGGCGAACTGCCGAAGGAAGTGGACGCCTACGAAGTCGTCTCGCGCTACATCAAGTCGATCGGCAAGGGCATCCTCAAAGTGATGTCCAAGATGGGCATCTCGACCTACCAGTCCTATTGCGGCGCGCAGATTTTCGACGCCATCGGCCTGAAGACCGATTTCGTGCAGCAATATTTCACCGGCACCGCGACGCTGATCGAAGGCGTCGGCCTGGACGAGATCGCGACCGAGACGCTTAGCCGCCACAATGACGGCTTCGGCAACGACCCCGTGCTGCGCAACAGCCTCGAGGTCGGCGGCGAATACATGTACCGCATGCGCGGCGAGGCGCATATCTGGTCGCCCGACGCGGTCGCCACCTTGCAGCACGCCGTGCGCCAGGGATCGTGGGAAACGTTCAAGGACTATTCCGCCCAGATCGACAGCGAGACGGCCCGCGCCCAGACCATTCGCGGCCTGTTCAAGCTCAAGCTGGCCGATGAAACCGGCCGCAAGAAGGTAGCGCTCGACGACGTCATGTCGGCGGCCGACATCGTCAAGCGGTTCTCGACCGGGGCGATGTCGTTCGGATCGATCTCGCGCGAAGCGCACACGACGCTGGCGCGCGCGATGAACCAGATCGGCGGCAAGTCGAACACCGGCGAGGGCGGCGAAGAGGCCGACCGCTATCTGCCGCTGCCTGGCGGCGGCAAGAACCCGGAACGCTCGGCGATCAAGCAGATCGCCTCGGGTCGTTTCGGCGTGACGGCCGAATACCTCGTTAATTCCGACATGATGCAGATCAAGGTGGCGCAGGGTGCCAAGCCCGGCGAGGGCGGCCAGCTGCCCGGCCACAAGGTCGACGCGACCATCGCCAAGGTCCGGCATTCGACGCCGGGCGTCGGCCTGATCTCGCCGCCGCCGCATCACGACATCTATTCGATCGAGGATCTGGCGCAGCTGATCTACGATCTGAAGAACGTCAACCCGGCGGCCGACGTGTCGGTCAAGCTGGTGTCGGAAGTCGGTGTCGGCACGGTCGCGGCGGGCGTGGCCAAGGCGCGCGCCGACCACATCACCATCTCGGGCTATGATGGCGGCACCGGCGCTTCGCCGCTGACGTCGCTCAAGCATGCCGGCAGCCCGTGGGAAATGGGCCTTGCCGAAACGCACCAGACGCTGGTGCTGAACGGCTTGCGGTCGCGCGTTGCGCTGCAGGTCGATGGTGGCTTGCGCACGGGGCGCGACGTCATCATCGGCGCGCTGCTTGGCGCCGACGAGTTCGGCTTCTCGACCGCGCCGCTGATCGCGGCCGGCTGCATCATGATGCGCAAGTGCCATCTCAATACCTGCCCGGTCGGCGTCGCGACGCAGGATCCGGTGCTGCGCAAGCGCTTCAAGGGCACGCCCGAGCATGTCATCAACTTCTTCTTCTACGTCGCGGAAGAGGTGAGGGAGCTGCTCGCCGAGATGGGCTACACCCATATCGACCAGATCATCGGCGACACCGATCTTCTGGAAAAGCGCGACCTTATCGTGCACTGGAAGGCGCGCGGGCTCGATTTCTCGAAGATGTTCTTCAAGCCGGATGCGCCGCATGAAGCGGTGCACTGGACCGAGCGGCAGAAGCATCCGATCGACGACGTGCTCGACCGCAAGCTGATCGAACTGGCCAAGCCCGCGCTCGAGAGCAAGCTGCCGGTCAAGATCGAGGTCGATATCCGCAATGTCGACCGCTCCACGGGCGCCATGCTGTCGGGTGAAGTGGCCAAGCGCTTCAAGCACAAGGGCCTGCGCGAGGACACGATCCAGGTGAAGCTGACCGGCACTGCCGGCCAGTCCTTTGGCGCCTTCCTGGCGCGCGGCATCTCGTTCGAGCTTGTCGGCGCCGGCAACGACTATGTCGGCAAGGGCCTGTCGGGCGGGCGCATCGTCATCCGGCCGCCGGAAGAGGCCAAGATCGTCGCGGCGGAGTCCATCATCGTCGGCAACACGGTGCTCTATGGCGCAACCGAAGGCGAGGCCTATTTCGCCGGCGTCGCCGGCGAGCGTTTCGCCGTGCGCAATTCGGGCGTCGCCGCCGTCGTCGAAGGCGTCGGCGACCATGGCTGCGAGTACATGACCGGCGGCATCGTCGTCGTCATCGGCAAGACCGGCCGCAACTTCGCCGCCGGCATGTCGGGCGGCGTCGCCTATGTGCTCGACGAGGCGGGTGATTTCGCCGAGCGCTGCAACATGGCGATGGTCGAACTGGAGCCGGTTCCCGAAGAAGACGATCTGATGGAAAGACTGCTGCACCATGGCGGCGACCTCGATCACAAGGGTCGCGTCGACGTCTCCGGCGACATGACCAGCCATGATGAGGAGCGGCTCTACCAGCTGATTTCCAACCATGTGCATTACACCGGGTCGGTGCGTGGCCGCGAAATTCTCGACGACTGGACGACTTTCCGGCCGAAGTTCCGCAAGATCATGCCGGTCGAATACCGCCGCGCCCTGATCGAGATGGAACGCATGCGCATGGGCGTCGCGGCGGAATAGGCTTTGCAATTGCCGGGGAGCCCAGGCTTCCCGGCCCATCTTCACCGACAGTTTGACCTCCGGCGCAAGGTTGCCATGGCTGCCTCAAGGGGTTAACGGGTGCGGCGAAAACCGCACCATCTGGACAGCAGGAACTGGACTATGGGCAAGGTAACAGGCTTTCTCGAAATCGACCGGCAGGTGCACAAGTACCAGCCGGCCTCCGACCGCATCCGGCATTTCCGCGAGTTCACGCTGCCGATGTCTGACAAGGAGGTCGAGAAACAGGCCGCGCGCTGCATGGATTGCGGCATTCCGTTCTGCCACGGGCCGACCGGCTGCCCGATCCACAACCAGATTCCGGACTGGAACGACCTCGTCTACAATGGCGACTGGGACAACGCGATCCGCAACCTGCATTCGACCAACAATTTCCCGGAGTTCACCGGCCGCATCTGCCCCGCGCCCTGCGAGGAAGCCTGCACGCTGAACCTTGAGGACATTCCCGTCGCCATCAAGACGGTCGAGCAGGCGATTGCCGACAAGGCC
>NZ_RZQL01000311.1 GCF_003997935.1 Mesorhizobium sp. M7A.F.Ca.US.006.01.1.1
TGCGGCAAGGCGGGTGCGCGAGCGCGGCGGCCGCCTCGCCACCGCCGATATCACGCTGATCTGCGAAGCGCCGCGCTCGCGCACCAGCCTTGCCGCATGCTCGACGAATATCCGCGACGCAGCGCCTTTCCACTGCAGGTCGGATGGCGGAAAATGCGTGCCGATGTCGCCGGCGCCGCAGGTCGCCAGCAGCGCATCGGTCAGAGCATGCAGACCGACATCGGCATCGGAATGGCCGGACAGTTTCTTGTCGTGTGCAATGGCGACGCCACACAGCGTGACATGGTCGCCGGGCTCGAAGGCGTGGACGTCATAGCCATTGCCGGTTCTAATGTCGGGAAAGCGTATGCGTTCGCCGGTAAGCCGCTGGTCCGCCATCGCAATATCCCGTGCCCAGGTGAGTTTGACATTGTCCGGCGAGCCCGGAACGATCTTGACCGGAATATGCGCCCATTCGGCGATAGCGGCATCGTCGGTAAAATCCATTTTTCCCAGATGATGGGCTTTCTCGTGTGCGGCAAGAATGGGCCAGAACGGAAAGCCCTGTGGCGTTTGCGCCGCGTGAAGTCCGCTGCGCGAAACGGTTTCGCCAACCACGCCGGAGGCCGATTCGCGTTTCAGCGTGTCGGCGACGGGCAAAGCGGGCAACGCGCCCTCGCGCTCGCCGATGGCGGCGATGGTACGATCTATCAGGTCCGTATCGACAAACGGGCGGACGGCATCATGGATCAGAACCTGCGCCGGCGCGTGGCCTCTCAGCGCAAGCAGGCCGAGTCGGACGGATTCCTGCCTGGTCGACCCCCCGATAACGGCGGTGACGCGCTCGGCGTTGGCGCCCGCCGCCTGCCGGAACAGTTCATGGTCGTCGGCATGGATGGCGACGACGATCTCGCTGGTCCGCGGGTGGGCCAGAAAAATGTCCAGCGTGTGTGCGATGACGGCAAAGCCGCCAATGTATTGATATTGCTTCGGTCCGTTGGCCTGTCCGGCGCGCGCACCACGGCCGGCCGCAACGATCACCACCGCGACCTTGCCATCCCCGCCCGAAACGTGATTTTCACCTGCGTCAGTCATGCCCGTTTGGTCCTAGCGCACGATCCCCAAAAGTGTAATCGGTTTTCGGAAAGATCGTGCGCTAAGTATGAAATTCGAAAGCGTCCTTTGCGCGTTCTGAGGGACGCGCGGCGCTTTGGTCGCGGCCAAAGCCGAAGGCCAGTATTTCCCAATTGCGCCTCAATGTGGCGTCATTCCGCGTTGCACATTGCGCCGGTTCTGGCTAGAGAATGTGCAGTGAATGAAGATGCTTGGTTTTTGTGCATGGTTAACTTGACCAAATTGGCCGCGCCGCTTGACGTCGGTGGTGTGAGAATCCGCAATCGCGTGTTCCTCGCGCCGATGTCGGGGATTACCGACGAGCCGTTCCGGCAGCGCGCCCACGCACATGGCGCGGGCCTGGTCGTGTCCGAAATGGTAGCCAGCGGCGAGCTTGCCAAGGGTAGGGCCGGTTTCAACCTGCGCATACGCCACTCCGGCCTGCCGGTCCATATGGTCCAGCTTGCCGGCCGCGAGGCAGCGCACATGGCTGAAGGTGCGCGTATAGCTGCCGGCGAGGGTGCCGACATCATCGACATCAACATGGGCTGCCCGGCCAAGAAGGTCACCGGTGGCTATGCCGGCTCGGCGTTGATGCTGGATCTCGACCATGCACTGTCGCTGATCGATGCCGTTGTCGGCGCGGTCGACGTGCCGGTGACGGTCAAGATGCGGCTCGGCTGGGACGAAGGCGCGCTCAACGCCCCGATGCTGGCGCGCCGCGCCGAGCAGGCCGGCGTCAGCATGGTGACCGTGCACGGCCGCACGCGCTGCCAATTCTATCAGGGCAAAGCCGACTGGCGCGCCATCGCCCGCGTCAAGGAAGCCGTGTCCATCCCGGTCGTCGCCAATGGCGATGTTTCTTCGCCAGAGGAAGCGGCCGACATTCTCGATCAATCGGGCGCCGATGCCGTGATGGTCGGCCGCGCGCACTATGGCGCGCCCTGGATAGCCGGCGGCATCGCTGTGGCAGCGGCAGGCGGGACGGCGACCAACATCCCGCAGAGCCCGGCGGCACTGGCCGAATATGTCGTCTCCCACTACGAGGACATGCTGGCGCTCTACGGCGCCGAAAGCGGCCTGCGCCAGGCGCGCAAGCATCTTGGCTGGTATCTTGATCGGCATGCCGGCGGCGTCGCCGACGACAGCCGAAAGGCCATAATGACCGCATTCGAGCCCGCGCGCGTCATCGCCTTGCTGCGCGATGTGTTTTCGCGCGATCCGCAACCCTTGAACCTGCGGAGCGCCGCATGAACGCCGCCGCCGGCCAAGGCGCTGAAATGGCGGATGCCGCCCAGATCGTGCTCAACACCATCCGCCGCCCGGTGATCATGATCAGCGAGGAGGGGTTCATCACCTTCGCCAACGCCGATGCGGAAGACTTCTTTCGCTCGAGCGCGACGATGCTGGCGCGCAACACGCTGTCAAAACTCATTCCCTTCGGCAGCCCGCTGCTGACGCTGGTCGACCAGGTGCGCGAGCGCCGGGCCCCGGTCAACGAGTATCGGGTCGACGTGTCGTCGCCGCGTCTCGGCATCGAGAAGGTCGTCGATCTCTATGTCGCGCCGGTACCGGAATTTCCCGGCTCGGTGGTGGTTATGTTCCAGGAACGGTCGATGGCCGACAAGATCGACCGGCAGATGACGCATCGGGGCGCAGCACGCTCGGTCACCGGCCTGGCGGCAATGCTTGCCCATGAGATCAAGAACCCGCTCTCCGGCATCCGCGGCGCTGCCCAGTTGCTGGAACTGTCGGCTTCCGACGAGGACCGCGCGCTGACGCGGCTGATCACCGACGAGACCGACCGCATCGTCTCGCTGGTCGATCGCATGGAGGTGTTTTCCGACGAGCGGCCGATCGACCGCTATCCCGTCAACATCCATGTCGTGCTCGACCATGTGAAGGCGATTGCCAAGAACGGTTTTGCGAAGAGAATCAAGATATTGGAGGATTATGATCCTTCGTTGCCTCCGGTTTTTGCCAACCGCGACCAGCTGATCCAGGTTTTCCTCAACCTGGTCAAAAACGCCGCCGAGGCGATCGGCAGCGACCCGCAGGGCGAGATCGTGCTCTCGACCGCCTTCCGGCCAGGCATCCGTGTTTCCGTTCCGGGCACGCAGGACCGCGTGTCGCTGCCGTTGGAATTCTGCGTGCGTGACAATGGTTCCGGCGTCTCGGAAGACATCTTGCCGATCCTGTTCGACCCATTCATCACCACCAAGCCGAACGGCTCGGGGCTGGGGCTGGCGCTGGTCGCCAAGATCGTCGGCGAACATGGCGGCATCATCGAATGTGAATCGACGCCGCGCGGGACCACATTCCGCATCCTGATGCCGGCCTGGAAAGAAGCACCATACGGCGCCGATGAAGACGGTGAAGGAGACCGCAAATGACCGTTCGCGGCAATATTCTCGTCGCCGACGACGATGCGGCGATCCGCACTGTCCTCAACCAGGCGCTTTCGCGCGTAGGCCACGAGGTGCGCGTCACCTCCAATGCTTCGACTTTGTGGCGCTGGGTGGCGGCGGGCGAGGGCGATCTGGTCATCACCGATGTGGTGATGCCGGACGAAAACGCCTTCGACATGCTGCCGCGAATCAAGAAGGCGAGGCCGGAGCTGCCGGTCATCGTCATGAGCGCCCAGAACACCTTCATGACGGCGATCCGCGCCTCCGAAACCGGCGCCTATGAGTACCTGCCCAAGCCGTTCGACCTGACCGAACTGCTCAACATCGTCAACCGGGCGCTTTCCGAGCCGCGTCGGCCGAAGATCGATGTGCGGCCGGAAGAGCAGCCCGATGCAATGCCGCTGGTCGGCCGCTCGGCCGCCATGCAGGACATCTACCGCATGCTGGCGCGCATGATGCAGACCGACCTGACGGTGATGATCTCGGGCGAATCCGGCACCGGCAAGGAACTGGTGGCGCGCGCGCTGCATGAATATGGCCGCCGCCGCGGCGGCCCCTTCGTCGCCATCAATATGGCGGCGATCCCGCGCGACCTGATCGAATCGGAACTGTTCGGCCACGAGAAGGGCGCCTTCACCGGCGCGCAGAACCGCTCGACCGGCCGTTTCGAGCAGGCTGAAGGCGGCACGCTGTTCCTCGACGAGATCGGCGACATGCCGATGGAGGCGCAGACGCGCCTGCTGCGCGTCCTGCAGCAGGGCGAGTACACGACGGTTGGCGGCCGTACGCCGATCAAGACCGACGTGCGCATCGTCGCCGCCACCAACAAGGATCTGCGCACACTGATCAACCAGGGGCTTTTCCGCGAGGATCTTTTCTATCGCCTCAACGTCGTGCCGCTAAGGCTGCCGGCGCTGCGTGAGCGCTCCGAGGATGTGCCGGACCTCGTCCGCCACTTCTTCAAGCTCGGCGAAATGGAAGGCCTGCAGACCAAGCGCATTTCTTCCGGCGGCATCGAGTTGATGAAGCGCTATCCGTGGCCGGGCAATGTGCGCGAGCTGGAAAACCTGGTTCGCCGGCTTGCCGCGCTCTATTCGCAGGACGAGATTTCCGCCGAGATCATAGAGGCGGAGCTCAAGACCGGCGAACGTCCGGTGGTGCCGGGTGGCGGCAATCTCATTCCTGACGATTTGTCGATCGGTCAGGCGGTCGAGCACTTCCTGCAGCGCTATTTCGCTTCCTTTGCCGGCGAACTGCCGCCAGCGGGGCTTTATCAGCGCATCCTGTCCGAGGTCGAGTTTCCGCTCGTCCTGGCTTCGATGACGGCAACCCGCGGCAACCAGATCAAGGCCGCGGAACTGCTGGGCTTGAACCGCAACACGCTGCGCAAGAAGATTCGCGAACTCGGCGTCAACGTCTACAAATCATCGCGGCAAGGCTGAGCCTTGATCTGAGCCCGCGCTCTTTTCAGGGGATCGGCTCGCGAAAGATTTCCGTCTCGGTCACACTTGTTGCATAATCGCCACAATGCGTTGCATACATCCGACGCAATCATGGCTCTAGACGGCGACATGGCTCCGCAGGCACCGACAACAAACCAACCGCTTTTCAGCGAACCCGGCGCTCGTGACGGGCGTCGGCTGCTTGCGCTGCCAGGCGTGATCACGGTGGTCGGCGCGCTGATGACGGCGGCGATCTCGTTCACTATCCTCGTTGGCGCCACGCCGATCACACCGAACGAGTCGACGACGCTGGCGTTGATTGCCCTCAACGCGGCTTTCGTCCTGTTTCTTATCGCGCTGGTCGGACGTGAGGTGCACCGCATCCTGATGGCGCGCCGGCACGGCAAGGCTGCCTCGCGGCTGCATGTGCGCATCGTCGCCATGTTTGCCCTGGTTGCCGCCATTCCCGCCATCATGGTGGCCATCATCGCGTCGATCACGCTCGACATCGGCCTCGACCGCTGGTTCGAGATCCGCACCAAGACGATCGTCAATTCGTCGCTGTCGATCGCCGACGCCTATGTCCAGGAAAATGCCCGCAACCTCCAGGGCACGACACTGTCGATGGCCTATGACCTCGATGCGTCGCGCACGCTCTACGGCCTTGACCGTACCGGCTTTCTCGACCTGATGAACAAGGAAGCCGTCGGCCGTTCGCTGGCCCATGCGGCGCTGATCAAGCCGGACGGCTCGTTCGTCATGAGCGCCAAGACCGACACGGATTTCGCCATGCCCGAGCCGCCGGAAGGCGCCGTGGCCAGCGCTGCCGACGGCAAGCCGGTGCTGATCGAACCGAAAACGCGCAACATCATGGGCGCCATCGTCAAGCTGCGCGAGATCGACGGGCTCTATCTCTACACCATTCGCCTGGTCGATCCCGAAGTGATCAAGGCACGGCAGATCGTCAGGTCCAACACCGACGAATATCGGGGGCTGGAAGACAACCGCCGCACCTCGCAGGTGGCCTTCGCGCTGCCCTATCTTTCGCTGACGCTGATCATCATCCTGTCAGCCATCTGGACCGGCATTGCGGTCGCTGACCGTCTGGTGCGGCCCATTCGCCAGCTCATCGGCGCCGCCGACGAAGTGGCGACCGGCAATCTCGACGTCGCGGTTCCCGTCAGGCCATCCGACGGCGATGTCGCTTCGCTCGGCGATACCTTCAACAAGATGCTTCTCGAACTGAAATCGCAGCGCAACGAGATCCTGTCGGCCAAGGACCTGATCGACGAACGCCGTCGCTTCTCGGAAGCCGTGCTTGCCGGCGTCACCGCCGGCGTCATCGGCGTCGATCCCTACGGCATCGTCACTATCGTCAACCGCTCTGCCGAGGCGATGCTGGCCATTTCAGCCAGCGCCGCCCTTGGGCAGAACCTCTCCGCTGTACTGCCGCATGTCGGCCGCGTCTTCGAGATCGGCCGCAAGTCCGGCAAGCCCGTCTATCGCGAGCAGGTGACCTTCTACCGCGCCGGCGCCGAACGGACCTTCAACGTCCAGATCACCATCGAGGCCGGTGATGACGGCACGGAGGAAAAATCCTATGTCGTGACGGTCGACGACATCACCGATCTGGTTCAGGCTCAGCGCTCCTCCGCTTGGGCCGACGTGGCACGGCGCATCGCCCACGAGATCAAGAATCCGCTGACGCCGATCCAGCTTTCCGCCGAGCGTATCAAGCGACGCTTCGGCAAGGTCATCACCGAGGACCGTGAGATTTTCGATCAATGCACCGACACCATCATCCGGCAGGTCGAGGATATCGGCCGCATGGTCGACGAATTCTCGGCTTTCGCGCGCATGCCCAAGCCCGAGATGAAAGCCATAGATCTGCGCGAATCGTTGCGCGAGGCCTCGTTCCTGGTTGAAGTCAGCCGCGCCGACATTGCTTTCGAGCGCGTGTTCGGTAACGAGCCGCTCAAGGG
>NZ_RZQL01000312.1 GCF_003997935.1 Mesorhizobium sp. M7A.F.Ca.US.006.01.1.1
GCGGTGCGGGTTGCGTGGAAGGCGGGGCGGGGCTGTCAGGCTGAGGTGCAGGCGGTGCGGCCTCTTCCTCAGTCAGAACCTGGTCAGTCCTGGCCTTGATCTCATCGGCTGTCTGCTGGCTTATCAGCCCGTTGCTGACGGCGAAGCCAGCAGCCAGAGCGACAAGGGCTGCAATGATTGCAGCTTTCAACTTCTTCGACATCCATAGGCGCCTTGTTCGTGACACCCAACCCACGGCCAAGGGTGCCGCAACCATGGCGAAGGGTCAATCCTTTGGCTGGAATCTCTGCTGATGCAACGAAATCAACTGGGTACAAACGAAAAACGCCGCCCTATGGGCGGCGTTTCGGCATTGCAGCGTGAAACCCAGATTACTTGATCTTGGTTTCCTTGAATTCGACGTGCTTCTTGGCGACCGGGTCGTACTTGCGGAACGACAGCTTGTCGGTCTTGGTGCGGCTGTTCTTGCTGGTCACGTAGAAGAAACCGGTGTCGGCGGTCGACAGAAGCTTGATCTTGATGTTTGCGGCTTTGGCCATGATAATCAGTCCGTTTGTTCGTGGGGTTTTGGCCGCTGGAGCACGGGGAAACACCCGGACGCGGGAAACTTGGCGCGACACATAAAGAACGCGCCCGGAAAGTCAAGCCCGGCAAGCCTGGTGCGACCCGCCTGAGCCTGCTGGTGAACGGAAATCATGCGGTTTCTGTCGCCGGTGACGCAACCTTCTTCCAGTCCCCGGTCGTGTTCCACCAGCGATTCGGATTGGCGCGGTCGTCCAGTCCCTTGGAACGGCTGGCGAGAATCGGTTGAATGCGGATCACCGGTTCCTGGTAGGAATGTGCTGGAAAATCGCTTCGACGACACGGGCGGCCAGCGCCTGATCGTCCGGCAGTTCGAAAGAAACCTCGACCGTGCCTGGCCGCCGCCGCAATTCGGTTTCGGCGCCGGCGGCCGCACCGTCAAGAGGCCTGTAGCGTTCGATGCCGTGCGCCGACTGATAGGCATTGCGGTCATATTTGCCCATGGCCAGCGGCGCAATCGCCACCACAGCATCCATGATGCGGTCGACGTCGGCGGCCGGAGCCTGGAAGGTCACGAGCAGAAGCAGTGTCATTCGTAGCGATGTGGTTTCAAAGCCGCTGTCGATCATGGAAGTGTCCTCAAGAGTTTTGGGACACCTTTTTAGCCCTGCGCTCCTGACACGGTTCTGTCAGCAGCCTGTCGCCGTGCCGTGCCAAATGCATGGCAGGCCGCAGTCGCGCTACAGCAGGATCTTGCGAACCAACCTGACGGCGACCAAAGCGATATAGGCGGCGAAGAACAGGCCGAGCGACCAGCCGAAGCCGGACGGGCCGAACGCATCCATGCCGATGCCGATCGCCTGCGGGCCGAGCACCATGCCGACGCCGTAGCACAGCACGAAGGCGGCGTTGGCCGACGCCAGTTCATGGCCGGAAAGCTGCGATCCGAGATGGGCGAGGCCGATCGTGTACATGGCAGCGACGACGCCGCCCCAGACGAACAGAAGCGCGGCCATCAAATGCCAATTCTGGGCGAAGAAAGGCATGAAGACGGTGCCGATAAGACCGACCGTCGCGCAGGCAATCAGCAGGTAGCGGCGATCGCTGACGCGGTCGCTGATCATGCCGATCGGGATCTGCAGCAACACATTGCCGAGGCCGATCATGGTCAGCAGAAGGGCTGCATCGGCTTCGGAGTAGCCGATTCGGCTGCCGTAGATCGGGAACAGCGCAAAGCCGCCGGTTTCCACCGCGCCGAACACCAGCACGGCAGCGGTCGCCGACGGCACCAGCCAGATGTAGCGCAGGAAATTGCTGGTTTCGCCGTCCGAGGCGATCGAAGGGCTCTCGTTGCGTGCTGCCAGCACGGGTATGGCCGCCAGCGTCACCAACGCGATGATGACGCCGAACGGCCTGAAGCCGGAACTGCCGAGATGGGCGAACAGCCACGGTCCGGCGGCAAAGCCGAGCGACAGGACAGTGGCGTAAATGCCCAGGACAAGGCCGCGCCGGTGCGGCGGCGCCGAGGTGCTGATCCAGAATTCGGACAGGATGAACAGCACCGTCAGCGCAATGTGCAGCACGATGCGCAGCGGAAACCACATCCAGAAATCGGGTGCGAAATGGAAGCCGACAAAGGCCAGAGCGCCGGCGGCGATCATGGCGATCATGGTCCAGGCAACGCCGAAGCGCATGGCGAGCGGGGTCGCCAGCGGCGCACCGGCGATCGAGGCGAGGCCGGCAACGGCGGTGTTGAGGCCGATCATCGAAGCCGAATGGCCGCGCGTTTCAAGGATGACGCTGAGCAGCGGCATGCCGAGGCCGATGGCGATGCCGACGACGCTGATGGACGAGATCGCCGCCACCATCGGCAGCCAGTGTACGCGTTCGTCGCCCTGTGGTTGGGTATCGACCGTCATGGGATGCTGAATACTCTGCCTGTTTGATCTTACGCAATTCCCTAGGGAAAGTGCTCTAGAGAAGTTCGCGGATGAAGCGGCTGCGGACAAGCCGGTAGAAAGGCACGGGGCCGCCTGGACGCAACAGCGGATCATGGGCGAGCCGCTTTTCCAGCTCGTCCAGGATCATTCGGGTGATGTCGGGTATGTCGGCTTCCCTGGCCTTGGCAAGCGGCAACCAGACCAGCTCTTCCAGTTCGTTGGTCGGACCGCCACCGGGCAGTTCGACCGCGACGTCGTCACGCCAGGCACTGAAGAAGCGGGTGTCGAAGCGGCGCACCCGGTTGGGCGGCGTGATGGCGCGCGCGACGAAGCGCAGCATGTCCAGCGAGGGTTGCACGCCGTGCTCGGCAAAACCTTGCCAATCGGACCTGGGGGTTGCGAAAGCACCCTTGCGGCCGATCAGCAGCCCGGCTTCCTCATAGGTTTCGCGGATGGCCGACAGGGCGATGGCGCGGGCTCGTGCGGCGCTTGTGCGCCCCGGCCCGGCGATCAGCCTGGCTTCCTGCTCCGGGTGTAATGCGGCGGCGACCGGGATGCGGCTGTCGGCCGGATCGGTGCGGCCGCCGGGAAAGACGAACTTGCCTGGCATGAAGGCGTGGCCGGCATGGCGGCGACCCATCAGAACCAGCACCTCGTCGCCCTTGCGGTCGAGCAAGATGAGGGTTGCCGCGTCGCGCGGACGAATTGGCCGGTCGCTATGAGCGATCATGCTCCGCTCGATCCTATCGACTTCCGCCTTGGTCATACCGTCCATGCGCAGGACCTAGCGGAAACTTCTGGCAAGCGAAAGTGGCCTTTCACGGTCGGTATGTTGCGCCAGGCAGCATTCTTGGCTGCGGCCTAGGCTCCGGGATGCGGCTCGATCACGTCGTGTTCGCCGCCGAAGCCGTGCATATAGAAGGCCCATTGCAGTCCGATGACGGCGCCCTTGACCGGCTGCAGCAGCGCAACCGACAAAAGGATGGTCAGCGGGACCCAGATGGCGATGTGCTGCCATGTGGACAACGTCGACGTCGCCTCAACACCCATGAAGGCGCCGAGCACGATGTGGCCGACGATGACGATGACGAGATAGGCGGGCAGGTCGTCGGCGCGGTGGTGATGCAATTCCTCGCCGCAGACAGAGCATGTGTCGACGGTCTTGGTGAAAGCGCGAAACAGCTTGCCTTCGCCGCAATGCGGGCAGCGGCCGAGCAGGCCACGCTTCATCGCCGTCCACAGCGGACGCGCGGCCCGGCCCGAGTGACGTTCTCCGCCGAAAACCTGTTCTTCCATGGCTGTTGTCATCATCGTCTCCTGCCGCGCGAACCCGGTCGCGATTGCGACGCGCGGGCGCGGCCCTTGGCCTTGTGAAACGACCGCTTGGAGCCCGGCAGAGGCTTCGGATCGGTCAACATCTCGAAGCGCATCGCGCCGGCCATCGGCGCCACCTCGATGAGTCGGACCTCGACGCGGTCCGCGAGCTGATAGCCTTTGCCCGAGCGTTCTCCGAACAGGGAGCGGGCCGTTTCGTCGTATATATAGTAATCGCCACCCAGAGTTGACACCGGGATGAAACCATCCGCGCCGTACTGCGGCAATTGGACAAATAGTCCTGATTTGGTGACGCCGGAGATGCGGGCGTCGAAACGGTCGTCGACGCGTTCGGCCAGATAGGCGGCGATCAGGCGGTCGACCGTGTCCCGCTCGGCCGCCATTGCGCGGCGTTCCGTTCCTGAAATCAGCACCGCAACATCTTCTAGGCGTGCCGCTTCGTCCTGCGTCAGCCCGCCCGGACCCAGGCCGAGTGCGGCAATAAGTCCGCGATGCACGATCAAATCGGCATAGCGGCGGATCGGCGAGGTGAAATGGGCGTAGCGCCTGAGGTTAAGACCGAAATGGCCGATGTTCTTTGGCGAATATTCGGCCTGGCTCTGCGAGCGCAGCACCACTTCGTTGACCAGGCCTTCATTGTCGGCGCCGCGCACGCGCTCCAAAATGCCGTTGAACTGGCTTGGCTGCATCTGCGCGCCGCGCGCAAGTGACAGGCCCAAGGTCTGCAGGAACTCGCGCAGCGATTCCTGCTTGGCCAGCGATGGCGCGTCATGGACGCGATAGACCAGTTCCTGCTTCTTCGCTTCGAGCGTCTCGGCCGCCGCGACATTGGCCTGGATCATGAATTCTTCGATGAGCCTGTGGGCATCGAGCCGCTCCGGCACGATGACGCGATCGACGGTGCCGTCCGGCTTGAGCACGATCTTGCGCTCCGGCAGATCGAGTTCGAGCGGCTGGCGGCCATCGCGGCCGCGCTTCAGGATCGCATAGGCGTCCCACAGTGGCTTCAGCACGGTTTCGAGGATCGGGCCTGTCTTGTCGTCCGGCGCACCGTCGATCGCCGCCTGAGCCTGTTGGTAGGCGAGCTTTGCCGCCGACTTCATCATGACGCGATGGAAGGTATGCCTGAGCTTGCGGCCCTCGGCCGAAAAGATCATGCGCACTGCCAATGCCGGACGGTCCTGGCCTTCGCGCAGCGAGCAGAGATCGTTGGAGATGCGCTCGGGCAGCATCGGCACGACACGATCCGGGAAATAGACCGAATTGCCGCGCTTCAGCGCTTCGCGGTCGAGTGCCGTGCCGTAGCGCACATAAGCGGCGACATCGGCGATGGCGACGGTGGCGACCACGCCGCCCGGGTTCTTCTCGTCGAGGTCCGGCGCGGCGAAGACCGCGTCGTCATGGTCCTTGGCGTCGGCCGGATCGATGGTGACCAGCGGCAGGTCGCGCCAATCCTCGCGATGGTCAAGCGTCGCCGGTTTGACGGCTTCGGATTCTGCGATGACGTCGGCCGGGAAGATATGCGGAATGTCGTGCGCATGGATGGCGATCATAGAGACCGCCTTTTCGCTGGTCAGAGAGCCCAGCACGGTGAGCACCTTGGCTCTCGGCAAGCCGAAACGGGAGGCTCGCGCCGGCTCGACCTCGACCAGGTCGCCATTCCTGGCGCCGTTCTGGAATTCCTTGTCGACGATCAGTTCGGGCTGGCGCCGTTCCACCGGTTCGATGCGGAAGGTGCCGTCCTGCAGGATGCGAAAGATACCGAGCACGGCGTCGGTGCGTTTTTCGAAAATCTTCACCACGCGCCCGGTGTAGGCGGGGCCACCCAGGGCGACATTCGTCTCGTCGGCGGGAAAGGTCTTGGCCAGCACGCGGTCGCCAATGCCCGGCGCCGGTCCACCACCGCTGCGCGACAGGCGGATGGAAACAATGGGTGGCGGTCCATTGGCTGTGTGTTCGGTTGGGCGCGCCAACAGCACGCCATCGGCATCGCGGTCGAAAATATCGAGGACCGTGACATGGGGCAGGGCACCGACGCGGGCCAGCCCCTTGCGCTCCTTGGTGAGGACGCCTTCGTCCTGCAGGTCGCGCAAAATGTCCTTCAGCCAGATGCGGTCGTCGCCGCGCAGCGCGAACGCCTTGGCGATGTCGCGCTTGCCGGCGCGATCGGGATTTTCGGCAATGTAGCGCAGGATTTCGTCACGCGACGGCCGATAGTCGTCCTTGACCTTGGCCCTGGTGTCGGCGGTGCGCGGATCGCCGTGGGTTCTACCGGTGATCTTGCGCGCCACGCTGTCCTACCCTTTTTTCTTCGCGGCCGGCTTCTTCGCAGCCGGCTTTTTGGCCGCCGTTTTCTTGGTTGCGGGCGCCTTGGCCGCTGCCGCCTTGCGGAACGGCTTTTTGCCGCCGCCGCCCTTGGCTTCCTTCTCGGCAATCAGCGCCAGCGCGTCCTCGATGGTCACCGACTGCGGATCCCTGCCCTTGGGCAGGGTGGCGTTGACCTTGCCGAAATTCACGTATGGCCCGTATTTGCCGTCGCGCACGACGATCTTGCCGCCGCCGTCGGGATGGTCGCCAAGCTCCTTCAGCGCTGCGGCAGTGCCGCCATTGCGGCCGCCCTTGCCCTTCAGCTGCTTCTCGGCGATCACCGACACGGCGCGGTTGAGGCCGATCGAGAACACGTCCTCGATGCTTTCGAGATTGGCGTATGTGCCGTCATGCAGCACAAACGGACCGTAGCGGCCGAGCCCGGCCGAGATCAGCTTGCCGGATTCCGGATGCTGGCCGACATCACGCGGCAATGACAGCAGCGCCAGCGCCTTCTCGTGGTCGATCGACTCTGCTGTCCAGCCCTTGGGCAGGCTGGAGCGCTTGGCTTCCTTGCCGTCGCCACGCTGCAGATAGGGGCCGAAGCGGCCGCTGCGCAGAGTGATTTCCTCTGACGTGTAGGGATCCTTGCCGATGACCTTGGTGCCGTCCTCGCCGCCGCCATTCTCGCCATTGGGGTTGGCGGCGTCGCCGAGCTGGCGGGTGAAGGAGCATTCGGGATAGTTGGAGCAGCCGACAAAGGCGCCGAACTTGCCGAGCTTCAGCGACAGATTGCCGGTGCCGCATTTCGGGC
>NZ_RZQL01000313.1 GCF_003997935.1 Mesorhizobium sp. M7A.F.Ca.US.006.01.1.1
GTGCTCAATTACATCGGCGGCGTCATGTCGCCGGAAATGGCGACGCCGAAGCTGATGTGGCTGAAGCGCAATTTGCCGCAGACGTGGAATGAAGCCGGCTATTTATTCGACCTGACCGATTTCCTGACCTGGCAAGCGACGGGCTCGCTGGCCCGCTCGCAATGCACGCTGACCGCCAAATGGACCTATCTGGCGCATGAGGAGACAGGCTGGCGGCGCGATTTCTTCGAACTCGTCGGCCTCGGCGATCTATTCGAGCACGGCAACCTGCCGGAAAAGGCCAGCCCGGTGGGCACCGATATCGGCCGATTGACGGCGCAAGCGGCGGCCGAGCTTGGCTTGAGCGAAAAATGCCGGGTCGGCGCCGGCGTCATCGATGCCTATGCCGGCGCGCTTGGCGTGCTCGGCGGCTTTGCCGGCGACGAGCAGGATATCGGCCGGCATTTGGCGCTGATCGCCGGCACGTCGAGCTGCGTCATGGCGATGTCGCCGGATCCGCAGCCCTTCGCCGGCGTCTGGGGGCCGTACTACGGCGCGGCGCTGCCCAGGCTATGGCTGTCGGAAGGCGGCCAGTCGGCGACCGGCGCCCTGCTCGACCACATCATCCGCTGGCACGGCGCCGGCGGCGAGCCGGATGCCGCCATGCACGCGAAGATCGCCAGGCGTGTCGCCGAGCTGCGCGCCACCGAGGGCGACAACCTCGCCGCAAGGCTGCATGTGCTGCCCGACTTTCATGGCAACCGCTCACCGCTCGCCGATCCGCATGCCGTCGGCGTCGTCAGCGGGCTGACGCTGGACTCCTCCTTCGACAGTCTGTGCAAGCTTTACTGGCGCACCGCCGTCGGCATCGCGCTCGGCGTGCGCCACGTCCTGGAAGCGCTGAACGAGAACGGCTATCTGATCGACACGCTGCATGTCACCGGCGGTCACACCAAGAACCCGCTGCTGATGGAACTCTATGCCGACGCCACCGGCTGCACGGTGATCGAGCCGCTGGCCGACGAGGCGGTACTGCTCGGCACCGGCATGATCGCCGCCACCGCGGCCGGGCTGTTTCCCGACCTCAACGCGGCCTGTCTTGCCATGCAGCAAGGCGGCCGGACGCGCCCGTCGAACCCGAAATCATCAGGGCGTTTCGAGCGCGACTACAAGGTTTTCCTCGAGATGCACCGCCAGCGGCGGATGCTGGACGCGATCCGCTAGAGCATCGGGGCCGGTCCCTGGCTCAATCCGTTCCCGTCCCTCCTCTCTTGCCTTCATGTCGCATTTCGTCCAGAAGCTGGCGCAAACGCCGCGAAACCGAAGGTTTTGCCGTTTGACATGCGGCTTCCGGCTCTGGCCGACGTGCCGTAGCTGGAAAGAGCGGAACAATGTCTGCGATCGAAGCCGGCGCTCGCGCGCCGGAAAATCTTTGGCGTCAGGAGATCAGGGCGACGCTGGCGCTTGCCTGGCCGATGGTGCTGACCAATCTCGGCCAGACCGCGATGACGGCCACCGACGTCATGATGATGGGTCGTCTGGGCCCGGATACGCTAGCCAGCGGCGCGCTTGGCGCCAACCTTTATTTCATGCCGCTGATTTTCGGCCTCGGCCTGATGCTGGCGACCTCGCCGATGATCGCCACCGAGCTTGGCCGCCGCCGCTATTCCGTGCGCGACCTGCGCCGCACCGTGCGTCAGGGCCTGTGGCTGGCGATCCTGATCTCGATCCCGATCTGGCTCGTGCTTTGGCACGGTGAAGGCATTCTATTGGCCATGGGCCAGGACCCGGTGCTGGCGCATCAGGCCGGCATCTATCTGCGCTGGCTCGAATGGGCGGTGCTGCCGTTCTACGGCTATATCGTGCTGCGCTCGTTCATCTCGGCGCTGGAACGGCCGGGCTGGGCGCTGGTCATCGTCTTCGTCGCCGTCGCCTGCAACGTCTTCTTCAATTGGGTGTTCATGTTCGGCAATCTCGGCGTGCCGGCAATGGGCATTGCCGGGTCAGGCCTTGCCACCTCGCTGTCGAGCACGCTGATGTTCGTCGGCATGGCGGCTGTGGTGATGCTGGAGAAGAAGTTCCGGCGCTACCGGCTATTCGGGCGCTTCTGGCGGTCCGACTGGCCGCGCTTCAAGGGTCTGCTGCGGCTCGGCATGCCGATTGCCGGCATCCTCGCCTTCGAGGTGACGATCTTCAATGCGGCGGCGCTGCTGATGGGCCTGATTGATGCGGATTCGCTGGCCGCGCACGCGATTGCCATCCAGATCGCCTCGATCTCCTTCATGGTGCCGCTCGGCCTCAACCAGGCGGTGACGGTGCGCGTCGGCCTTGCGCACGGCGCCGGTAATCCGGAAGGCGTTTCGCGCGCCGGCTGGACCGCTTTCGTCATCGGCGTCTCGTTCATGGCGCTGATGGGGCTGGTGATGATCCTGTGGCCGCATCCGCTGATCAGCGCCTTCATCGATCTGGGCAACCCGGCCAATGCCAGGGTAATCGAACTTGCCGTGTCGTTCCTGGTCTTCGCGGCGCTGTTCCAGGTCTTCGACGGCGCCCAGGCGGTGGCCGCCGGCATGCTGCGCGGCCTGCACGACACCAAGGTGCCGATGATCTATGCCGCGATCGGCTATTGGGGCGTCGGCCTGCCGCTCGGCGTGCTGCTCGCCTTCCATTTCGGCCTGCATGGCGTCGGTATCTGGATCGGCCTGTCGACGGGGCTGGCCGTGGTAGCCGCGCTGCTGCTGGCGCGCTGGCTGCGGCGCGACCGACTGGCGCCGCCCTTGGCGTTTGGGCCTTGAAGGCAGAACAATCGCCGGTTAGCCGGCGACCGTCTGCCCGACAGCCAGGAGAAAAGAAGCCCTCATACGCATCGGTACCTGCTCGCGTGGGGATGGACGCATTCACTTCGGCGCAATATGGATGGGATGTAGCACGCTGTAGCGCTCATATTTCATCGCGTTCCCTAAGTCAGGTGACGAAGACGTTTGACATCAGGAGAGCTGGCCATGACCGACAACAAGCCGGACGTTACCAAGGATTGGCAGGCAACGCAGGGCCAGAAGTCCTCCGCCACGCGTCTTCGCCTTTTCGCCGCACTCGCGTGGATTGTCGCCATTGGCGGCGAGATCTACGGGATTATTCTGTTTCGCCAGAACAAGTTCGACCACGGAAACCTGCCGCTGCTGATCGGAATTCTGGTCGGAATCGCGATTTTCGCAATCGCGGGCAACTTGCTCTGGAAGGCTGCCAATCGGCACGATCCGGCCCATGCATCCGATCCGGCCAGGTTCTTCTTCCAAAACCAGCTCGGCGCAATCATCACGCTGATCGCCTTCCTCCCGCTGGTTTTCCTGATCCTCACCGACAAGAACATGGATCCGCAGACCAAGAAGGTTGCCGGCGGCCTGGGCGCTGTGCTGGCCTTGCTCGCGACGGTCACGGGGGTCAGCTTCAAACCCCCGTCGGTCGAGCAGTACACCCAGGACATGAACGCGTGCGCGACCCAGATCAAGTCGGGGCAGCCCACCACAGCCTGTTCGCCCGATGTCGCTGCCCAGGCGCAGCAGATCGCCACGGACTCCGCCACGGTGGCCGCGGCAACGAAAGACGCGAGCCACCCCAACGGTCTGGATTTCGTGTATTGGATTGCGCCGGAAAACGGCGCCGCGAAGGCAGCGGAGCCGCATGTTTTCCACCTCTGCGCAGCCGCCAGTCCGCTGAAGGACAAGACCGTCAATAGCGGCTCCGTGACGGAGGCTTACGCTCAGAACGCCGTCCGCATCACGAAGCAGATCGATATGGAACAGAAGCAGTGCGGGTTCACCGCCACAACCAGCACCAACTGAACCCGCCCACGCTTCTCTATCGCACCCGCACCGCATGCTGCGCGGCCTGCACGACACCAAGGTGCGGATGATCCATGCCGCGATCGGCTATTGGCCTGTCGACGGGCTGGCCGTGGTGGCCGCGCTGCTGCTGGCGCGCTGGCTGCGGCGCGACCGACTGGCGCCGCCGCTCGCGTTCGGGCATTGAAACAGGACCTGACAGCGCTGGAGAACTCGCCCTCGAAGCTTGCCGCTGCCGACCTGCCATTGGGCAGAGCGGGCGGGAACGTCCCCGTCCCAAGGCCTAAAACCGCACGCTCAGCGTCCCCCTCACGCTCTGGTCGGTGCGCTTGCTGCTGAACTGTCCGCCATAGCTGATGCCCAGCGCGGTGTTATGCGTGAGCTGGAAATCGAGCCCCGCATCCATCACCGCTGCATCCCGCGCGATCGGCAGGCCGTTTGTGGTGAAGGGGCTGCCTCCGGCGAAGTTGAACGTCGTCGAGGGTTGGACATCGCCGACGGCGTGCTGCCAGCCGATGGCAGCCTTGGCGGTCACCGGAATCGAGCCGACCTCGAAGCTCGTTGCCGCATGCAGGCCGAGCGTCGAAAAGCCGACATTCTGGCTCTGGCTGCGCGCCCACAGCGCCGCATCGCCGCCGGTTTCGCGGAAGTCGTCGACATGCTGGTTGACGAAGGCGAGATTAGCGAAGGGTTCGAGATCCAGCCCGCCCAACTGGAAGCGATAGGCCAGTTCCCCGAAAGCCTGCGCCGTGCCGGCAAGGTAGGAGGCACTGGCGCGGCCGAGGCCGATGCCCGGCACCAGCGGCGCTCGGTCGGTGTCGATGTCATGCAAGCTATAGGCAGCACCGAGCTTGAGCGAGAGGGCATCCCACTGACGCCCACCATAGAGGCCGAGGGTGTAGTCGTTGCTGGTAGCGGACGAGCCACTGCCGCTGAAGTTCGACTGGCTATAGCCGGCCAGGACGCCAGCGCGCCAGTCATCGCCAACGGGTGCATCGAGACCGGTGATGAAGCCGCCGATGCTCCGCGACATCGAGGCGGCGTTGCCGTCCGAGCCGAACTGGCCCCAGGAGCCGAAGCCATGGCCCCAAGCCACGATGCGGTCGGGGTTCACCCAGCAGGCCCCGGTGGTAGCGATGCCGCCGGCATCGGGTTGGTTGGTGTCAGCACCATGGCCGACGCCGCAGAAGGCGTCGGTGAGCCTGTCCAGCGCGGCGTCACGCACGAAGCGGCTGTCCTCGATCATCTGTCCGGCGATGGAGGGATGGATCTCGCCCGAAAGCTGGTCGAAGGCGGCTCTGGCGGCGGCATCGTCGGGCAGGCCCAGCGCCAGTTGCGAGAGCAGTGCGTTGTCCTCCGGCAGCGATTGCAGGCCAGCGGCTGTCGAGGTCTGGTTGTAGGTACCGCCTAGAGAGGTGAAGGAGGTCGTCTGTGCCACCTTCAGGTAGACATGATTGGTATCGTAGACATCGGTCAGGCCCGCGAAGGCCGAGAGCGCGGTGTCGCCGGTGAGGTCGTAGGTTCCCGTCACCCCCTCGCTGGCCGTCAGTACGGTGTATTGCGCGCCCAATTGATAGGGCGTGCCCGGTGTTGTCTTGGTGACGTTGAGCGTGGCGCCCGTGATGTCGGCCGCCTTGGTGGCCACGATGGCGTTGGAGACATTCGAGGCGGGATCCACCACCACTTGGTAGGTCGAGCCAACGTCCTGCGTGAAGCTACCGTTCACCGCGAGCGTACCCACGCCATTCGCGCCCGGTGCGACAGTGCCGCCTGATTTGATGGTGGTGTTACCGACGCTGCCGACGCCCGTGAGCAGGCCGCTATCGTTGACGCTGCCGGTAACGCTGCCGTTCTTGAGCACCAGCGTTCCTGCACTGCCGATCTCGGCATTGCCGGCAAGCGTGCCTTCGTTGTTGACCGTGCCGCCGGTGACGGAGGTCAGACCGCTGACGGTGCCACCCGTCTTGTTGTCGAACGTACCGCCCGTGTTGTCGAGCGACGCGATGATGCCGGCATTGCTGCCGGTGCCAACATTGGTCACTGCTTCCGCCGTGCCGCCGATGAGGTTGTTGAAGGTGCCGCCGACCTGGTTGGCGACCCCGGCCAGGATGCCGCTATTGCCGAGCGAGCCGCCCGAGATGGTGGACAGTCCCTGGATCAATCCCTCATTGGTGACAGCGCCACCGGAGATATCGGCCGTGCCGCTGATGGTGCCACCCGTCTTGTTGTCGAACGTGCCGCCCGTGTTGTCGAGCGACGCAATGGTGCCGGCATTGCTGCCGGTGCCAACATTGGTCACGGCTTCCGCCGTGCCGCCGATGAGGTTGTTGAAGGTGCCGCCGGCCTGGTTGGCGACACCGGCCAGGATGCCGCTATTGCCGAGCGAGCCGCCCGAGATGGTGGACAGTCCCTGGATCGATCCCTCGTTGGTGACGGCGCCACCGGAGATATCGGCCGTGCCGCTAACGATGCCGCCGGCCTTGTTGTCGAACGTGCCGCCCGTGTTGTCTAGCGACGCAATGGTGCCGGCATTGCTGCCGGTGCCAACATTCGTCACGGCATCCGCCGTGCCGCCGGTGAGGTTGTTGAAGGTACCGCCGACCTGGTTGGCGACCCCGGCCAGGATGCCGCTATTGCCGAGCGAGCCGCCCGAGATGGTGGACAGTCCCTGGATCGATCCCTCGTTGGTGACGGCGCCACCGGAGATATCGGCCGTGCCGCTGACGACGCCGCCCGTCTTGTTGTCGAACGTGCCGCCGGTGTTGTCGAGCGACGCGATGTTGCCACTATTGGAACTGGTGCCGGCGTTGGTGACGTTGTGGGCCATGCCCTCATTGACCAGGCTCGCCCCGCTGGCCACGTCGGTGTCGCTGATGATCGAGCCCGTGCCGGCGATGTGCAGCGTGCCGGCGCTTACCGTGGTCGCGCCCGTGTAGGTGCTTGTTCCCGAGAGTACCAGAGTGGCGGTGCCGGCC
>NZ_RZQL01000314.1:0-5663 GCF_003997935.1 Mesorhizobium sp. M7A.F.Ca.US.006.01.1.1
CCCGGCACCGAAGCGCGGCTGCCCCCAGCGGAGGTCCCTGCGGCTCCCGCCGCGGTGCCCCAGGCAACGGCACCGGCAGCACCGGCCGCGGACGCGGCGGCGCCGGCTGCGGCCGGTCCGGTCGCACCGTCCTTCGATGTCGTGCGCGTCGAAAGCAATGGCTCGATTGTCGTCGCCGGCAACGCGGCGCCCAACGCCAAGGTCGAGATCCTCAACGGCTCGACGGTGCTTGGCTCGACGGTCGCTGGTCCCGATGGTGCCTTCGTTATCATTCTCGATGATCCGCTGAAGCCCGGCGATTATACGATCGCGCTGCGCGCGACCACGGGCGATGTCGTAACGCCCTCGGTGCAGACCGCCGTCGTTTCGGTTCCCAAGGATGCGGCCGGCCAGGTGCTGGCCATGGTCGAGGAGCCGGGCAAGCCGGCCGAATTGCTGACCGTTCCGGCGCCCGAGACAAAGCCGGCTGCTCCGGCCGTCGCGCCGGCTGCTCCCGCAGCCGAAGCGCCCGCAACCGCTCCGGCACCAGCCGCCCCAGTGCCAGCCGTGGTCGACGCAGCACCGGCTCCTGCAGCGCCGGCGACGCCGCCCGCTGCAGGCGTGACCGAGCCCAAGATCGTCGTCGAGGCGGTCGAGATCGACGGCAGCAAGATCTTTGTCGCCGGCCTCGCCGATGCCGGCCGCAAGGTGCGCGCCTATGCCAACGACATCCTGCTCGGTGACGCGCAAACGTCGACGGACGGTCATTTCCTGGTCGAGGCGACGCGCGACATTCCGGTCGGCAGCTACACAATCCATGTCGACGGCCTCGATGCCGACGGTGTGACTGTTGTGGCCCGCGCGGCCGTACCATTCGAGCGAGAGCCCGGCGAAACGGTCGCCGCCGTGGCACCCTCGGAGTCGAAGCCCGTTCAGCCCAAGCCGGCCGCACCGGCCGCCGCCGAGGCGCCGGCCGCGGCCGAAACGGCCCCGGCCACGACGCCTGCTCCCGCCACCGAGGCTCCGGCCGTTGTGGCGGAGGCGACGCCGCCAAGCGATGTGCCCGAGACCGTGGCGCCCAAGCTTGAACATGCCGACGGCGCCGTCATCATCCGCCGCAATGACACGCTGTGGCGGATCTCGCGGCGTGTCTATGGCCATGGCGTGCGCTTTTCGACCATCTACCTCGCCAACCAGGACCAGATCAGCGATCCCGACCGCATCTGGCCGGGGCAGGTGTTCAAGGTCCCGGAAAAGTCGAAGGAAGGCGAAGCCGCCGACCTCAAGGCGATGGGCGAACAGGCAACGAAAGCGCCAGCCAAGACCAACTAGTCCAGGCCATCCAAAGGCCGACGTCAGCTAGTTCGTTGAGCCGCTCAGGTGCAGTTTGAATCCGATCATGTTCGGATCACCTAGGTCGGGGCGTAGCTTCATGCTCGGAATCAAGTAGTCGCCGCCATTCTGCCGGCGATAGGGGATGGGTTGCGTGGTCGCGAGCGTCCTCATCCTCTCGCGCAGGCGCTCGGCTGTGGGTTCGAAGTCGGCTTCACCGAAGCGGTCGACGCTGTAGACGACGAATGGCGGAAGGACGTCGTAGCCCGGGTAGTAGAGCATGCCGTGGTTGATCGGGAACAGCAGATCATCAATTGGTCCGTTGACGCCACGAGGGGCATAGTGCTCCTCCCAGCCGCCGGCGGTCACGATCAGCATTGCGCGCTTGCCCATCAAGGTTCCTTCGCCGTAGCGGTCGCCCCATCGTTTGTCGCTATGCTCACCCACACCGTAAGCGAAGCCGTAGGCGAAGACCCTGTCGACCCAGCCCTTGAGGATCGCCGGCATGGCAAACCACCAGAGCGGAAACTGGAGAATCAGGGCATCCGCCCATAGCAGCTTTGCGATCTCGGCCTTGACGTCCTCTGTCAGCGCGTCGGTCTCGAAAGACTTCTTTGATGCTGCGGCAGGCATCAGCCGCGCGTCCGGCGCCAAAACCGGAAAGTCGGCCCGATCAACCGCTGATTTCCAACCTTGGGCGTACAGGTCCGTCACCCGCACTTCGTGGCCTTGTGCCTCGAGTTCTCTGATGGCGACGTCGCGGAGCGCGCCGTTGAGCGAGCGCGATTCGGGATGAGCGAAGACAAGCAGGATTTTCATGCGGGGACTCCGAGGATTGAAAAACTGGTCCCTTAGCTAGGCAGTATCGACGTAATCCGCTACGCATTCGTAATGCATAAGATTGTGCCGGATAATGGATAAATCGGATATCACCCTCGAACGTATGCGCACCTTCGTTCGCGTTGCGGAACGGGGCAATCTGTCGTTGGTTGCCGGTGAACTGGGTATCGGACAATCGACGGTCACGCGGCATTTGCAAGAGCTTGAAGAGGCAGTGGGTGTGCCTTTGCTCAGCAGGACCACTCGGCGGGTCACGCTGACCGATGAGGGTAGCCGGTACTATGCTAACAGCGTCCAGATCTTGCGCCTTGTCGAGCAGGCCGGCGACGAAGCGCGGGGCGCACGTGGCGCGCCGGCTGGCACCGTCCGGATATCTTGTACGGCCGCTTTCGGGGTCTTGCACACCAGCCGGCTCATCTTCGCCTTTCAGGACCGGTATCCCGACATCGGAGTTGACCTCAGCCTCACCGATGAGCGTGTCGATCTCGTCCGGGAAGGCGTCGATATCGCGCTTCGCTTGGGGCCGCTCACGGACAGCTCGTTGAGGCTGCGGGCCCTCGGCCTATCGCGGCGCCTGCTCGTGGCATCGCCGGATTATCTGGCGATGCGAGGCAGACCGGCTGTCCCGTCGGACCTGTCTGGACATGAGGGCATCCGGATGTCGAACGTGGCGGGCAGTCAAACTCTTGCTTTGCAGGGCGCCGGAGGCGAGCGTCATATGGTGCCTTTCGCGGGGCGACTGCGTGTCGACCATGGGCTTGCCGCGCGCGAGGCTTTGGTCGCGGGTCGAGGGGTCGCACCGGCTCATCGATGGCTTGTCGACGATCTTTTGGCGGCGGGCCTGCTCGAGACGATACTGGATGACTATTCGCTGCCGTCCGCCCCTTTGAACATGCTGATTGTCCCGGAGCGCGCGGACGTTGCAAGGGTCCGCCTGATGGTCGACTTCCTGGCTGAACGGATTGCCGGCATCCCGGGGATCGAGAAGTCCAGTTCACAGCGTTAGCCGCTATCTGCTCTGCCCAGAAGAGTAGCTTGCGGCAGTGGCGACCATCGTTTATCGCCGATGGACGATGAGCGAATCCCTAGCTGAAATAGGTATACCCGGCTGCGCCCCGGACAGCCGAGCCGTTGCCACCCGGCTGGCAGCACTTTCGCACCCGGCTCGGATCGAAATCCTGAAATACCTGTCGACCAGCAACTCCTGCTGCTGCCGCGAGGTCGTCGACCGTTTCGATCTGGCGCAGTCCACTGTGTCACAACATTTGAAGATACTGGTCGAAGCCGGGCTGGTCCGGTTCGAACCTGACCGTCAGCGCTCGCGCTACGAGGTCGACCGTGCCGCACTTGCCGATGTCTCCGCATCGGTGGCCGCGCTCGTCAATTCCTGCTGCTCTGGCCGCTAGACCATGACCCCGAAAAGTGGAGCCCGGTTTTCTCGGACAAACTGTTTCAGTTTGTCCAGGGATCATGGTCAAAAAGACATAAGAAGAAGGCACTAGAAATGGCCGAAAAAACTGTCTCCGACTCCTCGACCTTCAAGACGCTGCTCAATCTGTGGCCCTATATGTGGCCGGCGGATCGCGCCGATCTGAGAGCCCGGGTCACCTGGGCGACGCTTCTGCTGGTCGTCGCCAAGCTGACGCTGGTCGCCGGTCCCTATTTCTTCAAATGGGCGACCGACGCGCTGGCCGGCGACGCCAAATCGGCGCCGCCGCTGCCGAGTTTCCTGCTGGCGCCGGTCATGCTGGTCGTCGCCTACAATGTCGTGCGCCTGGTGCAGCTTGGCTTCAATCAGCTAAGGGATGCGCTGTTTGCCCGCGTCGGCCAATATGCCGTGCGCCAACTCGCCTTCCGCACCTTCGTCCACATGCACCAGCTGTCGCTGCGCTTCCACTTGGAGCGTCGCACCGGCGGCCTGTCGCGCATCATCGAGCGCGGTACCAAGGGCATCGAGACGATCGTGCGCTTCATCATGCTCAACACGGCGCCGACCATCCTCGAATTCGCGCTGACCACCGGCATCTTCGCCTACACCTATGGCTGGAAATATGTGGTCGTCGTCGCGGTCACCGTCTGGGTCTATGTCTGGTTCACCGTCCGCGCCAGCGACTGGCGCATCTCGATCCGCCGCGACATGAACGACAGCGACACCGACGCCAACACCAAGGCGATCGACTCGCTGCTCAATTACGAAACGGTCAAATATTTCAACAACGAAAGCATGGAAGCCGAGCGCTTCGACCGCTCGATGGCACGCTACGAGGTCGCGGCGACGCGCATCTGGACCTCGCTTGGTTGGCTGAATTTCGGCCAGGGCATCATCTTCGGCCTCGGCACCGTCATCGTCATGTGCATGTCGGCGCTTGAAGTGCAGGCCGGCACGCAGACGGTCGGTGACTTCGTCTTCATCAACGCCATGCTGATGCAGCTGTCGGTGCCGCTCAATTTCATCGGCTTCATCTACCGCGAAATCCGCCAGGGGCTGACCGACATCGAGCAGATGTTCGACCTTTTGGATGTGCCGCAGGAGATCGTCGACAAACCGGAAGCCAGGCCGCTCGCCGTCAGTGCCGGCAAGGTCGAGTTCCGCGACGTGCATTTCTCCTATGATCCGAACCGCAAGATCCTGAAGGGCATCAGCTTCGAGGTGCCGGCCGGCAAGACCGTCGCCATCGTCGGGCCCTCGGGTGCCGGCAAGTCGACCATCTCGCGGCTTCTGTTCCGCTTCTACGATGTGCAGGGCGGCCAGGTGCTGATCGACGGCCAGGATATCAGGGACGTGACGCAGGAGAGCCTGCGCGGGGCGATCGGCATGGTGCCGCAGGACACCGTGCTGTTCAACGACACCATCGCCTACAACATCCGCTACGGCCGCATCGGCGCCAGCGAGGAGGATATGCGCAAGGCCGCCGAACTTGCCCAGATCGGTCCGTTCATCGAGCGATTGCCCGATGGCTACAAGTCGATGGTCGGCGAACGCGGGCTGAAACTTTCGGGCGGCGAGAAGCAGCGCGTGGCGATCGCCCGCACCATCCTGAAAGCGCCGCCGATCCTGATGCTCGACGAAGCGACCTCGGCGCTCGACAGCCACACCGAGCAGGAGATCCAGGCAGCGCTCGACCTGGTCAGCCGGGGCCGCACCACCATCGTCATCGCCCACCGCCTGTCGACGGTGATCACGGCCGATGAGATCATCGTGCTGCAGGACGGCCAGATCGCCGAGCGCGGCACCCATGCCGAGCTGATGCGCAAGCATGGCCTCTACGCCTCGATGTGGGACCGCCAGCGCGAGGCGACCGAGGCCGAGGAGCGCCTCCGCATCGCCCGCGAGGGCGACGAGCTCGGCGTCATCGTTCGCCGGCGCACGTCTGAGGTGAATTGAAGGTTCGGCGTGTGAGCTGATTTTTGCGCTTGACCTCAACTTAAGTTGAGATTGTAGGCCGTTCCTGGAGCCCAAAACACCAGGATCCAGGAACGGAGCAATCGAAATGAGCAAGACAAATCAGAAC
>NZ_RZQL01000314.1:5673-6756 GCF_003997935.1 Mesorhizobium sp. M7A.F.Ca.US.006.01.1.1
AATCAGAACGTTGACGGCGGCAGCGTGTTCAGGGTGGACAAGTTCGTCGTGCCGGCCGCCGCCCGCGAGGAGATACTCGCCAAGGTCAGGACAACGCATGAATTGCTGCGCCTGCAACAGGGCTTCGTGCAGGATTTCCTGCTCGAGCAATTCTCGGGGCCGGGCGAATTCAACCTCGTCACCATCGTCGAATGGGAAAGCCAGGCGGCCGTCGACAATGTCGTGCCGATCGTCAAGGCAGCGCACGAGCGCATCGCTTTCAACCCGCAGGAGACGATCGCCCGGCTCGGCGTGCGGGCCGACATCGCCAACTATCAGCGGGTTCCCGGACTGTAGCAAAGCCGTTACGGCCAACCGATGCCAGGTGCCGGCGCTTCGACGCTGAGCACCTGGCCGGTACGGGCTTCAGAACGTCTTCGGATTTGGGATCAAGGACGGGCAACCTTTTCCCGTGCCTTGAACCGTCGGTGTCCCGAATTCTGCCGACAACGACACTGACCGGGCAAGCGGATCGCGGCCCCTGCCAACTGCGTCCAATGCGGCCTTCCCTATTGTTGCGTTGCGGCGAGGGGGGCTTTCGGCTATTGAGGCCGGACTTGGAAACGGAGCCTGTTTTTAACAGATGAGCCTTGTCGATACGGTCAAGAACGCATTCGTACCGATCCATCGCGAAGGCTATCCCTTCATCGCGGCCTTTGGCGCGGCGACGCTTTTCCTCGGCTATTTCTCCTCGATCCTGTTCTGGATCGGTCTGATCCTGACGGCCTGGTGCGTCTATTTCTTCCGCGATCCCGAGCGCGTCACGCCGGTCGACGACCGCTTGGTGGTCAGCCCCGCCGACGGCATCATCTCGGCGGTCGGACCCGCCGTGCCGCCGCGCGAACTCGGCCTCGGCAATGCCGAGATGACCCGCATCTCGGTGTTCATGAACGTCTTCTCCTGCCACGTGAACCGCGCCCCAGCGCGCGGCCGTATTGCGAAAATCGAACATCGGCCGGGCAAATTCCTCAATGCGGAACTGGATAAGGCCAGCACCGAGAACGAGCGCAACGGCCTGGTTATCGAGAGAAACAAAGGCAAGGT
>NZ_RZQL01000315.1 GCF_003997935.1 Mesorhizobium sp. M7A.F.Ca.US.006.01.1.1
GCCGTGGTCCCCTTTCAATATTCGTTGGCGGCGGTTGCCAGGTGGTTCCCCCACTCCGTCGCTGCTCCGCAGCGCCACCTCTCCCTCCTCCGGAGGGAGAGGAAAGGACCTCGCCGCCGCTACGCCAGCTTGGCTAGCAATTTCATGAAGGTGGCGATCTCCTTGGCCGAGAGCGGCGCCAGCGTCTCCTGGGTGATCTCGCGCGCCAGCGGGATCAGGCGCTCGATGGCATCGCGGCCTGCCGCGGTCAGATTGACCAGCAGCCGCCTTTTGTCGACCTCATGCTTGGAAAGCTCGACCAGGCCGCGCGCCTTCAGCCGGTCGATGACGCCCTTCACCGTCGCTGCATCCATCGCGATCAGCGTGCCGAGCTGGTTCTGCGAGGTCTCGCCGACGTCACGCAGCTTGGCCAACGCCGCGAATTGCGGCGGCGTCAGATCGCCGATATGCGCGGCAAAGATCGCGACATGGCGCTGATGCGCCTTGCGCAGGATGAAGCCGACCTGCTCCTGCAGCAGGTAATCCTGGTCGTCCGGCGCCTCGACCTCGACCAGCTTGAGCAGATTGTCCTCGCCGCTCACCGCAAGCCATCCCAGGCTTTGATATCATCGGCCGCTAGACCACCCATGCGATTGTGGATGCGCGGGCCACAGGTCATGGCGAGGCAGAACAGGATTTCGTCAGGGCGCGGCCCGTCGCTGATGCCGACTTCCATAGCGTCGAAATGGCTGCGCACATAGGCGGCGTTGATGTGGCCGAGCGGCACGTCGAGCTTCGAACCGAAAGCGCCGACCTTCTTGGCCGACGGCACGATCGCCTTGGCGTCGCCGAGCCGTTCGCGCATGGCGTAGCCGCCTGGCACATGCCAGAGCGCACCATGTTCCAGCTCACCCGCCGTGCCGACAATGGCGCCCTTGCCATAGCCGTCGATCTGCTTGACATCGCCGCCGAGCGCCGCGATCAGCCGGTCGGCGAGCAACAGGCCGAGCGGCTTCAGATCGTCCATGGCGCTCTGCAGGTCTTCGACATAGCGCCCGGCGAACGGGTTCTTCACGAGCGCCATGGCGGCGGCGCGACGGCGCGGCACCTTGGCCACCGACCCGCCCTCGTGAAAAATCTCTTCGGTCAGCACCGCGATCTTGCGGATCGAAAACTCAGGCATGGGCAACTTCCTCCCTCGAACTTTTGTTGGGCGCAGCAAGCGCAACCGAGCCACTGATGCGGATCTCACCGCCAAGAAACAGCGCCGATCCGGCAATCAGGCCACGCCGGCGAAAATCTTCGGCGACGGCAAGGCCATTGTCCAGCGCTCGCGCAACTTCGCCAAGGGCAAGCGTGCCGACACCATGTGTCACCAGGCGCGCGCCGAGATCGCTGTCGGGCGACAGTTCGTGTGCGGGAATGCGCTTGATGGCCGGATTGCCGGGCAGGTCCACCGCGTTGGCAATGAGGGTCGCTGCCGCATCGGCCTCGGCGCCGGTCCGCGCGAGCACGGTGACGGCGTCGGCAATGCCAAGCGAGAAGGAGCGGCCGCGCCAGCCGCTGGTGGCGACGCCGCGAACGCCATCTTCCGCGCGGATCGTGATCCGGTCCGCCATGCCATTGCCGGTGCCGGCGACCGCCAGGTCCCTCGACTGGCCCTTGCCGATATGGAGCGCGCAGTCGCCGCCATTGTTGACATAGGCGCGCTGGAGCCTGCGACCGGCAAGCAATGCGGCGAGCATTTCGTCGGCTACCGATCCCGCGACGGCGGCCATCGGCGTTATGAAGCATTCCGCCAGGGGCATGACGGCTGCCTCCATGCGGCGCGCCGTCGGGCCGGCGAAAGTGCGCGGCGCCAGGAAAAACGCCGGCAGCCGCAATTCGGGGAGCTCCTCGACCAGCTCCATCAGGATCGTCTGGAACCGCGCTACGGCTTGCTCATAGGCTTGGCGGCATTCATCCGCCTCACCAAAAACCTCGACGATCAGGTCGATCGGCCCGTGGTTGAGATGCAGCCGCTTGCCGTCCTGCAGCCAGTGGGCTTGCGGGCCTTTCATCACCCGGCCCCGTTCGAGCCGGCACGACGTAGCTGCGCGAGTGGCGGCCATGGATTGTTGGCTTCGGCGCCAGTGCCGCGGCGCGGATTCAGGTACTCACCGCCTTTTGCGACAATATCCTCGACGCTGCGGATCTCGGCCTCGTAGCCGCCGAGCCTGATATAGTCATCGCGGCGCAGCGTGAATTCGATCGGCGCCACCAGTGCGGGGGTCGGCACATAGCCGAAGGCGCCTTCCGGCACTCTGGTGACATCGACCATCAGCGTGATGCCGCCGCCCGGCCAGACATAGACCGGCGCTCCGCCGACCGTGACATATGTGGTCAGCCCTTGCACCGAGCGGGTGAGATTGACCGGGTTTTCCGTGACGCCGGCACGCAGCGAGCCGCCGGCGCCGCCGATGAACAGCACCGTGCACAAAGCCGGCTCGCAATTGTCCTCGATCAGGCCGACCGATTTCTGCAACCGCTCGGGAAACGGCTTTTGCACCGGCTTCAACTCGTCGTCGAGTTCATAGTACGCGAACTGCTCGCCGGTGGTCGAAACCATCAGCAGCGACAGGCCCGGCCGCGCGCCCTTCTTGGCGTTCCACTCGCCGAGGATCGACAGCGGGTCGGAAATGCTGGTGCCGCCCCAGCCCAGCCCGGGTTCGGAGACCTTGAAATAGCGGCCCGGCGTCGAACGGCGGCCGATGATCTTTATGCCCGTATCCTGCCAGCCCAGCACCTTGCCGGCCTGATGCTCGGAAACGACGCCGGTGATGTGGTCGTCGACCACCACCACCTCGTCCACCAGCCCGCGCCATTGCGTGGCGAACATGCCGATGGTGGCCGAGCCGCAGCCGACACGCATGCGGTGTTCCTGCTTGCCGTCGATGACTGGTGCTTTGCCGGCTTCGACTATGATGGTGGCGCCGCCGTCGATGGCCAGTTCCACCGGCTTGCGGTTGCACAGATTGAGCAGCGCGTCGCAGGTCGCGCGACCCTCGGCCTTGGAGCCGCCGGTCAGATGATGCACGCCGCCCAGCGACAGCATCTGCGAGCCATATTCGCCTGTGGTGACATGGCCGATCGCTTCGCCGGCTGCGCGGACTATTGCCGTCTCGGGTCCGATATGCCGGTCGGTATCGATCTTCACCTTGACGCCGCAGTACGAAAAAATGCCTTCGGTGACGACGGTGACGAGATCGACGCCCTCAACCTCCTGGCTGACGATGAACGGGGCCGGCTTGTAGTCGGGATAGGTGGTGCCGGCGCCGATTGCGGTGACGAAGCGGCGCCCGGTGTTGACCAGCTCGCCGTCCCATGCCTCGCCCTCGGCTACGAACGGTACGATTGCCGCGCCGGTCTCGGCCGCATGGTCGAGGATGGTCAACGGGTCCATCCGTACGATCCTTCCGCCGACATTGCCGTAGCGGTCGCAGGCGCCGGTACGTCCGTCTGCGATGTAGCACATCACCGGGCAGGCATCGCAGCGGATTTTTTCCGCCACCAGCTTCTCGCCGGGATCATGGGTCTCGAAGCGTTCGGCAAGCTCGCTCATCGGCGTGCCTCCTTTTCGCGGATGCCATTCTTTTCGCGGATGCCAGCGCGGATACGCGTCGGCGTCGCCGGAACCTTGGTGATGAGAACGCCGGTGGCGTGGCGGATAGCATTGAGGATTGCCGGTGCCGTCGGGATCAGCACATGCTCGCCCAAACCCTTGGCGCCAAAGGGTCCTTCCGGGTCCGGAACTTCTATCAGGATGGTCTCGATCGGCGGCACGTCGCCAATGGTCGGGATGAGATAGTCGTGCAGATTCTCGGTGCGGCCGGGGATATACTCCTCCATCAACGCCATGCCGATGCCTTGCGCGATGCCGCCTTCGATCTGGCCTTCGGCCAGCAGCGGGTTGATCGCCTTGCCCACATCATGCGCGGCGGTGATCTTGATCAGCTTCACCGTGCCGAGCTTGAGATCGACCTCCAGTTCGGCGATCTGCGCGCCATAGCCGTAAACGGCGTATGGTTTGCCCTGGCCCTTGGCGTCGAGGGGCAGCGTCGGCGGATCGTAGGTCTCCTCGGCGCGGAAGACGAAGCCTTCGGCATCCACATCGAGCGGGGCGAGGTCGATGCGGCGGACAGCTTCGCCTTCGCGGATGACGATAGCGGGGCCGTCGAGCTGCAGAGCGGCTTTTTCCGAAACATTGGCGAAACGCAGGATCTTTTCGCGCAGCGCACGGCCGGCCTTTTCGGCCGCCTTGCCGGTGACGAAAGTCTGGCGCGAGGCCGAGGTCTTGCCGGCGTCGGGAGTGATGGCCGTATCGGCGCTCTTCAGCTGGAATTTCTCCAGCGGCAGGCCGAGCGCGTCGGCACAGATCTGGGTGATGACCGTGTTCGAACCCTGGCCGATATCGACGGCGCCCTGGTGCAGGATGACCGTGCCGTCGGCCGCGATGCCGACCCGGATTGTCGACGGGTTGGGCAGCGAGGTGTTGCCGCAGCCATACCAGCAGGACGCGACGCCAGCGCCGCGCTTTCTATCCGTGTTGGCACTGTTGAATGCATCCGCATCGGCTGTTGCCCGTACCCAATGCGGCTGTAGCGCTTCGAGGCATTCGGCAATGCCGACGCCGGACTCCAGGCGTTGCCCGGTAACCGTTTCGGAGCCGTTCCGAAGGCAGTTCTTCAAGCGAAAATCGAGCCTGTCGATGCCGAGCTTGCCGGCCAGCTCGTCATAGAGCGTTTCCTGCATGATCGTCGCCTGCGGCACGCCAAAGCCACGGAAGGCGCCGGAGATCGGCCCATGGGTATGGATGGCGCGGCCTTCGGCGCGGTAATTCGGCGTCGCGTAGGGGCCGGACGCATGCACCGGCACGCGGTTGGCCACGGTCGGCCCCCAGCTTGCATAGGCGCCGGTGTTGAAATCGCCTTCGAAGATCATGCCGGTGACAAGGCCGTCGGCATCGGCGCCGATGGTCGCCTTCATCTCGGCCGGATGCCGCTTGGTGGTCGACATCATCGATTCGTTGCGGGTGTAGGCGAGTGCCGCCGGCCGCCCCGTCTTCATCGCCACAAGGCCGATCAGCGGCTGCAGCGAAACGTCGAGCTTGGAGCCGAAACCACCGCCGGTCGCGGTCGGCACGATGCGCACCTTGTCGACGGCAAGGCCGAGCACCTTCGCCGTCTCGTCGCGGTCCATATAGGGCGCCTGGGTGCAGGCGACGACGACCAGCGTGTCGCCGTCCAGATAGGCATAGCCGGCTTCCGGTTCGATATAGGCGTGCTCGACATAGGAGGTGTCGATGGCGCCAGAGACGGTGAAAGCCGCGCCGGCAAGCGCTGCTTCCGGATCGCCGCGTTCGACGAAGCCGGAGGTCAGCAAGTTTGCCGGCCTGTTCTCATGAATGAGCTTGGCACCGCCGGCGCGCGCTTCGCGGAATTGGAGAACATGCGGCAATTCGGTCCAGCGGACCGGAAAATCCGAGAGGTCGAGATCGAGCATCGCCTCACGCTCGCCGGCAACCAGCGCCACCGCCTCACCGCGAAGGCGGGCAAACCCCTCAGCCAGCGCCGGCTGGTCGGCGAACGGGCCGATGACGCCGAAACAGTTTTTTCCCGGAATGTCGGCTGCTGTGAAGACACCGGCTATGCCGGGATGCGCCTTCGCCCAGCCGTCGAGGTCACCGAAGGCGAAGCTGGCGTGGTAATGTGGCGAACGGACCACCAGCACGGCCAGCGCATCGGCGGGGAAGGAATCGCCGCCGAATTTCTCAGCCCCGGTGACCTTCGGCACGCCATCAAGCCGGACGGGCGAGGAGCCGATCGCATGGCCTGATCGAGGCAAGCGGAAATCGAGGCTTGCTGTCTGCCGGGAGGCATCCATCACCGCCGCGATGATCTTCCGGTAGCCGGTGCAGCGGCAGAGAATACCGCCCAGCGCATCCTGCACCTCGGTCTCGGTCGGGCTTGGCTGTTTGTCCAGCAACGCCGTTGCCGCGACCAGCAGCGCCGGCGTGCAGATGCCGCACTGCGCCGCGCCATGGGCAAGGAACGAGGCCTGCAGCGCCGACAGCCGGCCATTGGCGAGGCCTTCGACTGACGTCACCGACGTCCCGGCGGCGGAAGCCGCCGACATCAGGCAGGCGCAGACGGGATCGCCGTCGACCAGCACTGTACAGGCGCCGCAGTCGCCGGCATCGCAGCCGACCTTGGTGCCGGTCAGCCCCAGTTCGTCGCGCAGCACCAGAGACAGCCGGTGCAGCGGCGGCACATTGACCGAGACGGCGGTGCCATTGACCTCGAAGGCGATGTCAGCGCGCTCCGGGCCGCGAGCGGGCAGAACGGCGCCCAGGTCCGGCACTCCTTCAAGCATGTCAGGTTGAACCTGGCTCATGCCGCCACCTCTTCGCCAGTCGTCCGCCCCACAGCCGCAAGCACCGCGCGAGCAACAATCTCTCGCACCGCATCGAGCCGGTATTCGGCGCTGCCGCGCACGTCGGCGATCGGCGACAGTTCAGCCATCGGCGCGGACAGGACCGCATCGGCAAGTCCGCCGTCCACCGGCAGGCCGCGCAGCGCGGCTTCGACGCCGGCCAGCCGCTTGGCCACCACCGAGCAGGAGCCGGCGGCAACCGCCGCTTGCCGGACAAGGCCGTTGTCGACGACCAGACGCGCCGCCACCATGGCAATGGAAATGACGAGATAGCGC
>NZ_RZQL01000316.1 GCF_003997935.1 Mesorhizobium sp. M7A.F.Ca.US.006.01.1.1
ATCAGGCGCTCGCCCAATGGCCCCGTGGAGACGACGATACGCAGGCGTTCGGCGTCGCTGATCATGCCGTCAACGATGCGCTGTGCATTGTCGTTCAGGAATGCCGAACCGTCTTTCATGTCCGGTCTCCTTCCCATTGGAGTTGCAATTGACTGGCTTGTCCCTTGATGAGCCGCTTGGTCGATTGGGCGCTCGGACCGCGCGCGAAGACCGTACAGACAGGGTCGCCGGCAATCAGAAGGGTGCCGGCCGACTGTTGGTCCGCTGTCCATTCAGGCCAGGCAATCGACGGAAAGTGAGTGATTGGCGTCGCGGCGTAGGTCACCATCGACGCCATCGAATCGACGAAGCGCGGCAAGCGGAAGACCTGACCCGTCGCGGCGCGCAGATGCGCTTCGATCAATGGCGCGTCGACATCGTCGAAAATGTCCAGGGTGGCCCCCGGCCTCGGATTGATCTCGATGAATTTGTAGCCATCCGGCCCGCGGATGAGATCGGCGCTGCACAATCCGACCAGGCCGGCGCGTCGCGTCAGACTTGAGAGCCAACCGCCGATAACCGCCGCCTGTCTGCGATCGAAGCGTCTCAACCGCACGGCGCCGCCGTAGCGATAGGGCGCTGCCGGGGAGGGGGATGTCCATTGTTGGCTGAAGCCCGCGACTTGCGCGGTTTGGCCATTGCCGACGAACAGGGCCGAGATGCTGCGTCCGGCAACGAAACGCTGGAAGTAGCGGCCGGTGGTCGGGCTTTCGCCGGCAGCCCGTCTGACGTGCCCACCGCCGGCGCCGCCCGCGGTCTTGACCACCCAGTTCTCCGGATCAGGCGGCTGGTCCCATCGCAGTTGCGGATGCGGGATGCCAAGTTCGGCGCAATCGTCGGCCAGCAACTGCGGATCCTTGATCCTGCGGATTGCGGCGCCGCTATTGCCTGCGAGCGGAAAGTGTCGCGCGATTTCGTCCACGGTCTCAGGCATCCGCTCAAACCCAGAGCCCAGGATAATGGCGGCCGGCAGGTCGTCTCCAGCCAATCGCCGAAGCGTGTCGACGATGCGCTCGTCGTCGATGCCCCCTTGCAGGTCGCCTGGCAATATCGTCGCGCGTTCTGCGAGCGCGACGGTGTCCGTATCGCAAAAGAAATCGGCGACCAGCGGACGATAGCCGGCGCGACGCGCGGCGGCGGCCAGCGCCCGGCCTGAAATTGCCGCGATCAAAAGTGATCCGGCGTTACTTGGCAATCTCGCGTGCAAGGGAAAACGCTTCCTGAAAACCGAGCGTGATCGTCTTTTCGGATTCGATCATTCTTTTGAAGAGACCGAATTCGACCTTATATTTGACATTGCCGATGGCAAGCGGACCAATGCCGACAGCTTTTGCCGCTTCGAGTGGATCGCCATTGGCATTGACGGCCAATCCTTCGATGCCGGCCGGAGGAACGGCGTTGACGTCGGCCGCAATAAGCAGGCCATTGCCTTTCAACTGGGCTTTGGAGACCACTTGGACGCCAGCTTTGGCGCAAGCCAGGATAATTTCGTTCGCCTCGACCAGCTTTGTCTTGCGGGCGTCGCTCGATCCGTCAGCGGCATCGACGATGATGTTGAACCTGCTTTCGATCTCGGCCGCGATCTGCTTGACCCGTTCGATGCCGTCATGGCCGACAAGTGTGACCCGGGCACCTTCCCCTGCCGCGATGACGGCGGTGCACAAGCCGACGACGCCGGTGGCGCCGAAAACAGCCACCCTCGTATCCCTGAGCGCACGCTGGAATTTCTTCTCCAGCGCCTTTTCGACCTTGGCCACCATCGCCGCGGCCGTGGTGAACGAGCCGGCCGGATCGGCAAATACCGAAACCTGGAAAGGCGGCACCATCGCCTTCTTCGCGGCGTCGAACATGTCGAGCGCCAACGAGGCATCCTTCCCGGCGATGAAGATGCCGGTGTCGACACCCGCATCCGGCGGGCGCGAGAAGATCGCGTCCTGGACCAGGCCTGTCACTTCGGCGAGGCTTACATCGACATAGGGGACGACGGCGTCGAAACCTGCGTCGAGCGCCATGTTCACGTCGAAGGGGCTCATCTGCTTCAACGGTGTCAGCATGTGCAGGATGTGTTTGCGGGCCATTTCTTGCCTTTCTGCCTGAAACGGGAGCGTCAGCTGCCGACGAGATTCAGCCTGGTTGAGCTGATCTTCGCGCCGGAGTTCCTGCCCTTGACGATCTTGATTTCAAGGCCGTCTTCAACTGTCGTCTTCCGAACCGCGTCGACGAACTTGAGCGCGGCGTCGTGCGATGGCGCGAAGGCAAAGCCTGTCGGCCCCCAGGAACTCTGGCCGATGCCGACGGCGCCTGCTTCATTGAGACAGTGGGCCGCCATCTCGACCCGCTTCGAGGTGAACACGCCGCCCTGCGCCGGGGCGAAATGGCTGCCGATCAGCATCTGTATCGCGGTGACGGCGGCGCCGAATGCCGGGAGGTCCCGCTCGACCAAAGCCGGCATAATGCCCATCAGCACCCGCCGGCAGATCTCCCCACTGCCTGCCGTTGGGAATGGCGGCAGCGAACGAAACGCCGCGACCTCGGCTGCGCCATGCAGTCCATGCCCGGAATGGTCGAGGATGAGGATGACGCGCCACTCTTCCGGAAACGGCAGCCGCGCGACGACCGGAGGCGTTCCGCCGCGGTCGTTCTTGCCGGCGTCGACTGTGACGCCGCCATCTTCGAAACTTGCGATGCCGATGCCGGATCGGCCGCCCCGCTCGAGCAGGCTCGCGTCGCCGGCAATATCCAGAGGCAAATTATGGAGAGTGCGCAACGCCGAGGCGACGGCAAGGGCGATCTGCGTGCCGGAGCCCAGACCCGCATGACTGGGGATCGACTGCTCGACCACCAGATGGTGCTGACCGCGAATGCCGAGATGCTTGCAGAGCGTCGACAGATGCTCGCTGGCGCGGGTGCTCTCGGAGCCTTCGACGATGGTCTCGCCGGACCGCGACAGGGTGACGACGGTTTCGGGTTCGCTCAATGGAAGCCCGACACTGCCGAACCGCCGTCCGGCATCGCCATTGAGATCAAGGAAGCCAAGGTGCAGGCGAGCGGGCACTCGTATGGTAACAGAATTCGACATCTGCCCCCCGATGGGTGCATCATGGATGCATCATGGAAGTTTAGGTGCCCGGTACCATGATAACTGTTTTCGTCGATGGGGCAAGCCAAAGAGAACGCATCCACGTGTTTGCCGGCTCCGGCGTGTAGACAGACCGAGCAATTCGCGGAGGTCGAGATGAACGAGACAGTCAAGGAAAAGGTCTATTCGGAAGCCGAGATCGCCGACCGGCTTGAGAAGGAGCTGCCGAAATGGCGTTATGAAAACGGCTGGATCCGGCGCAAATACAAGACCCACAGCTGGAAATCGACGCTCATGGTCATCAACACGGTTGGCCATCTTGCCGAGGCGGCGTGGCACCATCCTGATATCACCGCCTCCTATGCCTGGGTCGAGGTGCGCCTGACGAACCACGCGGCGAAAGGCATTACCGACAAGGATTTCGAGTTGGCGAAAAAGATCGAGGATGTTGTCCAGTGGCAGCCGGCCAAGGAAGGCGGGGCACTGGAGGGCACTCCGCCGACCGATCAACGCTTCGCTTACATCAAATATGACTAGGCAGGGTCGGATTTTGTTGACGCGTATGAAAACATTCGCTGATCCGCTGCAAGGTGGGGTTCACGGCCAATCCAGTTTCGTCTAGGATCGGGCCGGCACCAGAAAGTAGTTTAGCGAATGGCGGTTGCTTGGATCGGCAACCGGGAAGCGCTGATTGAGCACGCGGCTGCGCATGCCGCGTCGCTATTGTCGTCAAGTCGGTGCCCGGTTTTCAGCTTTGATACGGATATAGATGGCACCAGGGCGGCGATCGCGCTGGCCGAGCGGGCTGGCGCGGCATACGACCATGCCGATGGCGCGGCACTTGCCCGAGAGACCGCGCTTTTTACCGACAAGGGGGCAATGACCGTCGCCCCCGGAGAGACGCGCCGGCGTGCCGATGTCGTGGTGATCGTGGGCGAGCTCCCGCGGATCCATCATGGTCTTGTTGGCGAACTCGCCGGGACGGTTCCCGACCTGTCGACCGGGAACCAGCGCGCGTTCTTCGTGGTAGGCCCAAACGGGATGTCTGTGCCGCCGCTGAACGGCGGGCGCGAGGCAACGCAACTTTCCTGTGGCCAAGCTAGCCTCGCCGCCACGCTGGCGGCACTGAGGGCCCAGCACAAAGGGCAGCGTACATCGCAATCGGTGTCGAATTTCAATGATTTCGCCAAAGCTCTGGCGGCCGCGCATTTTCCCGTGTTCCTGTTTTCAGGCCACGCCGCCGAAGGCCTGGCATTGGAGATGCTGCAAGGACTGATCGCCGATCTCAATCGCAAATCGCGCGCATCCGGCCTTCATCTGCCGGCGAACGGAAACGGCTGGGGAAGCACGCTCGCCTCGGCCTGGATGACAGGTTTTCCACTGCGCACCGGCTTTGCGCGCGGCTTCCCGGAATTCGATCCCTGGCGTTACGATGTGCCGCGCATGATCGCTGCCGGGGAAGCCGACCTGCACCTGCGGATCTCCTCCACGACTGCCCAACCGAAGGAAAAAAAGCGCCGCATGGCACTGATTGCGTTGACGAAAACGCAAGAGCCGGTTGCCGGCGCCGCAGTCACCATCGCCATCGGCGAGGCTGGGATCGATCACGATGCGGTTGTCTACTCCAGCCGCACGGGCTCGCTCAGGTCGATCGATGCGCAAGCGGCTTCGCAATTGCCCTCCGCCGCGACGATCATCCGCCTGATCGCTACCCAAGCTTTCGCCGAGGCACTGCCATGCTGACGAGAATCGCCGGCGGCGACATCATCGATCCCGTCAACGGCCGTCTCGGCAAAGGCGACCTCTGGATCAAGGACGACAAGATCGTTCCGGCCCCGGCGGGAGGGGTGGCCGACCGGACCATCGAAGCCAGCGGCTGCATCGTGATGGCTGGCGCCATCGACATCCACTCCCACATCGGCGGCGGCAATGTGAACACCGCGCGGCTGCTCTTGCCCGAACAGCATGCCGCCCATCAGTTGCGGCCAGCAACGACGCCGCTCTCCAATGCCGGCTGGTCGACGTTCCAGACGGGCTGCCTCTACGCCAAGATGGGCTTTACGACGGTCGTCGAGCCGGCAATGTCGCCGGGAGCGGCGCTTCACACGCATCTCGAACTGGCTGACATCCCGATCATCGACAAAGCAACCCTCGCCATTCTCGGCAATGACGATTTCCTGTTGTCGATGATCCGCGACGACGCCCCCCGAACGATGATCGAGGACTACGTCGCCTGGACGGTCGCCTCAACGCGAGCGCTTGGGGTCAAGGTGATCAACGCCGGTGCGGCGGCCGCCTTCAAGGAGAACGTCCGCACCTTCTCGCTGGACGATGTCGTGCCTTCCTATGGCGTCAGTTCGCGCAAGATCGTCAAGACGCTGCAGGCCGCCGTCGACAGTCTTGGCCTGCCGCATCCCCTGCATGTCCATTGCAACAATCTGGGCAGCCCCGGATCGGCGGATACGGCGGCTGCGACGATTGCAGCGGCGGATGGACTGCCGCTGCATCTCGCCCACCTCCAGTTCTATGGCTATGGCACGGAAGGAAAACGCGGGTTTTCTTCCGCCGCCGCACGGCTTGCCGAACTGGTCAACGCGACGCCGGAAGTCACCATCGATATCGGCCAGGTGATGTTCGGCCAGACGGTCACGGTCTCCTCCGACGTCATGCGGCAGTTTTCGGCGCGCGGCAGCGCGCACCCGAAAAAGATCGTCATTCATGACGGTGACGGCAATGGCGGCGGCATCGTGCCTTACAGCTATGGCAAGGACTTCTACGGCACGATGCAGTGGGCGATCGGGCTCGAGCTTTTTCTCCTGATCGACGATCCCTGGCGTGTGTTCTTCACCACCGATCATCCCAACGGTGCACCTTTTACCGCTTATCCGGCGCTGTTCGAACTGCTGATGAGCCGGGAAGCGCGCGCCGAAATGACCGCTGGACTTTCACGATCCGCTCTGGCGCTCTCTACCTTGGCCGCAATCGACCGCGAATACACGTTCGAGGAAATCGCCATCATGACGCGCGCGGCGCCGGCCAAGCTGCTCGGCTTGACGGATCGAGGCCATCTCGGCGCCGGTGCAATAGCCGACATCGCTGTCTATCGCAGGGACCGCAGTATCGCGAAAATGCTTGGACAGGCGGCGTATGTTTTCAAGGATGGCGATCTCGTCGTTCAAGACGGCGAAATCATCCATTACCGCTGGGGCAAGGCATTGAGGCTCAAGCCGCCTGTCGACAAGGCAATGGTGCGACGGCTCGAGGACTATCACCAACAGCGCTACGGCCTGTCGCTGGACTGGTTCAATTTTCCGGATTCCGCAATTGCGCGCGAACAGCCATTCGGCGAGGTGCCATGCCGAACATGAGCGTCAATGGGGTAACGATCGACGATACCTTCGCCGAAGCCTTCGGCATGCGCGCAACCGCCATCGTCATCACCGCGCCGAGCCGGAAATGGGCTCGCCAGGCGGCGATCACGATGACCGGCTTCGCCACCTCGGTGATCGGTTGCGGCTGCGAAGCGGCAATCGATCTCGACCTGCCGCCATCGGCCACACCGGATGGCCGGCCGGGCTGCCGCGTCATGA
>NZ_RZQL01000317.1 GCF_003997935.1 Mesorhizobium sp. M7A.F.Ca.US.006.01.1.1
GTCCTGATCTGCGCCCTAGAGTTGAGCCGGCGAACAAGTTCGCGTGACAATGGATCAACGTTCGGTGAGCTTCAGTTCAATACGGCGGTTCTTGTTGCGCGCCTCTTCGGTGTCGGCGGGGTCGAGCGGCTGGAACTCACCGAAGCCGGCGGCGACGAGCCGGTTGGCCGGCACGCCGTTCTCGATCAGGAATTTCACCACCGAGGTCGAACGCGCCGTCGACAGTTCCCAATTGTCGCGATAGCGCCCGGAGCCGGAGAGCGGCTTGTTGTCGGTATGGCCGTCGACGCGCAGCACCCAGTTGATCTCGGGCGGGATTTCCTTCTGCAACTCGATGATGGCGTCGGCGAGTTTTTTCATCTCGACCTTGCCGGCATCGTTGATCACTTCGGAGCCGGTCGGGAACAGCACTTCCGACTGGAAGACGAAGCGGTCGCCGACGATGCGGATGTTCTCGCGGTCGGCGAGGATTTCGCGCAAGCGGCCGAAGAAGTCGGAGCGGTAGCGGTTCAACTCCTGCACGCGCTGTGCCAGTGCGACGTTGAGGCGACGGCCGAGGTCGGCGATCTTGGTGTTGGAATCGCGGTCGCGGATTTCGGAGACGTTGAGCGCATCCTCGAGCGCGCCGATCTGCTTGCGCAGTGCCGCGATCTGCTGGTTGAGGATCTCGACCTGGCTCAGTGCCTGCTGGCTGATCTGGCGCTGGCTGTCGAGTTCGCCGCCGAGCGCAGCGGCGCGCTGGTTGGCGGCGTCGCCGGCACCGGCACCTTGCGCCAGCAACTGTTCGAGCCGGCTCTTTTCCGCTTGCGCGGCCGACAGCGACGCCTGCAGATTGGCCAGTGAATCATCCTTGTCCTGCGCCGTCGAGCGCTCCAGCGCCAGCAGCTGGGTCAACTCGTTGATCTGCGAGTTGAGGCGCGAGAGTGCCGTATCCTTGCCGGAGATTTCGCGTCCCAGCAGGAACTGCGCCAGCACGAAGACCGTGAGCAGGAACATGATGGCCAAAAGCAGCGTCGACAGCGCGTCGACGAAGCCCGGCCAATAGTCGATGCGGCGATCGGTGCGCCGGCCCCTGGCGAGTGCCACTTCAGTGCACTCCGGGCTTCTTCAGGGCATCGGCGATCTTTTCCAGCGTGTTGCGCATCGCCTTCTGCTCGTCGGACTGGGCCTCGACCCAGTCGCGCATGATCTGCTGTTCCGAGCGCATGTTCTTGACCAGGCCGGAAATGCCGTCGGCGAGATTGGCCATGGCGGTGGCGACGCGCGGGTTGGAGCCGCCGCCATTCTCCTGCATCGAGCGCAGCCGTTCCGACAGCACCCGGATCTCGTCGGAGGATTCGGTCTTGGCCGGGTCGGCGACGACGATGTCCGACGACAGGTCGGTGACCGAGGAAAGCCAGTTTTCCAGTTCGGTGTAGAAGCGCGTCTGAGCGCGGCCGGCCTGCAGGTCGAGGAAGCCGAGCACCAGCGAGCCGGAGAGGCCGAACAGCGAGGATGAGAAGGCCGTGCCCATGCCGGCCAGCGGCGCCGAAAGCCCCTGCTTCAGGGAATCGAGAACCGCGGCGGCGTCACCGGTGCCGGGATCGAGCGATTCGATGGTCTCGCGGATCGAACCGATGGTGTTCAACAGTCCCCAGAAAGTGCCGAGCAAGCCGAGGAACACCAGCAGGCCGACGAGATAGCGCGACGTGTCGCGGCTTTCGTCGAGGCGGGTGGCGATGGAATCGAGCATGGTGCGCATCGAACTGGTCGAGAAGGCCGTCGCCGAGGAGCGACCGATCATCGCCTTCATCGGCGCCAGCAGCACCGGTTCTGTCGTCTCCGAGCCGGCACGGAAGGAGTTGACCCAACGCACTTCGCGAAACAGTCGCCCGACCTGGGCGAAGGCCAAAAGGATGCCGACCACCAGCACGCCGACGATCAGGCCATTGAGGCCGGGATTGCTGCCAAAAGCGGTTGAGATCTGTCGGGTGAGGATGGCGGCGATGAAGGCGACGATGACCAGGAAGATCACCATGGTCAGCAGAAAGACCTGCGGGCTCGATAATTTATGCGGGTCGTAGATCAGGACATCAGAACGTCTGCCCATGCCGAAGGATCTGAGAAAAGCCATCCGTGCCCCGTTTCCGATGCCGCCGCCGATCACGTAAACCGCGACTCTAAACGGAATTGTGACCAAATTGAATGGCGCTTGGCAATATTGCCGCGTCGATAATGTCAGAGGCGATTGATGACCAGACAGTCGACCATGGCGGCCAGATGCAGGCCGGCGCCGGTGACGACGAAACCGTGCCACAGCGCGTTGTGGAAGCGCAGCCCCTTCCAGGCAAAGAAGATGACGCCGCAGGAGTAGACGATGCCGCCGGCAACGATGAGCGCTATCGATGTCGTCGGCAGCGTCTGGACAAGCGGCTTGACCAGGATGATGCCGCTCCAGCCGATGGCGAGATAGAAGCCGATCGCCAGCCGGTCGAAACGGCCGGGAAAGAACACCTTGATGGCAATACCCAGCACTGCCGCGGTCCAGACCAGCCCGATCATCCAGCGCGCCAGCGGCGAGCCTTCGAGCTGCGCCAGGAAAGGCGTATAGGTCGCGGCGATCAGCAGATAGATCGCGGCGTGGTCGAAACGCCGCAACACCCATTTTGCCGGCGACGACACCGGCCACAGATTGTAGGTCATCGACACCGAGAGCACAGTAAGCAGCGAAACCACGTAGAAGGCGGCGGCGATGTATTCGCCCGGTCCGACACGAAACGCCGCCAGCGCCAGCAGTGCGGAACCGGCCGATATCGCCAGCACGATGCCGACCGCGTGGACGACGCCGTCGGCGATCATCTCGGCACGCGAATACTGCCAGCGTCCGATGAACGGGATATCGGGGTAGGGTTGGTTGTCTCTCACTAAGCCGGGTTCCTGCACCGCGCCCTTCAATTTGGGCGCATGCCGGGCAGTATTTCAAGCTTCCGTTGCGGTTTTGCGACTGCGGCGCATCAGCGCGGCGTGGCTGTCAGCGGGAGGAGAGAGGCTTCTTCACGACCTTGAGCAAAGCGCGCTGGATGATCTCGTTGCCGGCGACGACCGAGCCGTTGTCGAGCATGTCCTGGCCGCCATCCATGTCGGAGACGAAGCCGCCCGCCTCACGGATCAGCAACAGGCCGGCGGCGATGTCCCAGGCAGACAGGCCGGTTTCCCAGAAGCCATCCATGCGGCCGGCAGCGACATAGGCGAGATCGAGCGATGCGGAGCCGAGGCGGCGGACACCGGAAACCTCGGCCATGACATTGCGCAGCTCGACGAGGAAATTGCCGTGGTGGCCGCGGCCGAGATGCGGCATGCCGCAGCCGATGACCGAGTCGACCAGCTTGATGCGGCCAGCGACGCGCAAGCGGCGGTCGTTCATGAAGGCGCCGCCGCCGCGTTCGCAGGTGTAGAGTTCGTCCATCGCCGGATTGTAGATGACGCCGGCAACGATCTGGCCCTGGCGCTCCAGCGCGATCGAAACGGCAAAGAGCGGGATGCCGTGCAGGAAATTGGTGGTGCCGTCGAGCGGGTCGATTATCCAGCGATGCTGGCCGTCGTCGCCTTCGACCACGCCGCGCTCCTCCATCAGGAAGGAATAGCCCGGCCGTGCCTTGGACAGTTCGGCGAAGACGATGTCCTCTGCCTTGCGGTCGGCCTGGCTGACATAGTCGCCGGGGCCTTTCATCGAGACCTGCAGGTTCTGCACTTCGCCGAAGTCGCGCGACAGCGAGCGGCCGGCCTTCATTGCGGCCTGGACCATGACGTTGAGAAGGGCTGAGCGTGCCATAGTGCTTTTTCCCGGTGCTGCGCTTTAAACTCCGCCTCGATGCATGTCGGTGACCCAAAACCGGGGCCACTTTTGGGCGACATGCATCAGTCGGCGCGGCGCACGTAAGTGATTTCGTTGGTGTCGACGATGATGCGTTCGCCGGCGCCGATGAATGGCGGCACCAGGACGCGGATGCCGTTCTCCAGGATCGCCGGCTTGTAGGACGATGCCGCCGTCTGCCCCTTCACCACCGGGTCGGCCTCGGTGATGGTCAGCGTCACATAGTCGGGCAGCGAAATGCCGATCGGACGCTCTTCGTAGAGCTGGACCGTCACCATCATGCCGTCCTGCAGGAAGGCGGCGCGATCGCCGACGAAGTCCTTGTTCAATTCGAGCTGTTCGTAGCTCTGGGTGTCCATGAACACCAGTGCGTCTTCCTGCGCGTAGAGGAAGGAAAAATCCTTCAGGTCGAGCCGGATCTGTTCGACCGTCTCGGCAGAGCGGAAGCGCTCGTTGAGCTTGGTGCCGTTGATAAGGTTCTTCAGTTCGACCTGATTGTAGGCGCCGCCCTTGCCGGGCTTGACGGTGTTGGTCCTGACCGCGACCCAAAGGCCGCCATCATGCTCGATGACATAGCCGGGACGGATTTCGTTGCCATTGATCTTGGCCATGATGAGATGATCCGGAATGATGCCAACGGCCACGCCGTTGGTAAGGGATGTTCGCTGGGAAAGCGATTTCGGGCTCCCAAGACCACAAATCGCCAGAAGAGGCAAGGGAGCGGGCAGGTTGGCGCCAAGCAATGGGAGCCTAGGTCGGATGTGCAATGACCGTCCGAACCGCAGTCAAGGCAGCCGGTTGGCCTTCTGCAGCGCCTGCTTGGTCTGGTCGTCGTCCAGCCCCTGCAGGAAGTCGTCCATCTGCGGATCGATGAGGCCGGCGCGGCGGGCAACGATGTACCAGGCACCAGCAAGGACCAGGTCCGGATCGGTGCCGATGCCTTGCATATAGAGCTTGGCCAGGCGGTTCTGGGCGGCGACATTGCCGCCCTCCGCCGCCTGCTTCATCCAGCCGAAGGCGGATTTCAGGTCGCGCGCACCGCCGCGGCCTTCGATCATCCATGCGGCGAGATCGATCTGCGCGGTGTCGTAGTTCTGCCTTGCGGCCTGCGCCAGCAGGCGCCTTGCCTGGGCGTCGTCGCGAGGCTTGCCGCCGACACCGTTGGCGTAGATCTGCGACATTGCATATTGCGCGTCCGCGAGGCCGGTCGCGGCGGCGCGCTCATAGTAGGAGACCGCCTTGGCCATGCCGGTGTCGCCGGGGTCCTGCTGGACCAGCATCTGCGCGAAATTGAATTGCGCCAGCCGGTTGCCGGCTTCGGCGGCGGCCTGCATCAAGGCGTAGGCCTCTTTTCCATCCTTTTTGACATAGCGGCCGTCGAGCAGCATCAGTGCATACTGGAACTGCGATTCCGGCACACCCTGTTCGGCGGCCAAGGCGTACCATTTCGCCGCCTGCGCCGAATTGACCGGTACACCGAGACCCCGCGACAGGATCTCGGCCACCAAGGTCTGCGCCGCCGGATCGCCGTTTTGCGCCCGGACCAATGCCAGATTGTAAGCTGTCTTGTAGAGACCACGCTGGAATGCGCCATAGGCCGCGTCGGCGGGTTTTGCGCCGAAGCGGTCGGGATTGATGGCGTCGGCCGACGGCAGCGGCGCGGGCTCGGCCGTGGTGGCGGGCTGCGGCAACGGCTTGTCGATCGGCTTGTCGGTGTGGGCGCCGATTTCCGGCTTGGGCTGCGGCAGGGGTATGGTTTCCGCGGCGGCAGCCTGGACCATCAGCACCGCAAGCAGAGCCTGGAGGGGAAGCGTCGCCGGGGACATTTCAGTCCTCGAAGCGGGGCGCGGTCTCGTCGAGCAGCGCGTTGGCGGTGGCGACCGCTGTCCTGGGATCGGTGCCGTCGGCGAACACGGCGCTCGACAGCGCCACGAATTCAGCGCCGGTGGCGCCCACGGCTTCGACCGAGGCGATGTCCGATCCGGCCATGACGATGCAAGGGATCTGGATCATGTCCGCCCACCATGCGCCGAGCGACAGGTTGCGCGGGTGCGGTTCGGGCTTGTTGTCGTAACCGAAGCGGCCGAAGAAGATGTAGTCCGGCCGTGTCTCGCCAAGCTCGAGCGCGTCGTCACGCGTCTTGGCGCCTCCGGTGCCGACCATCATCTTTGCCTGGAAATGCTCGATCGTCTCGGCAAGTTCGGCCTTGGAGACCTCGACATGGATGCCATCGGCCTGGACGCGGCCGGCTATGCGGGTGTCGCCGGCGATGATGACAGCAACGCCGGCGGCTTGCGCTGCCGGCACGATCTGTTCGGCGAAAGCCTGGAAGGAGGCTTCGTCCATGCCGTTCTCGGGCAGGATCAGCGAAGCGACATCGCCGCCATCGAATGCCGCGACAATACGGGCCGCCGGCACGCCGGGCGGCGCGATCAGCACGATGCGACAGCGATTGGGGGGCGTTGCTTCATTCATGGTTCTTCGGGTCCCGCGTTTCGCCTATGCCGGGCGAAGATGGTTGGATTGCGGCATAGAGCAAAGTGCCCGCCTTGAACAGGCGGGCAACCGGGATCGCGAAGTTTGATCCGCCGGGCAGCCGGCGGGGCCGCTTCACTTGATCGGGTGCGGGCTCGCGACGGGTGGTTTGCCCTTCCACAGCGTCCAGCCGAGATTCATGCCGGCGGCGGCGATCAGGATGGCGGTGGCGCCGACGACCTGGCTCATATGCAGCCGATGGCCGAAGGCGGCGACATCGACCAGAATGGCGACCACCGGATAGATGAACGACAGCGATCCCTGCAGATGCGTCGGCAGCTTCTGGATGGCGCCGTACATCAGTAT
>NZ_RZQL01000318.1 GCF_003997935.1 Mesorhizobium sp. M7A.F.Ca.US.006.01.1.1
GCGCATGACTTTGAGATTGATGTCCTTTAGTGCATGAAAGGCACCGAACCATTTATGCATGCCGGTGATCTCGATAGTGACACCTGTCTTTGACACATGCATTTTCTCGACGTCGACTTTCCTCGGCCCTAACCGAGTTGTCTGTGACCACAGCCGTTCTCCTTCATTTCCAAGCGCCACTTGTCGCCTCACACAAACTCAGTTGCTGGAATTGCTGCCGGCGGGTGTGGTCAGGATGTCAAGAACCTCGATTTGCCCGGAGAGGGCCTGGTAGAATTCTGCAGAACTATTGCGTCTTGAATCCAGTCGTGAAGCCACCGTCAGCCACCAGCATCTGGCCGGTAACGTATCTCGCAGCATCGCAGGCGAGAAACAACGCTGGGCCAACCATGTCGCCAAGCTGGGCCCAACGGCCGACAGCAATGTGCTGACGCACGAATTCGTGTGCCTCCGGCCTCTCTTCAAGTGCGACGTCATAGCCGTTTCAACAAAGCCCATCGTGCTGCCGCCTGCCGTGCGCCGCAAGCGCCAGGAAGTCTTCGTCGAGGAGGATTGAGCGCCGCGGCGACACCCCGGCGCGCTCATCCCTGCGGGATCGGGCACACGCCGCCATACTCGCGATACCAGTAGACGAGCGGCGTCGGCGGCGCGGAAACTTCCGTATCCGGCAGGCGGACGCGTTCGATGCGGCCGATCGCAACAGTGTGGGTTCCGGCGTCGATCCTGTCGAGAAGCGAGCACTCGAAGGTGGCGAGCGTTCCGGCAAGCAGCGGACAGCCCTCACCGGAGACGCGCCAGTCGCCGGTTTCAAAGCGCTCCCCGCCATCCGCGCCGGTCCGCCCGGCGAAGGTGTCTGCGATGTCGTCCTGCTCGCATTGCAGGATGTTCACGGAGAAGCGGCCTGCGCGCATGATGACGTCATGCGCTCTGGTCGATTTGTTGATGCCCACGCCCAGCGTGGGTGGGCTGTCGGAAACCGACATCACCGCCGTCGCGGTAAAGCCCCGCCAGCCGGCCTTGCCGTGCGGGCTGTCCCTGTCCGCGGCGGCGATCACGCAAACGCCTGATGCCAACCTCTGCATGCCAGCCTTGAACTCATGTTTCGTCACCATCTGCCGGCTCCCATCTGCTGTGACCCTGAAAATGAGAGCCGGACGCGGTTTTCACAATCGGCGGGGATGGCGAACACCTTCCCGGAAACTCGAAAAATTTGAAGGGTCGGGCGGCTGCGTCATGGCGTTGCACCGCCGTCGCCGGAAAGGGGCCGGCCCTATCGTGCCGCAGCGCTTCGTATTTGCGTGCCACGCAATAATCCTAACCGCCGCCCGTGGTTTATCGCCACCATCGGCGACCATAATCTCCACGCGACATTGCGGCTTCGGCGGCATGCACGATCAGGCGGCGCCGGATAGCCGCCGACTATTGGAGCGGTACGAATGGATTTTGGTATTTTCAACATTATGCAGCAGCGTGACGGTTCGCGGTCGGCGAAGCTGATCTACGACGAGGCCGTGGAGCAGACGATCGTTGCCGAGCAGCTCGGATTCGCCAAGGCCTGGTACGCGGAACATCACTTTTCGAACTACAGCCTTTGCCCTTCGCCCCTGATGATGGCGGCCCACATGGCCGGCCGCACGAAGACCATAAGGCTGGGCACGGCGGTCATCGTCGCTCCGCTTTACACGCCTGCCCGGCTGCTGGCGGAAATCGGCATGGTCGACACCCTCAGCAACGGCCGCCTCGAACTCGGCATCGGCACCGGCTATCAGGGTTATGAGTTCGACCGCTTCGGCGTCGATCTGGCCGCGTCTCAGGAAATGACCGGCGAAATCCTCGATCTGATCGAGCTGGGGACGACACGGCAGGCGTTCGAATATGAGGGCCGGCATTTCAGCCAGCCTCGCTCGTCGGTCGCCGTCAAGCCGATCCAGAAGCCGCTGCCGATCTGGTATGCCGGCGGCAATCCCGATCACCTGCGCATGGTGGCGCGCAACGACCACACGCTGTTCATTTCCGGCGTTCTGGGCGGGCTGTCGCGCATGGTCAAGGCGAGGGAGAAGCTGGAAGAGGCAGCCGGCGCGGAAGGGAAGGATCCGCGCAACGTCAAGGTCGCGGTGGCGCGTCTGGCTTTCGTCACGAAGTGGCGCAAGGACGCCGAGCACTATCTCGATTGCGCGCGTTACCAGCAGCGTCTCGCGGTGAGCCTGAAGAACCGGCGCGAAAAGGTCGAGGACGACTATCTCATCGGCGAGCAGCCTTACGATGAAGAACTGGGCCTCGACCGCATCGCCGCGAACCTGCCTGTCGGCGACGTCGAGACCTGCGTGGCCAACATGGTGCGCATGATCCGCGCGATGAAGCCGGTCCACATCATGATCCAGACCCAGGTTGGCGACATGGATAATCGCAAGTCTCTCGAATCGATGGAGCTTTGGATGACGGAGGTGGTGCCCGGAATCATGAAGGAACTCGGTCGGGAAGTTCAGTCTGCGGCATGACGTCGGATCAGGGGTGTGAAGGCGAAATGCCTCCGTTGAAAAACTTGCAGGTGGTGGATCTGAGCCGCGTGCTCGCCGGGCCGTATTGCGCGCAGCTTCTTGCCGACATGGGCGCCGACGTCATCAAGATCGAAAGTCCCTCGGGCGATGAGAATCGCCTGTGGGGCGAACGCGACGAGGACGGCATCAGCTGCAACTTCGCCAGCGTCAATCGCGGCAAGCGCAGCCTGACGCTCAACCTCAAGCACGAGGCGGCGAGCGAGATATTGCATCCACTCGTCAGGCAGGCCGATGTCGTCGTCCAGAGCTTCCTGCCATCCACGGCCGCGAAGCTGGGGGTCGACGCGGCCACGCTCCGCGCCGTCAATCCGGACATCATCCATTGTTCGATTTCCGGCTATGGAGAACGGGGCGAACTGTTCGACAGGCCGGGCTATGATCTGATGATGCAGGCGTTTTCCGGCGTCATGTCCATCACCGGCCACGAGGATGACGGGCCCGTGCGGGCCGGCACCTCGTTCATCGACATGACGACTGGCCTGAACGCCTATAGCGGCATTCTTACCGCGCTCATCGCCCGGTCGAAGGGCGCGGGCGGCGCCTCGGTTCGGGTTTCCCTGCTGGAGACCGCCGTTTCGCTGCTCGGCTACAATGCGGTTGCATGGCTGCAAACGGGCGTGCTGCCGCGTCGCGAAGGTTCCGGCGTGTGGCATCTCGTGCCCTATCAAGCGTTCATGTGCAGCGACCAGTTCATCCTAGCCGGCGCCACCAACGACGTTGCGTGGCGGCGCTTCTGTACGGCGCTCGGATGCGACGAATATGCTCTGGACGAGCGTTTCGTCACCAACGACATGCGGCTGGCCAACCGGGCGGTTCTCGTTCCCTTGCTGGAGGAACGCTTCCGCGCGCATCCCGTGCAGCACTGGATTGACCACTTCGAGGCCAACGGCATCGCCGTTTCGCCGGTCAACACCCTCAACCAGTTCCTGACGCATCCCCAGGTCATCGCGAACGAAATGGTGATCGAGGCGAGGAAGGAGGACGGCCGGGCGACGAAGGTGCTCGGCATGCCGTTCAAGGTCTCGAACGGCCCGATGGCCGATGTGCTCGCCGCGCCGAAGCTGAGTGCGCATACCGATGCCGTTCTCAGGGAGCGGCTGGGCATGGACGACAGGCGGATCGGAGAATTGCGCGCCCGGGGCGTGTTCTGATGGGCGCCGTGCGCACCGAGCTGAAGGCCGACGGCTGCGCGGTTCTTCGCCTTTCCAATGCGGCGCGGCGCAACGCGCTCGATGACGGCATGCTGGATCGCCTGCTTGCCGAGCTCGTGCGTCTGTCCGCCGAGGGCCGATGCCGCATGATACTCCTGGAGGGGGAGGGCGAGCACTTCTGCGCCGGCCGCGATCTGTCGGGTCTCGACATCGACGGCGTATCGGATGAGCAGCTACGCCGCGACTTCTCCCGCCTGCGCGACATCGCACAGGCCTTTCGAGATGCCCCTAAACCTGTGCTATGCGTCGTCAGGGGATATGCGCTCGGGCTCGGCGCGGCGCTCGTCGGTTGGTCGGACATCGCCCTGGCCGCGTGCGATGCCCGGTTCGGCTTTCCCGAGGTGAAGGTGGGCATCCCCTCCACCTTCAGCGGCCTTTCCCTTCTCGGCCGCGTTCCCCTGAAAATGGCGATGAATCTCGTCCTGACGGGCGCGCCAGTCGATGGAAGCGAGGCCGAGCGCATCGGCCTCGTCAGCAGGGCCGTGCCTACGGCGAAACTGGAGGCGCTTGCCGCCGGCGCCGTCGAGGCGATGCTGCAGGCCAGCCCCTCGGCGATCGCCCGCACGAAGGCGCTGTTTCGCGCCGCGGCGGATGCGCCCCCCGGCGCGCGCCCCGGCCTCGCCCTCGGCGCCACGCTCGCAGGCATCCGCGCCACCGATGCGGTGGAGGGGCGCAGCGCGTTCCGCGAAAAGAGACAGCCCCGTTTTTCCCGTCCCTGTGAGGGCGGTGTGTGGAGTGAATGATGTCCGGACTTGTTCGCAGCGAGATACGGGACGGCACGGCGCTGATAACGCTCGACCGCCCGGAAAGCCGCAATGCGCTTTCGGGAGACGAGATGTGCGATGCGCTGGTATCGGCTCTTCGGGAGATCGGTTCGATGGACAGCGTCCGGGTGGCGATCCTCACCGGCGCGGGAAGCGCTTTCTCCGCCGGGGGCGACCTTGCCCGGCTCAGCCGCAGCGCTGATGTCGGAGCCAGCGAGCCTTCCCGGCTGGTCGCCTATTACCGCAACGGCATCCAACGCATCCCGGAGGCGATCCAGGCGTTCCCCCTGCCGCTGATCGCGGCCGTGAACGGCCCGGCGGTCGGGGCGGGCTGCGATCTGGCCTGCATGTGCGACATCCGCATCGCCGCCCGCAGCGCGCGCTTTGCCGAAAGCTTCGTCAAGCTCGGGATCGTGGCGGGAGATGGCGGCGCATGGTTCCTGCCGCGCGTGGCCGGCCGTTCGAAGGCGTTTGAGATGGCGTTGACCGGCGACACCATGGACGCCGCCGAGGCGCTATCCTGCGGTCTCGTCTCGCGGGTCGTGGATGACGAGATACTGCTGCCGACGGCGTTCGATCTCGCCGGCCGCATCGCCGCCAATCCGCCGTTCGCGGTTCGCATGACGAAGCTGCTGATGCGGGAGGCGGAGCACAATTCCCTTGGCAGCGTGCTTCAGCTATCAGCGGCGCTTCAGGCGCTCGCGCATTCCACTCCCGAGCACCGCGAGGCGCTCGACCGGTTGATGGCGGGCGTGACCGGCACGAAAAAATGAAAGAGGGGGTCATGGAAATACGGATCGAGGAGGCGCACCAGCTCGGCAACGACGTGCTCCTGAAGGCGGGCCTCTCCGCCGGGCACGCAACGATCGTCACCGATCATCTGGTAGATGCGATGATGGCGGGACGTGCGTTCGCGGGCCTGCCGCGCGTGCTGGCGCTTTGCGAAAGCCTGCGCGAGAAGGGGCCGTCTGGGCCGGTCGCGCTGGTCAGGGAGGATGCGGTGTCCGCTCTCTACGACGGCGGCGACACCAACGGCTATGTCACTTCCATCATCGGCATCGACAAGGCGATCGAACTGGCGCGAAACAGCGGCGTCGGCATGGTCGGCGTGCGCAACACCTGGTATTCTGGGCGGCTGGCCTATTATGTCGAGCGCGCCGCGCAAAACGGCCTGATCGCCTTCCATACCGTCAATGCGACCGCGCGTGTTGCGCCGCATGGCGGGATCGATCCCATCTTCGGCACCAATCCGCTGGCCTTCGCCTTCCCTTCCGATGGCGAGCCGGTGATCGTGGATTTCGGCACCGGGTCGGTGACATGGGGTGAGGTGCTGCTGCGCCGCCAGACGGAGGCCTCGCTGGAGAAGAACTGGGCCGTGGATGCGCACGGCAAGCCGACGCTCGACCCTGCCAGCGCGCTTGCCGGCGCGATCCTTCCCTCGTGCGGGCACCGGGGCTACGGCTTGGCGCTGGTGGCGCAGATCTTCGCGATTCTGGCGGGAGGCAAGGTGATTGTCGACGAGGTGGCGGATTCCGGCTTCTTCTTCCTGGTGATCGACCCAGAAAAGCTAATGCCCGTCGCCGAATTCAAGGCCAGGGTGAGCGAACTGACGACGGGGATCCTGAACTCGCGGCAGCGGGAAGGCTACCCGCCGATCAGGATTCCCGGACAGGGCAGCGCGGCAATGCGGCAGCGGGCGCGCGAACGCGGTACGGTCGAGATCGACGAGAAGGTCTACGCCGATCTGCTCGCCGAGCTCGAACGCGGCTGAGGCCCCGGACGATGATCGTCCACCTCGCATCCAACGGCTCGGTCTCGGTCGTCGACCCCGACGATTTCCGGCGCTTCAAGGTGGAGATCGACGCGCCCCACGGCGACCTCCAAACGGCCCGGCGCGGCTTCGGCGAAATGGTCGCCTTCGAATCGAAACGGCAGGCCTGGGTTTCAGCAGGGCATCTCCTGCGGCTGGCCGGTCCGCGCGACGCGGACTGGGACCGCGAATTCGCCCGGATGATCGAGGCTGCGCGCCCGCACGGTTGGGTGCGCGACGATCCCCTGCGCATCGCCGCCCATGTCGAATGGATTTCCGCCTGAAGCGAATGCATGTCTTCCAAAAGTGGGAATCAAGGAGCGAAAG
>NZ_RZQL01000319.1 GCF_003997935.1 Mesorhizobium sp. M7A.F.Ca.US.006.01.1.1
ATGGTTGACCACGCTTTTCAAAGATCGTGAACTACATCTCCTCGTTGTGCTCGACGCACTCCGGACAAGTAACCTCATGGGCGCGGCATGCAGGATTAACCGAGCCCAGCCGGTCATGAGTGCGGCCTTGCCGGGTCGGGCGATAGGCAGTCATGCCCTGCCCTTCCTGCGGGTCAAGCACTCCGAAAAAACATTTCCCCCATAAATGCTAGATCTTCCGTTGCCTTTTCGCGTCACAGGCCGTCAAACGCCCGGCCGTTCACAACAGTGATCCGGCAAGTGTTTGGCTGCGCGAGACGATGCTGCAGGGAGTCGTCCTGCATGGCACTTCGCTATGATGCTGCGGTGCCGTCTAACGGCGCCTCGTGCTTGAACGCACTGAACGGCCACCGCGATCAAAATCGATGGTTCGAGGACCGTTGATCATCACCCCGCCAGCCTCGATCTTGTTTGCCGCCACGAGAGCGACACAGAGACTGCTGGTGAAGATGCCCGCCTGCCCGCTATGTTCCGGATGGTTGACCATCCCGGATGGACCCATCGAGGGTGTCAAGGCGAGCATGAGCACAGGCGCGAACAGTTCACGGGCAGGCGCGACGGTGGCCGCAAAGCAACGTCGCGCCAGCATGCGATCTCAGCAGGATCGGCACCATCCTGTCAGGGAGCAATGCGAGTGGCTGGCTTAGCCGCTGCGACGCTGCCCGGCATCGCGTTCAATTGATCTGGCGCCTTAAATGCAGGAAGGCTTCGCGGCCGGTACGAGGCGCATCCCTCCTCCGAAGCAGCACGCCCAAGTATCATCACAAGCCCCGAGCGCCCGCGTTCGGCGATGTCCAATTTCCGACAATGTCGGAATACAGTCAGATCTGCTGGATTGACTTTAAATGGTTTTCTCATTTGGCACAGCGCATGCTGGTTATCCGGAAACACGTGACCGACCAACAAGAAGTCGCATGACACAACCGAAGCCATCCATGTCTGACGGGCTGCCCAGGATACCTACTGCGACCGCGCTTGCCCGGTGACGACCGCTCCGGCTCCGCCCGTTACCGACGAGGCAAAGTGACGGATTTCCTGCGTTTCAACGACATGGAGGTGGTTGTCATTCCCGCTGGGGGACAGACTCGGCCTGTTCAAGGCATTGCGCGAAGGCGGCAAGATGACGGCCACCCGTGCGCGAACTCAAGGAGCGCAGCCTGTATCGTGTATCAGGCAAATAGGCCGTCGGTCAGTGACCTTGACACAGGGGACATGCGCAAGGTCCTGAAGTTTGATGCAGCGATAGAAGGGTGCCAATGACAACAATAGCTTACAGGAACGGAACCATGGCTGGCGACGGCCGAGCCTTGGGTTTTGACTCAGTATCCGTCGGTGAGAAAACGAAGGTGTTTCGCTTATGCGACGGCACACTCATCGGCGTTTCCTCTTCGTCCTTGGGTATTCCAAAGGCCGTTCGAGACTGGGTTGAGAAGGGCATGGATGTTTCTGATATTCCTGTGCCGCGCAACGACGACAATTTTGAATTTGAGGCGCTGATAGTGCGCAAAAATGGGGAAGCCGTATTGTTGGACGGCAATTGGCTGCCAAGTGATCCCGTGAAAGGTGAATATTATGCCATCGGGAGCGGCAAGCAGTATGCTTTGGCCGCGCTGGTTTTGGGCAAGTCAGCTAAGGAAAGCGTCGAAGTTGCCGCGAAACTCGACGTTTGGACTGGTGGCACAGTCACTGCCATAACTCACTAAACCCGCCTTTCGGCGGGAGTGTGACAGTGCGAGCGTGGAAGTAGGGCGCCACCCCGGGGCACGTCGAGCCCTGTCATGTGAGCTGGTCCATAAGCGCGCGAAAGCGTCCAGTTGTGGCCAAAAGCACGATTTGCGACAGAACCGGCCCGCTTCTATGAGTATGGGCCGCTTTTTGCGGCCAGCGTGCTTGCCATCCTGCCGCCAGTGGCCGTCGCCTTCTTCTTCCAAGGTTACCTCGTCATGAAGTAGAGCACCACGATCTTGTCGGAGAGATCGGAAGGCGGACGGCCCTTCCGTCCGCGTCGGCCAGTTCGAAAGGCGGCGCGGCCTGCTCGTCGATCGCCTGGAAGAACCTCTCCGCGCTGTCCCTCATCTTGTCGAGATCGGCGCCCGGATGGTGGGCCAGCGCGGAGGTCCCGAGGATCAGCGCCAGAAATTGAATCGCAAGCGACGGTTTCGCTTTCATGGACAATGCATTCCGGTTGGGGGCGTTCGAGGGCTCCGCGGCTAGGATTGGTCTCACTGTGTCTGCTCCCGCTCCCGGCGGCTCATCTGCCTGATAGGCGCGTTCCCGCTCGGGCCATGTGCTTTTGATGAAGGCCAGAACGGCCCGGATCTCCTCGTCGGTGAGGACATTCCCGAAGCCCGGCATGTCGCTCTGGTAGCCGCCGCCGACGACCGCGGCCGGTCCCGGCGCCGGCATGCGTCCCGAAGGCAGCGGGCTTTCCAATCGCGCTGACCTTCGCCTGGCTAAAACCGTCTTGCCTAGCGCTATCGCCGCGGCCGGGGCGCGGCCATCCGGTTGGCGAGCCAAGGCAATGTCCAGACCAATCCGAGGCCTGCCGCGGCCACGCATCGATAAGAGGACCGACGCCCTTCTCCTTTGCCGCCGCTGGAGAACAGGTATTTGATCAGCGCGGCCGTCCCGAGGACGAGCACGACGACGACAAGCAGCCACACCAGGCCCGTGCCGAACATCATCATGCCGCTCATGCATTCCATCATCGAAGCCTCCTATTCCGTGGCGTAGATGCCGCCGGTCGCGTCAGACTTTCGGATTTCGAGAATCTCGAAGGGCGCTTCCTTCGTGCCACTCATGCCGGGGGAGCCCATCGGCATGCCGGGCAGCGTCATGCCCTTTGATGTCGGGCCGCTCGGTCAAGAGCTTGTTGACCGTGCCGACCGGCACATGGCCGCTCACCACATAGCCGTCGATGAACGAGAGAAGGCAGCCATCGGCTTCCGGCGGAATGCCCTCTTCGCGGCTCATGGCGAAAAGGTCGTGAGTCGGCCTTGACGGTGATTCCTGGAAGGCCGATTCCAAGGCGAGCTGGCTTGAAGGCCGCGGTCCGGATGGTCGACTAGGCAGCTTGGTTCCACGATCGCAATGCTTGATCGCTTCATTGCAGGCCATGGGCTCTCGCCCCCTCCTTTTGCCACACGAGGCGCCAGCTCACGTGTTGTTGTTGGCGTGCGCCCCGGCAACCGCTTTCACCAGCCGCTCCAGCGATCCCGCGCGCTCCAGCTCCGCAAAGAATGATGCGGCGTGACGCTACCCAGCCGGTGCTTCTCGGCCTTCCAATTAAACTGTCTCGACGAAAGAGCCGTCTCCGTTGCTCCGGTCTCGGTGTTGAGTTCTCTAAGGCTGCGCCACACCTTGGTCCCCACGCCGGCAAATGATCTCACTATGCAGCCCGTGCTCGCACGCTCTCAAACTAATTACCGCTGCTGCAACACGCCGCCTGGCGGCCTGCACCGAAAAGCCGACAGGGGTGCATCTGAATAGCCGTGAACCCAGGTCTCAAAGACCATCCGGCGCGACGAGCGGACGCACCGCACGTGTGACACCCGCCTTGTGGGGCAGGGTTGCCTTTCTCAATCCCGGCGTTGGTCGGCGTCCCAATGAGCAGCAAGCTATTATCGGCCGCCGAATCTTAGTGGCTTCGTCGAGAGCCTCAATCAACCAAGCGGCGAAAGCCCCGCTAGAGTCTCCGCCCGCCTGTCGCTATGAAGCAGTTGCAGCCAGCGCTGCTTCAGGCGCATGAACTCGCCCGATGCAATGATTTCCGTCGCCCTGGGTCTTTCGAAGGGCACTGTTTCTATTCCCTTCTTCTTCGGCGCGCGGCTTGATGCCGACATACGGTTTCTTGACCTGCCGCCTGAACTGGCTGCCGAAGCGGGTGCCCCGCCAGCGACCCCGACAATCCCCTGTTCCGCAACTGCTGAAGAGCCGACTGCGCTCGCATCCCGATATTGCGCAACGGCACTATGCCGACATTCTGGAGACCGCAGCCGCATGAGCCTCGAGATGTTCCGCCGACCGTCGACAAAGGCGTCCTCTCGCCTGCGTCCGCCATTTGTCAGTGCTCGATCTGATTGGGGAGACGCCGGTCGTCGAACTGAAGAGATTCGATACCGGCAGGTGTCGTCGCTTCGTCAAGATCGAAAGCCAGAATCCCGGCGGATCGATCAAGGATCGCATTGCGTTGTCGATGATCGTTAATGCCGAACAGCGTGGCACGCGCGGGGCGGTACAATCATCGAAGCGACCGCTGGCAACACAGGGCTCGGCCTGGCCATCTGGCGGCACGAAGCGCGTGATCGCGTGTCCAAAAGCTGACAGCGTCAGACAAATGTCAGGTTCATTACAACCAACATCTGGGCACTGACGAGGTTTTTCGAAGCAATGGGCGCTAACTGCGCGCTGAGCGCGTTGGCATGGCTTTTGAGACTGAGTGACTGTGACTGCACTCAATGGGGCAAGACGAGCGATGCGCTCCTCCCTGAACCCGTGTGCCGTCTCTGAGAGGAAACCAGCTCGTGCAGAAACCTTTGGAAATAGCTTTGGACCGCAACGTGGTATTGCAGATGGAGTCCCCGGCTCCTTCGATTAGAGTCGAGAACTGGCTGCATGGCGAGCCCCTCACGAGCTTTGAGCCCGGCAAGTGTACATAGTCGAATTTTGGGCAACTTGGTGCGGCCCATGTGTGGACGGGATGCCCCATCTGATCCAGCTGCAGGGCGTCGCCAGGCGCACCATCTGGACAGCAGGAACTGGACTATGGGCAAGGTAACAGGCTTTCTCGAAATCGACCGGCAGGTGCACAAGTACCAGCCGGCCTCCGACCGCATCCGGCATTTCCGCGAATTCACGCTGCCGATGTCCGACAAAGAGGTCGAGAAACAGGCCGCGCGCTGCATGGATTGCGGCATTCCGTTCTGCCATGGGCCGACGGGCTGCCCGATCCACAACCAGATCCCGGACTGGAACGACCTCGTCTACAATGGCGACTGGGACAATGCGATCCGCAACCTGCATTCGACCAACAATTTCCCGGAGTTCACCGGCCGCATCTGCCCCGCACCTTGCGAGGAAGCCTGCACGCTGAACCTCGAGGACATCCCCGTCGCCATCAAGACGGTCGAGCAGGCGATCGCCGACAAGGCTTACGAGACCGGCCATATCAGGCCCTATCCGCCGGAGAAGAAGACCGGCAAGCGCGTCGCCGTCATCGGCTCCGGCCCGGCCGGCATGTCGGCTGCCCAGCAGCTCGGCCGCGCCGGCCACGACGTCCATGTCTATGAGCGCGAGAGCCGGCCCGGCGGGTTGATGCGTTACGGCATTCCCGACTTCAAGATCGAGAAGCACTATATCGACCGGCGCATCGAGCAGATGCAGGGCGAGGGCGTCACCTTCCATTGCGGCGTCAATGTCGGCGTCGACAAGCCGGTTGCCGAGCTGCTCGCCGAACATGACGCCGTGCTTTATTGCGGCGGTTCCGAAACGCCGCGCGCGGCCGGCATTCCCGGCGACGATCTCGGCGGCGTGCATGACGCGATGCCCTATCTGGTGCAGCAGAACAGGCGTGTCGGCGGCGAACCGATCCAGTCGGTGGCGTGGCCGTCGCATCCGATCCTCGCCGGCGGCCAGCATGTCGTCGTCGTCGGCGGCGGCGACACTGCCTCCGACTGCGTCGGCACCGCCTTCCGCCAGGGCGCGGTGCGCGTCACCCAGCTCGACATCCGGCCGCAGCCGCCGGAAAAGGAAGACAAGCTGTCGGTCTGGCCATACTGGGCGACCAAGATGCGCACGTCATCCTCGCAGGCCGAAGGCGCCGAGCGCGAATTCCAGGTGGCGACGCTTGAATTCATCGGCGAAAACGGCCAGCTGACCGGGGTCAAATGCTGCGAAGTCGACGAAAAGCGCAAGCCGATCGCCGGCACCGAATTCGTCATCCGCGCCGATCTCGCGTTCATCGCCATCGGCTTTGCCGGGCCAGCCGCTCGCGGGCCGGTGTCGGAACTGGCCGGCCAGATGAAGATCGCCATTGACAGCCGCCGCTCGAAGAATGTCGAGGCCAATGACCGGGACTACAGGACCAGCGTCGAAAAGCTCTATGCGGCGGGCGACGTGCGGCGCGGCCAGTCGCTGGTCGTCTGGGCGATCCGCGAGGGCCGCCAGGCGGCGCGCGCCATCGATGAGGCGCTGATGGGATCGAGCGTGCTGCCGCGCTGAGTCCGTCTCGAGACCCTACTTGTGCGGCCACCTGAAGGCGCTTTCCGCCCTTCCGCTGCCCCGGGCAGCTTACGGACTGATCGCCGTGGTCGTTTCGGTTGTGGCCCCGGCCGCAGGCTGCCGCCTTGGCGGCCAAGAAAAATCGTCGGCGCGGCCGGGCGCAGCAGCGGGCGCCTTGCCCTCGACGACGAATTTTTCACCGGGCCCGTCCGGCTTGGCCGGCGCTGCGGCACCGAGAAGTTCCGAACCGCCGTCGAGTGCCGGTGATTGCGAGTCGGCGTCGGTAGCCGGGTCGGCGGCCTCAGTCTTTTCCTTCGAGGGTGGACTACGTTACTG
>NZ_RZQL01000320.1 GCF_003997935.1 Mesorhizobium sp. M7A.F.Ca.US.006.01.1.1
TCCCGCAAGCGCGAGGCCGCCCCCTCATCCGGCCGCTTCGCGGCCACCTTCTCCCCGGTGGGGAGAAGAGACTGGCGCCAGCGCTCTCCTCTCCCCTCGGGGAGAGGTCGGATTGCCCCGAATTGTTCTTTGCAATTCGGTCTGGCAATCCGGGTGAGGGGGCCTTCGCCGCGTGAACCTACAGCGCCTTCGCAATCCTCGCCGCCAGCCGCGCATTGTTTTCCACCAGCGCGATGTTGGTCTTCAGGCTCCTGCCGCCGGTCAGTTCGAGGATCTTTCCCAGCAGGAACGGCGTCACCGCCTTGCCGGTGACATGTTGTGCTTCTGCGGCCTTCTGCGCGGCGTCGATATAGCCCGCCATCTCCTCAGCCGGGATTTCATGGTTTTCAGGCACCGGATTGGCGATCAGCATGCCGCCGGCGAGCCCCAGCGCTGCCCTCGTCTGGTAGAAATGCGCGATCTCTTCCGGCTTGTGCAGGGTCAGCGGCGCGCGGAACGGCGAATGCCGCGACCAGAAGGCCGGCATCGTCTCGCAGCCAAGGCCGATCACCGGCACGCCGCGCGTTTCCAGCACCTCCAGCGTCTTTTCGATGTCGAGGATCGCCTTGGCGCCGGCCGAGATGACAATGACCGGGGTGCGCGCCAACTCGTCGAGATCGGCGGAAATGTCAAAGCTCTTTTCCGCGCCCTTGTGCACGCCGCCAATGCCGCCGGTGGCGAACACTTTGACGCCGACCATATGCGCCGCGATCATCGTGGCGGCGACCGTGGTGCCGCCGGTGCGCCCTTGCGCCACGGCGAAGCCGAGATCGGCGCGCGACAGTTTCATCGCGTCGCCCGTCATCGCCAGCGATTCGCGCTCGCCGTCCGAAAGCCCGATCTTGATGCGGCCGCCAACCACGGCGATCGTCGCCGGTACGGCGCCGCCATCGGTGATGATCTTTTCGACATCGGCCGCCATGGCGCCATTGTCGGGGTAGGGCATGCCATGGGTGATGATGGTGCTTTCCAGCGCCACCACTGGCCGGCCGGCAGCCAAGGCCTGCGCCACCGGCGCGTGGATATCGATGAACGGGCGGGCGGTCTCAGGGGTCATTTTTATCTCCAATCCGGAGCGAAGCGCATCCACTTGGGCGCGAAAACTCCGGCGCTATGAATTCGCCGGTCTCATGCCACTTCCCTGGCATCCGGCACAAGAGCCAACGCTTCCGCGAAGCTCGCCGCGGTGAACTCCGGAACGGCGTTGGCGCTTTCGATGGCAAGCGTCGCCCCGGCAATGCCTTCGCGCAGAGCTGCCCGCAACGGCAGTCCTCGCAGCAAGGCAGCGACCGTTGCGCCCGCCAGCGCATCGCCGGCGCCGGTGACGTCAGCGACCTTTCTTGGTGGCGGCGGCAGGATCGAGAAGGCGCCGGCGTTATCGAAGCCTAGCATAGGGCTGCCGCCCGCCGTCACCACGCCGCTGACGAGGCCGCTGCATCGCAACCCGTCGACGACTTCGCGCTCCGTGGCATTCGCGGCGACGCCGGCCAGCACCATGGCCTCGCGCCGGTTCATGAAGACCAGCGAGAGCTCCTTCAGCACCGGCATCAGCCGCGTTACCTTGGCCGGAGAAATGGCAATGGCGAAAACCGGCTTGCCCGCGGCGAGCGCGACCAGCCGTTCCAGCGCCGAAGAGGGCAGGTTGGCGTCGCAGAAGACGGCATCGGCGGCAGCGATCACCTCTCGCACTTTGGAGCGCTTGATCTGCTTGGGAAACGCCAGATCATAGAGCGCCATGTCGGCAAAGCCGACGATGAGCTCGCCCTCGCTGTCGATCAGTGCCGTGTAGCTCGGCGTCGTGCGGTCGAGGAAGACCGCCGACAGGTCGGTAATGCCTGCCTCGGCAATGGCCCGCGAAACGGTGTCGGCAGCGGCATCGCCGCCGCGAACCGACATCAGCGACGCCACGACGCCGCGCCGCACGGCACTGCGCAAGGCGTTGAAGACGCCGCCGCCGACATCCTCGCGCATCGTGCCGGGATTGGAGGCGGCGGGCACGTAAGCGCCGGACACCTGGCCGCGCCGGTCGATATGGGCGCCGCCTATGGCCAGTATTTTCGCGGATTTCAGCATGCCGGCGATATGACCTTTGTTATTCCAGCCGCACAAGCGCTAGGCTGTGCGACGGAGCTTCGCATGCAAGGCGACGATTCGGCAGGTCGAAACAACCGAGTCGTCTGGCCCAACGCGTGGTGCATCCCTGATCGAATCCCTTGGACAAAAAAAGAACAAATCCGGATATTGTTTGTTTTTCAGATATTTGATCCCTCTTGCCAAATGAGAACAAAAAAGGTACAAATAGGCAGGGATTACGGATTGTCCGGCCTTCATTGACGACCAAGGGGTGATGTATCATGGCTCAGAATTCTTTGCGGCTGGTAGAGGACAAGGCAGTGGACAAATCAAAGGCTCTGGATGCGGCGCTGTCGCAGATCGAGCGGGCTTTCGGCAAGGGCTCGATCATGCGGCTCGGCGCCAACGATCAGGTCGTCGAGATTGAAACGGTGCCGACCGGCTCGCTTGGCCTCGACATCGCGCTTGGCGTCGGTGGCCTGCCGCGCGGCCGCATCATCGAGATCTACGGGCCGGAAAGCTCGGGCAAGACGACGCTTGCCCTGCACACCGTTGCCGAAGCCCAGAAGAAGGGCGGCATCTGCGCCTTCGTCGATGCCGAGCACGCGCTTGACCCGGTCTATGCCCGCAAGCTTGGCGTTGATCTCGAAAATCTCCTGATCTCGCAGCCCGACACGGGTGAGCAGGCGCTGGAAATCTGCGACACGCTGGTGCGCTCCGGCGCCATCGACGTGCTGGTGGTCGATTCGGTCGCGGCGCTGACGCCACGCGCCGAAATTGAAGGTGAGATGGGCGATTCGCTGCCCGGCCTGCAGGCCCGCCTTATGAGCCAGGCGCTGCGCAAGCTGACCGCGTCGATTTCGCGCTCCAACACCATGGTCATCTTCATCAACCAGATCCGCATGAAGATCGGCGTCATGTTCGGCTCGCCTGAAACTACTACCGGCGGCAATGCGCTGAAATTCTACGCTTCGGTACGCCTCGACATCCGCCGCATCGGCTCGATCAAGGACCGCGACGAGGTTGTCGGCAACCAGACCCGCGTCAAGGTGGTCAAGAACAAGCTGGCGCCGCCCTTCAAGGTGGTCGAATTCGACATCATGTTTGGTGAGGGCGTCTCCAAAACCGGCGAACTGGTCGATCTCGGGGTCAAGGCTGGTATTGTCGAGAAGTCTGGCGCCTGGTTTTCCTATAACTCGCAGCGTCTCGGCCAGGGCCGCGAAAATGCCAAGCTGTTCCTGCGTGACAATCCCGACACGGCACGCGAGATCGAGTTGTCGATCAGGCAGAATGCCGGGCTGATCGCCGAGAAATTCCTCGAGAATGGCGGCCCTGAGCGCGGCGATGATGACGGTTTCGAGGAAGAATCCGGCGCGATGTAACAGCTTCGTGCGCGATGCCGGCCGGAGTTCGGCCATAATCGCATTCTATTACCTCAGGCTTATGTAATCGAGTTCCGTGTTATTGCGTTTCGAAACCGCCGGCCCAGTGCCGGCGGTTTTGCGTTTTGGCGGCGAAATAGGGCCGGTTCGAACGACGGGAAAAGGCCGTGGATTGGACCAATTCCGTGTTTCTGGACAGGGTGAGGCGCGGCGGCTAAAAGGCCAAGTCCTAATCTTCTAAAACGCAGAGCCCATTTCCGCCGGTTTGCCGGCGGCTCTTCCGAAAAGGCAGCATTCATGAGTGGCGTGAACGAAATCCGGTCGACATTTCTCGACTACTTCCGCAAGGAGGGTCACGAGATCGTCGCGTCGAGCCCGCTGGTGCCGCGCAACGATCCGACGCTGATGTTCACCAACGCCGGCATGGTGCAGTTCAAGAACGTCTTCACCGGTCTGGAGAAGCGGCCCTATTCGCGCGCCTCGACCGCCCAGAAGAGCGTTCGCGCCGGCGGCAAGCACAACGATCTCGACAATGTCGGCTACACCGCGCGCCATCTGACCTTCTTCGAGATGCTCGGCAATTTCTCCTTCGGCGACTATTTCAAGGAGCGCGCCATCGAGCTTGCCTGGAATCTGATCACCAGGGAATTCGGGCTGAACAAGGACAAGCTGCTGGTCACCGTCTATCACACGGACGACGAGGCGGCCGGTTTCTGGAAGAAGATCGCCGGGTTTTCCGACGACCGCATCATTCGCATCGCGACATCGGACAATTTCTGGGCGATGGGCGACACCGGCCCGTGCGGGCCGTGTTCGGAGATCTTCATCGACCGCGGCGAACACATCTGGGGCGGCCCTCCCGGCAGCCCGGAGGAAGATGGCGACCGTTTCCTGGAATTCTGGAACCTGGTGTTCATGCAGTATGAACAGGTGACAAAGGAGGAGCGCATCGACCTGCCGCGCCCCTCGATCGACACCGGCATGGGCCTGGAGCGCATGGCGTCCATCCTGCAAGGGGTGGAAAGCGTCTTCGAGACCGATCTGTTCCGTCACCTGATCGACGCGGCCTCGTCCGCCGTCGGGCATGGTCCCGACAAGGAGACGGTCGCGTCCTACCGGGTCATTGCCGATCATCTGCGCTCGTCCTCCTTCCTGGTCGCCGATGGCGTGCTGCCCTCGAACGAAGGCCGGGGCTATGTCCTGCGCCGCATCATGCGCCGCGCCATGCGCCATGCGCAGCTGCTCGGCGCCAACGAACCGCTGATGTGGAAGCTGGTGCCGGCGCTGGTGCGCGAGATGGGTCAGGCCTATCCGGAACTGCTGCGCGGCGAACAGTTGATCACCGAGACGCTGAAGCTCGAGGAGACCAGGTTTCGCAAGACGCTGGTGCGCGGCCTCGGCCTGCTTTCCGAGGCGACCGAAACACTGCACGCCGGCGACATGCTGGACGGCGAAACTGCCTTCAAGCTCTACGACACCTATGGTTTTCCGCTCGACCTGACGCAGGATGCACTGCGCCAGCGCAGCATCTCGGTCGATCTTGCCGGCTTCACCAACGCCATGGAGCAGCAGAAGGCCGAGGCGCGCAAGCACTGGGCCGGCTCCGGCGACGCGGCGACCGAGACCATCTGGTTCTCGGTGCGCGAGAAGGCCGGCGCCACCGAGTTCCTCGGCTATGAGACTGAAGCTGCCGAAGGCATCATCCAGGCGCTTGTCCGGGATGGCAAGGCTGTCGACAGCGCCGGCATGGGCGACGCGGTGGCGATCGTCGTCAACCAGACGCCGTTCTATGCCGAGTCCGGCGGCCAGATGGGTGACACCGGTGTCATCTCCGGCGAAGGGTTCTCGATCGAGGTTTCGGATACGCAGAAGAAGGCCGACGGGCTGTTCGTGCATATCGGCAAGGTGGCCAGCGGCACGGTCAAGACCGGTGCCGCCGTCGAGCTGAAGGTCGACCATGCCAGACGCTCGAGGCTGCGCGCCAACCATTCCGCGACGCATCTTATCCATGAGGCGCTGCGCGAGGTGCTGGGCAGCCATGTCGCGCAGAAGGGCTCGCTGGTCGCGCCCGAGCGCCTGCGCTTCGACATCTCGCACAACAAGCCCATTTCGGCCGAAGACCTTGAGGAGGTCGAGCGCATGGCCAACGAGATCGTCGTCCAGAACGGCCCGGTGTCTACGCGCCTGATGTCGGTCGACGATGCCATTGCCGAAGGCGCCATGGCGCTGTTTGGCGAGAAGTATGGCGACGAAGTGCGCGTCGTGTCGATGGGCACCGGTGTGCATGGCGCCAAGACCAACCGGCCCTATTCGGTCGAGCTTTGCGGTGGCACGCATGTCCGGGCGACCGGCGACATCGGCCTGGTGCGTGTCGTATCGGACAGCGCGGTCGCCGCCGGCGTGCGCCGCATCGAGGCGCTGACCGGCGAGGCCGCGCGAAAATATCTCGACGAGCAGGACAGGCGTCTGAAGGCGACGGCAGCCGTGTTGAAGATTTCGCCGGCCGATGTGACGGCGCGCGTCGAGACGCTGCTCGAAGAGCGCAAGAAGCTCGAGAAGGAACTGACCGAAGCGCGCAAGAAGCTGGCGCTGGGCGGGGGATCGTCAGCCGATGCTCCAGCCGCCAATGAGACGGTCGCCGGTATCGGCTTCCTCGGCAAGACGGTCTCCGGTGTCTCGCCGAAGGATTTGAAGCCGCTGGCCGATGCCGGCAAGAGCTCGCTCGGCTCCGGCGTCGTCGTCTTCGTCGGCGCCGGTGAAGACAACAAGGCAAGCGTCGTGGTGGCCGTCACCGACGACCTCATCGGCCGCTTCAGCGCCGTCGACCTTGTCCGTGTGGCCTCCGCCGCATTGGGCGGGCAGGGCGGCGGCGGGCGGCCCGACATGGCCCAGGCCGGCGGCCCCGACGCTTCCAAGGCCGACGATGCGATTGCAGCGGTGAGGGCGGCACTCGAAGCGGCGTAGGTATTGAGACGTCCGCGGGACAGCGCCCCCCTCTGTCCTGCCGGACATCTCCCCCACGAGTGGGGAGATCGGACGTCGCGTCGGC
>NZ_RZQL01000031.1 GCF_003997935.1 Mesorhizobium sp. M7A.F.Ca.US.006.01.1.1
GCACAGCAAGCCCACAATCATGGCGATTTTGGCGCAGCCGACCATGTGATGGCGCCGGAGACGACCAGCACGATTGCGGCGGTGATCGAGGCGAGGAAGAAATCGCCGGACATCTGCGCCAGAAATCCGGCGGCGACCGGCCCGATTATCTGGCCAAGGCCGAACGCAGCCGTCATCAGGGCAAAGATCCGGCGCGGCGCGCTTGGCGCCTGCTGCCGGGCAGCCTGCAGGCCAAAGGCGGTAATGGCGATGAAGGTGCCGCCGAGCAGCACGCCGGCAAGCAGCGGCCCGGAGGCTCCGCCGATGGCGACGCTGGCGGTGACGCCGGCAACTTCGATGAAGCACGCCAGCGCATAGGCGGCATAGAGGCCGGTCCGGGCCGCGATCTTCTGCCAGAGCCAGACCGAGGGAAAGCCCGCAAGACCGGCGACCATCCACACCATGGCCTCGAAGACGCGGCTGCCGCCGCCTTGCCGGACGATGGCGACCAGGAATGTCGCCGTCACCACATAGCCAAAGCCGAACAGGCCGTAGGCGATGATGACCTTGACCAACGACCGGTCCATCCGCAGTGCCGGCTCGCGGGCGACTTCGCCGTTGCCGAGCGGACCCTCGTTGACCAACAGAGCGACGAGGACGAAACCGCAGGCCGAAATCGCCGCCGACCACAGCCAGCCTGCCGCCCAGCCCGAATGCTCGGCGACCAGCACCGCCATCATCGCCGCCGATGCCGCGATGCCGAGCCCGACGCCGCCGAAATGCCAGGCCTGCAGGTCGTTGCGACCGGCAGCCGCGATATGGCTGAACACGATGCTGGCCATGAAAACCATGACGAAGGCGCTGGCCAGACCGGCCAGAAAGCGGATGGCGAGAAAGGCGGCCATCGCTTCGGTCAGCCCCATCAGCGCGGCAAGGACCGCACTGGCGCCAAGCCCCGCCAGCATCAGCAGGCGCTCGCGCCCATGCGCCCAGCCGCCCGCCGCTGCCAACGCACCGACGAGGTAGCCGAGATAATTGGCCGACGCGATCCAGCCGGCATCGGCAGGCGACAGATGCAATTCCTGCATCATGCCAGGCAGGATCGGCGTGTAGACAAAACGGCCGATGCCCATGGCGACAGCCATGGCAATCATGCCGGCGAAAGCGAAACGCAGCGCTGTCGAGGTGGCCGATGTCATTGCACTGCACAATAAGTGCAGGGATCGCTGAAACAATCGCCATCTGTTGGGCCAGTGTGTGCGCGGGGCGTGGTGATCGCTTCGACTTTCCCCAAGCCGAACGCTTGGCGCCTGCTCAGCAGCGGCCGCCGGCGCGCAATAGAACTGTCTCGTGCACTGTCCGCCGTGCCGTCAGCCTGAACGGCACATCGCCCAGTTCGCGCTCCGACATGGTGTTCAGCACCGGATGCGAAAGCGGATCGATCAGCCATCTCTGCGCCTCGCTGTCCCGGCGCGGCTCATACGGCCTGCTCGCAGTGAAAAAGACCTTCAGCGACGACGACAAAATCCCTAGCATTTCCGGCTCCACAGGTCTGTCTCTCCCGACAAAATCTGCCGTTTCGACATGCCTTTCAATTGAGATTTCAGCCGGATCAGTTTAGAAAAACTCAATGGCCATGCTCAACCGCGTCCATCTCAACGGCCTCCGCGCCGTCGAAACCGTTGCCCGTCTCGGATCACTGGCGGCGGCGGCCGGTGAACTCAACGTTTCCGTCAGCGCCGTCAGCCAGCAGATAAGCCGTACCGAAAAACAGCTCGGCCAGGCGCTGTTCGAGCGAACGGCGAGCGGTCTGGTGCTGACCGAATTCGGCGCCGTCTTCGCGGCCCGCCTTGGTGCTGGATTTCGTGAGCTTTCCCAGGCCGTGGCGCTGGCCGACGAGACTACGCAATGCACATTGGTGGTTTCGGTGGCGCCGGCCTTTGCCTCGAAGTGGCTGTTGCCCAGACTATCTCGCCACTTCGACCGGCATCCCAACGTGCTGCTGCGCATCGACGCTTCGGTGCGGCTGGCCAATCTCGATCACTCGGACATCGACATCGCCATTCGGCTTGGCGACGGCAAATGGCCTGGCGGGCGAACGGAACTGCTTTTGGCGCAGGAAGTCTTCCCGGTCTGCGCGCCGGCGATCGCCCAAAAACTGAAATCGATCGAGGACCTTGCCCAGACCTGCGCTATCACCGACGAGCGAGCGATGATCAACTGGGAAAGCTGGTTCGAGACGGCCGGTGTCCCGCCTGTCACCTTCCTCAAGGGTGCGCGTTTCACCGACCCGATGCTGTGCCTGGAATCGGCGATTGCCGGCCATGGCGTGATGCTGGGCTGGCAATTGCTTGCCGCGGATGCGCTGGCCGACGGGCGGCTGGTGGCGCCTTTCGGAATCCGCGCCCAGAGCGGGCTCGGCTATTGGCTGGTGACCTCGTCCGTCAGGGCGGAAAGCCGCAAGGTCCGGGATTTCAAACTCTGGATCAGGGAAGAGATCGAGGCAACCATGGCGCGGTTCGGGTCCGCAAACGCTGAACCCGCCGGCGCGATCGCGGTGGAAAGCACCGCGCCGCCGCTCTATGGTAGGTCGGACATCAAACTACGACAGGCAGGATCATGACCACACATTCGCGCGGCGTTTCCGCATCGATCGACCCGGTGAAGCTCGACAGGCTGGCGGAAGTCGCCATCAAGGTCGGACTGCAATTGCAGCCGGGCCAGGATCTGGTGCTGACATCCTCCATTGCGGCGCTGCCGCTCACCAGGCGGATCGTCGAGCACGCCTACAAGGCCGGCGCCGGCCTGGTGACGCCGATCTTCAACGATGACGAGATGACGCTGGCACGCTACCGCTTCGGCGCCGACGCGAGCTTCGACCGCGCCGCCGGCTGGCTTTATGAGGGCATGGCGAAGGCCTTTTCCAACAATGCGGCCAGGCTTGCCGTACGCGGCGAGGATCCGTCGCTGCTCTCCGCACAGGATCCGGCAAAAGTGGCGCGTGCCAACAAGGCCAATTCGATGGCCTACCAGCCGGCGCTGGAAAAGATCACCGGCTTCGACATCAACTGGAACATCGTCGCCTATCCGGACCTCGCTTGGGCCAAACAGGTCTTCCCCGGCGATGCGGACGATGTTGCGGTCGTGAAGCTCGCCGATGCAATCTTCGCCGCCTCGCGGGTCGATGTGGAGGACCCGATCGGCAACTGGAAAGCGCACAACGCAGCGTTGCGCAGCCGCACCGAATGGCTCAACGGCCTTAATTTCCACGCGCTGCACTTCACCGGACCCGGCACCGACCTGACGGTTGGGCTGGCGGACGGCCATGAATGGATGGGCGGCGCCTCGACCGCCAAGAACGGCATCACCTGCAACCCCAACATCCCGACCGAGGAGGTCTTCACCACGCCGCATGCAAGGCGGGTCGAGGGTCATGTCTCCTCGACCAAGCCGCTGTCCTACCAGGGCACGCTGATCGACGACATTTCGGTGCGTTTCGAAGAAGGCAGGATCGTAGAGGCCAAGGCTTCAAAGGGCGAGGACGTGCTGAAGAAAGTGCTCGACACCGACGAAGGTGCCCGCCGCCTCGGCGAGGTGGCGCTGGTGCCGCATTCCTCGCCGATCTCGGCGAGCGGCTTGTTGTTCTTCAACACGCTGTTCGACGAGAACGCCGCCTGCCACATCGCACTCGGCCAATGCTATTCGAAGTGCTTCGTCGACGGCGCCTCGCTCAGCCAGGACGAGATCGCGGCGCGCGGCGGCAACAAGAGCTTCATCCACATCGACTGGATGATCGGCTCGGACAAGATCGACATCGATGGCGTCCACAAGGACGGCGCCCGCGTGCCTGTCATGCGCAAGGGCGAGTGGGCCTGAGGGTTCCAGCCGAGAGGTGTGATGGCCTTCAAGATCGCGGTCAAGCGTATCTACGAGCCGCCCGCTGCCGATGACGGGCAGCGGGTTCTGGTCGACCGTATCTGGCCGCGCGGCGTCAGCAAGCAAGACGCCGCGCTGACGCTGTGGTTGAAGGACATCGCGCCGAGCGACGAGTTGCGCAAATGGTTCGGACACGAGGCGGTGCGCTGGGCGGAGTTTCAGGAGCGGTATCGCGCTGAGCTGGATGGGAATGGCGCGGCGGTGACTCAGTTGCGAGGCCTGCTGGGTAACGGCAAGGTGACGCTGCTCTATGGCGCGCATGATGAGGAGCATAACAATGCGGTAGCGCTGGCGGGGTATCTCAGCGCAAGAGCTCACAATTAGCCATCGTTAGCCAGACCTTCGTCATCCTCGGGCTTGACCCGAGGATCCATGCCGCGACCTCAGTCGAAAGGCGCAGCGGAGCAGAATCTGCACCGTTGCAACACGGATAGATCACGGAGCCACTGCTTGGAGATGTCGCAGCCGACATAGTTCTGCATTATCATGTCCACGCCTCTTCCTGTGGTGCGGGGTCTGCTGCTAACAGCCCCGTGCAACTGTTCAGGTTGATGGTTCACCGGTGGGAAGGGACCGAGCCATGCCACGGCCTGTCCTCGAAAGGACGACCAGGATCCTGTCGGTCTCCTTCCCACCTCAACCATAGCATGACAAAAACACACAGGATCCTATGGTCTGCGCCGCGTCGCTTCGCTCCTAGCTCCGCCATAGGATGACGAAGTGGGGGGCATCCAGCGCCCTACTTCCCCACCGCCTGCTCATAAACATCCGGCTTGAAGCCGACGAAAACTCCGTCGCCGACCTCCAGAACCGGCCGCTTGATCATCGTCGGTTTGGCCAGCATCAGCGCCTTGGCCTTCTTTTCGTCGAGCGATAGCTTTTCCTTGTCCGGCAGCTCGCGAAATGTGGTGCTCGCCTTGTTGAGCAGCTTTTCCCAGCCGACCTTGCTAACCCAACCATCCAGCCGCTTGGCGTCCAGCCCCTCTGCCCTGAAATCGTGAAACCGGTAGGCAATTTCATGGCCCTCAAGCCAAACGCGCGCCTTCTTGACCGTGTCGCAGGTGGTGATGCCGTACATGGTGATCGTCAAAACAGTGGCCCTTCGGATTTCGAATCTGACCGCAGATTAAGGACGCTCTGCGCGCTTTGCCAGCGCTCTCCGGCGTGCCTTGCTTTTGCGCTTGCATATACTAAGGATTTTTCCTAAGTGTTGCCGAGCCGATTTTTGCCGGCGCCCAGGGACCGACCATGACAAGCCTTCAGACCGCAACTCCCAGCCCTCCGCCAATTGATGGCATCTTTCGCGCGTTGTCAGACCCGACGCGACGACGCGTTGTGGAGCGGCTGAACCGCAGCCCCGCTTCGGTCAGCGAGCTGGCGCAGCCTTTCGAGATGGCGCTGCCGTCCTTCATCGAGCACCTCAAGGTGCTTGAGGTCTGCGGGCTGGTGCGCTCGCAAAAGACCGGCCGGGTCAGGACCTATGAACTGGCAGCCGAGCCATTGAAGCTCGCTGAAAACTGGCTAGCCGAACAGCGCGCGCTGTGGGAGCGCCGCCTCGACCAGTTCGACGCCTATGTGATGACCCTCAAGGAGACAGAAAAATGATCTATCCCCTCCAGCCGGATCCCAGACTGGACCTTGTGCTCGAGCGCGTCATCGATGCGCCGCGCGAATTGCTGTGGCGCGCCTTGACGACGCCTGAGCATGTCAAGCAATGGTTCACGCCTAGGCCTTGGATGATCACCGACTGCGAGATCGACCTCAGGCCGGGCGGGCTGTTCCGCACGCGCATGCAGTCGCCCGACGGCAAGGAGGTCAACGACCGCCATTGCTGCTATCTCGAAATCGTGCCGAACGAGCGGCTGGTGTGGACGGATGCATTGTTGCCGGGTTACCGGCCGTCAGGGGAACCCTTCATCACCGCTGTCATTTCCTTGCAACCGGACGGCCGGGGCACGCGCTACACCGCCACCGCGATCCACCGCGACGAGGCGACCCGCAACAACCATGAAGAGATGGGCTTCTTCGACGGCTGGGGCACGGTGGCCGATCAGCTTGCGCAGTATGTGAAGACGATCTGATCTTCCCACATGACGGCCAGGAGTTGTCTTGGCCGTCATGCTTGTTTTCAACCCGGCAGCGAAGAGAGCAGTCTCCCGGTGGCATTTCCGCCTCAATAATAGAAGCGCTCTTCGGTGATCTTGCCGTTCTTGACCGTGTAGAGGCCAACTTCATCCATGGTGACGCGCTCGCCGGTGGCCTTGGGCGTGATGTCGAACTTGAAGCGCACCGCGAACTGGTCGCCGTTGACATAGGGACCCTCGACCGATCCACCATGCACTTCATTGTTCTCCTGCCACCACTGGCCCTTCTGCCTGAGAGCCTCCTTGCCATGGGAGATGGCCATCGGCCCCGCCATGGCTTCGAGACTGACGATATCGTCGGCGTTGTACTTCTCGGCAGCAGCTTCGTTATCGCCCTGCCTGAGCAGTTCGGTGAAATCCTTGGCAATTTCCGCGATAGTCATTTGTGTTCCTCCTGTTCAGACGCACTGCAAATAGGGAACGGCTCGCTGGCCTGCCATCGTCGGACCGCGCGGTAGCTGACAATACGTGTCACCAGCTTGCGGACTACGATGCCAACGTCAGAGGCCAACGGTCCAGGAAGAGGTACTTTGTCAGACCGCGCAGGCTGTGAACAAAGATGAAGTCATGGGCAACGAAGCTGATCGGTTCGATAGGCTGCTGAGGGATGAACTTTTGATCGTAAGCAAGTGTCAGATGCGGAACGAAACGATCCGACGCTTTAAGCCCATTCCTGAGCATCTCGACACCAAGCAATTTGTGAAGTTCGAAAACCGGTCCATCATCGGCGAGAAGCACAAATGGGCGATGAGGTGGCCTGCCCCTCGTTGCCGGGCGACCGGGAAAGCTGCCGACGTGGCCAAACGTGACCTCGAAAGCAGGTATGTGGACACGCTGGCCCGATCGTGACCCTGCAAAGACGGTCTTGGACCGTAGCCGCCTGTAGTCGCCAGCATGCTGCAGGCTCAGATGGAACCGTTCAACCGACAGCAGCGATCCAGCTATTCCGTGTTGATGACAAAGCTGGGTCTGCAGATCGGCGAACGGGCTATAGTCCTTCTGCTGCAAAAACAACCCGAAGAAGGCACGATCCGGTCGTTTCGGCTGCCACGTCGGCTCTGGAATTCCGAAATCAAATTCGCCTTGCAGATACATACGCATACGCTCGACAAGGAACGCTCCTGCTTTTCCTCTATCTTTAGAACAAAACAGGAACAATTCTTGGAGTCAAGCGTGGATTTGATCCGGTGCGGCTAGCCTGGCAGCACCGGGCAGTTGGCACCACGGCGCAGGCTGATATGCGCCACGTCGCCGACGCTGAATTGAAAACCCTCGGCCTGGCGCGGCGCGTCGATGACGACAGGCGCGCCCTGCCCGAGTTCGGCATGCAGGCGCAGCGTGCGGCCGTGAAAGACGACGCTGTTGACGCGCGCCGGTGCGGTGCCGGGCGCGGCCTCGGTCATCGCCAGCAAATCCTCCGGGCGCACGCCGATGGTGCGGGTAGCGCCCTCGGCAGGTGCCTCGCCGGTTTCAGAAATAGCCTCCAGCGGCAGGGTGCCGGCGGTGAAACGCAAGCGATCGCCATCGCGGCCGACAAACCGTGATTGCAGGAGATTCATGGTGCCGATGAAGCTCGCCACAAACTTCGTGGCAGGCCGGTCATAAAGTGTGGCCGGCGGTGCGATCTGCTCGATGCGGCCCTTGTTCATGACGACGATGCGGTCGGAAATCGACAGCGCTTCGGTCTGGTCGTGGGTGACCATGACGAAGGTGGTGCCAAGCCGCGACTGCAGCCGCTTCAGCTCAACCTGCATCTGTTCGCGCAGATGCGCGTCGAGCGCCGACAGCGGCTCGTCGAGCAGCAGCACGCGCGGCTCGCAGACGATGGCACGCGCGAGCGCGACGCGTTGGCGCTGGCCGCCAGACAGTTCGGAGACGCGGGCGCCAAGCTTGTCGGCGAGACCGACCATGTCGAGGGCCTCGCCGGTGCGCTTAGCCTGCTCGCTGCCTGAAAGCTTGCGCAGTGAGAGGCCGAAGCCAACATTTTCGGCGACATTCATGTGCGGGAACAGCGCGTAGTCCTGGAACACGGTGTTGACCGGCCGGTCGAACGGCCGAAGCGCCGTGATATCGCGACCATCGAGCAGCGCCTTGCCGCTCGACGGGCTTTCGAAGCCGGCGATGACGCGCAGGCTGGTGGTCTTGCCGCAACCCGACGGCCCGAGCAGCGTGATGAACTCGCCGCTGATAATGTCGAGATCGACAGCGTCGAGTCCGACGATGCCGCCGGGAAAGATTTTTGAGACCGCCTGCAGCCGCACAAGTGGATCAGGCGCCATCGCGAACCTCGGAGGGCTTCGTGGTGTTGACCCAGAGGATCTGGCAACGCTCGGCGCCCGGATTGCGGAAGGCATGTAAAAGCGTGCTCTTGAAGGCAAAGCTGTCGCCCGCCTTCAGCCCGTATTTCGTCGAATCCACCACCAGTTCGACCTCGCCGGCCAGCACGAAGCCGAATTCATGGCCGGCATGTGCATAGGCCTCGGCCGTGCCGCCGCTGGCTTCCACCGTTACCAGCATGCCGGTCAGCGTCGCGCCCGGGGGCGACAGCAGCGCCTTGGCGATGCCTTCCGACTTCACCGGAATCGCGCGCCGCTTGTCGGCGCGCACGCAATAGAGGTCGTTGACGGCATCGTTGCCGTCGGCGATCAGCGCCGACGGCTCGATACCGAGGGCGGCGGCGAGCGGCCAGATCACCTTGACGCGCAGCGAGGACATGCCGCGCTCGATCTGGCTCAACGCACCGATCGACACACCGGCTTTTGCCGCGAGATCGGCCAGCGACAAATTGCGCTCGAGCCGCAGCGCCCGCACGCGCCGGCCGACCCGCACATCGGCATCGTCCTTCGGCTTTTCAGCCGCTTCGTCCAGCATGTCCATCGGTCGGTCCTCGTCTTGTTCCCTTCTCCCCTTGTGGGGTGAGAAGCGGTTCGCGCAGCGAACGAAAAGCCAATTGCTTGGCTTTTCGAGCTTCGAACGCCCTGAGCCTGCGAAGAGCCGGGCGTGGTTAGTCGATCCACCCGGCCGGGTCCCCGCTGCTTCGCAGCGTCCCGGCGTTCACCGGCCTTTCATCGTGCCACTGGCACGATGAATTCGCTTTACGCGAACCGGCTGCTCACCCCACAAGGGGAGAAGGGGGAACTTTATCCCCCCGCCTTCACCTTCTCGAACATCTTGGCGAGGTCGTCATTCTGTTTCATCGGTCCGGTGAAGATGGTGGTCTTCAGCATCACCTCCGGGTCGGACGGCAGCTGCAATTTCTCCAACTCCTCCTTCGGCACCGCCGCGAAGGCCGAACTGGTCGAGCTGCCATAGCCGTAGGCCTCGATCAGGTATTTGCCGGAATCCGTCTCCAGCCGGCTGTTGATGAAGTCATAGGCGAGATCGACGTTCTTGGCGTCCTTGAGCATGACGAAGCCGCACGCCCAAGTCAGCATGCCTTCCTTCGGCTTCATGAACTCTACCGGCACGCCCTGTTTCTTCAGCGAGGTGGCGGACGCGTTCCAGGTCATGGCGGCGACCAGCTGGCCGCTGGCCAGCGCCTGTTCTACCGAGGTCATGTCGGTGGTGTAGTTGGAGAGAAGCGGGCGCTGCTCGCGCAGCTTCCCGGCCACCTTGTCCATTTGCTCTGGCGTCATGTCGAACGGATTGACGCCGGCGAGCAGCGCGGCAACGACAGGCGTGTCATGCACCGCGTCGATCGTCGCCATGCGACCGGCATACTGCTTGTCCCACAAAAGATTCCAGCTCGCTTCCGGGTTCTTCACCAGATCGGTGCGGTAAAGGATCGAGGTGTTGCCCCAGTCCCATGGCACCATCCAGACCTTGCCGTCGCCGGCCTGCAGGTCTGGCAGGTTCTTGAACACCGGGAAAATCGAATCCCAGTTCTTGATCCGCTTGGTGTCGATCGGCTGCAGCAGGCCTTCCTTGTTCCAGCGCGCCACCTTGTCATAACAGGGATGCGCGATGTCGGGGCGGAAGCCGGCCTTGACCTTGGTGAAGGCGTCATCGTCGTCACCGAAGATGGAGGCCTCGACGCCATCGGGATGCGCGGCAAGGAAGCTCTTGTTGAAATCGGGCAGTTCGTAGCCCGACCAGGTGAAATATTGCAGCTTGTCGCCGGCGAAAGCGACGGTCGACGACAGCGCCAGCGCGAACGCCGTCAATCCAGCGCAAACAGTCTTTGCAGAGATCGATTTCAGGTCGAATGCCATTGCAGTTCTCCTCTCTTGGTTTGTTTTGGTTGTGATGGATCCGCGGGCTTTGGCGCCGTGGCGGACAGGCCGCGATGGCGCAGGATTTCGGCTGCTGCGGCGATGACGAAGGACACCGCCAGGATCGACGTGCCCAGCGCCATCACCGTCGGCAGCGATTTGGGGAACCGAAGCTGGCTCCAGATGTAGAGCGGCAGCGTCGGCTCGGTGCCGGCCAGGAAGAAGACGACGATGAATTCGTCGAAGGAGATCAGGAAGGCCAGCATGAAGGCCGAAATGATGGCCGGCAGGCTGAGCGGCAGCATGACCCGCCGGAAGGTCGTCCAGTCGGAGGCGCCGAGATCGAGCGCCGCCTCGCGAATGGTTTTCGGGATGGCGGCGAAGCGGCTGCGCATGATCACCACGGTCGTCGGCAACGCCACCAATATGTGGCCGAGAACGATGGCGATGCGCGATGGCCCCAGACCGATGAGGTTGATGAGGATCAGCAGCGATATGCCGACGATGACGCCGGGGATCAGGATCGGCAGCCGGGCGATGGCGCTGATGGTGGCAGCCAGCGGCGAGCGGCCATAGAGGTCCATGTAGGACACGGTGATGCCGCACAGCGTCGCACCCGTGGCGGCAATGGCACCGATGGCGAGGCTGTTCAAGAGCGCGCCGGTCAGCGCCGAATTGCCGAACAAGGTCGCGTACCATTGCAAGGTAAAGCCTTGTAGCGGAAACGCCGCCTGGATCGAGTTGTTGAAGGAAAACAGCGGGATCAGCAGGACCGGCAGATAAAGAAAGACCAGATAGGCGACGACGTAGACGCCAAGCCAGCGGCCGCCTCCCTGCGTGCGTGCAGTGCTCATGTGCGGCTGCCAAATCTGCGGTCGGCGAAGCGCGCGACCAGCACCACGCACAGGATGACCAGCATGACGGCAACGGAGAGTGCGGCGCCAAACGGCCAGTCATTGGCCTTGCCGAATTGCGCCTGGATCAGCGTGCCGATCATGGTGCTGGCCGGGCCGCCGACGAGCGCCGGCGTGACATAGTCACCGACCGTCGGCACGAAGACGACAAGGGCTGCCGCCAGCACGCCCGGCATCGAATTGGGCAGCACGACCCGGCGGAAAGAGGTGAATGGCCGCGCGCCGAGATCGGAGGCGGCCTCGATCAGCGATTTCGGGATGGTGTCCAGCGCCACGTAGATCGGCAGGATGGCGAAAGGCGCATAGGCGTGTGCGAGCGTAACGACGACGGCGGCCGGCGTGTTGAGAAAGGCCAATGTCGGCTCGGACCAGATGCCGCTTTCGATCAGCGCCGAGTTCAAAACGCCATTGTAGGCGAGCACGATCTTCCAGGCGAAGACGCGCAGGAGATAGCTGGTCCAGAATGGCAGCGTCACCAGGAACAGCAGCAGGCCGCGCCGCCGGCCGGCGTGGAAGGCAAGATAGTAGGCGACGGGATAAGCGGTGACGACCGTCGCCAGCGTGACCAGAGCGGCAATGATCAGCGAGCGCAGCGTCACCGTCCAGTACAGCGGATCGGACGCCACGGTGACAAAATTCGCCACGGTGAAGCCGGCGCCGAGCAGCGAACCGTCATTGCCGCGGAAGGCGAGAAAAAGCACCAGGCCGAGCGCAAACAGGATCAGCAGGAAGGTGACCAGAGCGCCCGGCAGCAGCATGGCGACCCGGAAGCCCTGAGAAGACCGGGCCTCTGGCGCTGATGTTGCAACTGGGGTCGACATCGACCTGCCTATCGGAAATTTGAAATTAGCTTAGATTTTTTCATATTCATGAAACTGTCAAGCGGAATCCCAACGGACCCCATTGACAGGAATAGCTTTGGTCAGCGCTCCAACGCATCGAGCAGCCGGTACCAGGCGATGGTCGCGGCGACGCCGATCTGGCGGAAGGCGTGAAACGGGATCGGTCGGATCGGCGAGACCGGGAAGGGCAATTGCCTGGCGTCGCCACTTTGGAGATAGCTGGCGATGCGCTCGCCAAGAGCGGTCATCAGGCCGACACCACGACCCTGGCAGCCGACCACGGCGAGCAGGCCTTTCTCCGGCTCGTGAATGTGCGGCAGGTGGTCCGGCGTCATCGCCACCCGGCCGAACCAGCGCTTCTCGATGGCGACACCGGACAGCGAGGGATAGAGTCGTACCAGCGCACGCTCGAGATGCGCCCAGTCGCCGGCGCTCGTCGGCAGCGCCATACGTCCCCGCCCCCCAAGCACCAGCCGACCGTCGGTGCTCTTGCGGTAGTAGACGAGGATGCGCCTGGAGTCCGACACCGCCTGCCCTTCCGGCAGGATCGTGGCCGCCAGATCGGGCGACAGCGGCGCTGTGGCGATCTGAAAGGAATGCAGCGGCACGATCGTCTGAGCGAGACCGGGGATCAGACCGTCCGTATAGGCGTTTGTCGCCAGCACGACCGCCTTTGCCTGCAATTCCAGGCCATTTTCGGTCACAATACGCCAAACACCGGCGGCATTGGCGAGCCGCACGACCCTTTGGCGCTCGGCTATCCTCACTCCAGCCGCGGTCGCGACCCGAGCAAATTCCGACGTGTAGGCGAGCGGATCAATGACACCGGCGCGGCGATCGAACCAGCCGCCGAGATAGCCCTGTGCACCGGTCCTGGCTGCGATCTCCGCTGCGTTCAGCAACTGGACATCGGCACCACGCGCCCGCCATTGCCGGTCTCGGTTCGCCGCCGCCTTCAGCGCGGCCTCGGTGTGCGCCGCCTGGATCCAGCCATTGCGGACGAACGGCACCGCCAGCTTCTCGTCGCGGATCAGCTCGAACACCGCATCGGCGGTCGACGCCGCAAAATTGACAAGCGCCTCGCCGCGCTCCGGGCCAAAATGCTCAAGCAGCCATTCAGGATCGTATTTCAGGCCGGGAATGACCTGGCCGCCATTCAAGCCTGATGCGCCCTGGCCGATCTCGCCGGCGTCCAGCACCTGCACCGACAGGCCAAGCCGGGCGGCATGCAAGGCGGTCGACAAGCCCATGATGCCACCGCCAACGATGGCGAGATCGACACGTTCGCCATTGGGAAGCGATTGAAACGTGGAAGCTGCCTGTGGCTTGCGCCAGATGGGATCGGAGAATGCTGTCGCCAAGGGTCACCTGAATGCGCTGCGATTGGTGAAAATCCTAGTCAGAATTTCACATTTTTGAAAGAGCACTCCGGCTTTCGTCTGTGGACTGCCGCCGAGACGATCGGAGACCCAGAGTTTCCGATCGTCCGCGACGGGATAGACCTTTGACGGGAATCCGGTGAAAGTGCCGCGCCGATCCGGCCAGCCCACTTTATCGATCACTCAGAGGACAGCGCGCTATGACGAACCCGACCCACCTGCCCACAGAGGGCCTTTTTGTCGGACGCGCCAGAAGCAGCGATGCCGCATACCCGCTGGTCGTCGCGGTGCGCGATGGCACGGCTTTCGACATCACGTCGCGAACGGCACCAACCATCCGCGACCTTTGCGAGATGGCCGACCCGGTTGCGCATGTCCGCTCGGCCGAGGGCAGGCCGATCGGGTCGCTCGATGACATCGCCGCCAACAGTTTTGAAACCGGGCGCGATTCCGCAAAACCCTACCTGCTCTCCCCTGTCGACCTGCAGGCGGTCAAGGCATCGGGCGTCACCTTCGTCGTCAGCCTGCTGGAACGGGTGATCGAGGAACAGGCGCGCGGTTCGGCTGAAAAAGCCGATGCGATCCGCGCCGACATTGCAGGACTGATCGGCCACGATCTGTCGAAGCTGAAGCCCGGTTCGCCCGAAGCGATGGAGATCAAGGCCAAGTTGATTTCGCGCGGCGCCTGGTCGCAATATCTGGAAGTCGGCATCGGCCCCGATGCCGAGATCTTCACCAAGTGCCAGCCGATGGCCTCGGTGGGCTTCGGCGCCGATGTCGGGCTGCACCCGGTGTCGACCTGGAACAATCCGGAACCCGAGATCGCCATGATCGCCGCCTCCAGCGGCAGGATCGTCGGCGCCACCATCGGCAACGATGTCAATCTGCGCGACGTCGAAGGGCGTTCGGCGCTGCTGCTCGGCAAGGCCAAGGACAACAATGCCTCGGCCTCGCTCGGCCCCTTCATCCGCCTGTTCGACGACACATTCTCCATCGACGACGTCAAGCGCGCCGTCGTGCGTCTGAAAGTCGAGGGCGAGGACGGGTTCTCGTTGGAGGGCGCAAGCTCGATGGCCGAGATCAGCCGCTCGCCGGAGGAACTGGTCGCCGCGGCGATGGGGCCGCACCACCAGTATCCGGACGGGCTGGCGCTCTATCTCGGCACCATGTTCGTTCCGTCCAAGGATCGCGGCGAGAAGGGCAAGGGGTTTACCCACAAGGTCGGCGACATCGTCACCATCTCGTCGGAAAAATTCGGTGCGCTGGTCAACCGGGTGCGGCTCTCGCCAGACTGCCCGCACTGGACCTACGGCGCCAGCCATCTGATGCGGGAACTGGCCAGAGCCGATCTGATCTAGCAACTGGTGTCGTCGACGCCCTGCCAGGGCGCTACGGACCTGGTCCCGCGGGCCTGGGATGGCCGTCGGCGTGTCCTTGTCGGCGCAGGCCGCGTTCGCACGACCCGAACAATCACACCAATTATCCGACAGTCGGAAAATCACCTCAACTGATGCAATCTGATGGGACTGCTGATGACGCCCCGTCAGGTCCCCACTACACCTGCAGATGGAGGCCTGGCAGATGGAGGCTTGCCATCCGTCGAAAAAGGGGATGCTCTGACGCATTCAACCGGCGCTGGCAAAAGACGCAGAACAAGGGACGGATTTTGAACTGACGATCTACAAACGGGAGGAAATCAAATGCTGACACGGCTAAGACTCGTTCTATACGGCCTGTTGGTGGCGCTGATGGTGATACCAGCAGCGGCACAGGCCAAGACGTTCTACTGGATTTCGCATGGCGGCCCGGCCGATCCGGTCTGGACCTACTTCCTGGCCGGCGCCAAGCAGTGGGCCAAGGACACCGGCAACACGGTCAACACCTCGTTCCACAATGGCGATGTCGCCTCGCAGCAGGAAGCGGTTCGCGCCGCCCTCTCCGCCAAGGCCGACGGCATCGTCACCACGAGCCCCGATCCGGGCAGCCTGGTCGAGATCGTCAAGGAAGCGCGTGCGGCGAAAGTGCCGATCATCAATTTCAACACGCCCGACCCGAAAGCCGACTTCAACGCCTATGTCGGCGGCGACAATGTCACGTTCGGCAAGCACTGGGCGCAGTATCTGGTCGACAAGGGCCTGGTGAAGAAGGGCGACTTCGTCTGGATGCCAGTCGAAATCCCCGGCGCCACCTATGGCGTGCAGGAAGAAGAAGGCATCAAGAGCGTCTTCGAGCCGCTCGGCATCACCTATGAAATCACGGAAGCCACGCTTGATCAGGCTGAAGTGATCAACCGCATGGTCGACTACCTCACCGCCAACAAGGCGAAGGTCAAGGCGATCATCGGCCTCGGCGATCTCGTCACCGGCTCGATCAAGCGGGTGTTCGACCAGGTCGGCATCAAGCCGGGCGAAATCCCGGTTGTCGGCTGGGGCAACTCGCTCGACACCACCCAGGAAGTGCTGAACGGCTATGTCAATGCCGGCCAGTGGCAGGACCCGCAGGCGACCAGCTATGTCGCGCTTTCGCTGGCCAATATGGCCGCCGGCGGCATTCCTCCGGGCTTCAACGTCATCACCGGCGCGCTCTACGAAAAAGACACCGCGCAGATCTACGATGACATCCTGTCCGGCAAGTAACATCCAATCCTAGCAGTCGCGGCCGCTCAACGGTCGCGACTGGCTCTTCATTTCGCCGAGCCCTTCGCACGCGATGTGCAACGCTCAGCCTTCCACTCATGTCGCGGATTGCCTGTGGAAAATCATTCGCCCGTCCAACGCCTGATCGCACGGCCGGAATTCGGCCCTTTCGTGCTGCTCGTCGTCGAGATCGCCGTTTTCTGGAGTTTCAACCACGACTTCCTGTCGCCGCAGAACATTTCCAACACGCTGGCCTTCACGGTCGAGCTCGGCCTGATCGCGCTGGCGATGACGCTGTTGATGACATCGGGCGAGTTCGACCTCTCGGTCGGCTCCCTGTTCGGCTTCTCGCCGGTCTTGATGTGGACCCTGTTCAACAGCGGCCTGACCTCGCTTGAGGTCGGCTTTGTCGCCGCGCTGCTGGTCGCCGCCTTCATCGGGCTGGTCAATGGCTGGTTCGTGACGCAGCTCAAGATCCCATCCTTCCTGGTGACGCTCGGCATGCTGCTGGTGGTGCGCGGTACCGCGCTTTTCGTCACCGATGGTTTTCCCCAGCGCACCTGGAGCGCGGAAGGCAGCTGGCTGGCCGAAGTGCTGGTCGGCGATTTCTTCATCGGGCCGTTCCGCATCTACATGTCGCTGTTCTGGTTCATCGCCGCGGCGATCGGGCTCGGCTATGTGCTGACGCAAAGCCGCACCGGCAACTGGATCCAGGCGGCCGGCGGCAATCCGAGCGCCGCAAGAGCGCGCGGCGTCAATGTCAGCGGCGTCAAGATCGGCCTGTTCGTGCTGTCGTCGGTCATGGCCTCGCTTGCCGGCGTCATCTCCTCGCTGCGCACTTCCGCCGCCAACCCCAACAGCGGTACCGGCTATGAGTTGGAAGTCATCGCCATGGTGGTGATCGGCGGCACCGCCCTGACCGGCGGGCGGGGCACGATCATCGGCACCGTGCTCGGCATCCTGATCCTGCGCGTGATGCGCAACGGCATCGTGCTGATCGGCGTGCCCGGTCTTGCCTACAACATCTTCATCGGTGCCATCATCCTTGGCATGATGGCCCTGCATTCATGGCTGGAACGCCGGCATCAGGCGGGGACTTGAATCATGGCCGAGCCACTGATCCGCATGACGAACATCCGCAAGTCCTACGGCCGTGTGCAGGCGCTGGAGGATGCCAATTTCCATGTCAATGAACGGGAGATCGTCGGCTTGCTCGGCGACAATGGCGCCGGCAAGTCGACGCTGATCAAGGTGCTTTCGGGTGCCGTTCCGCTGACCAGCGGCGACATCTTCATCCGCGGCAAGAAGGTGAGCCTGCGCAGCACCAGCGACGCCATCGCCCACGGCATCGAGACGATCTACCAGGACTCGGCACTGGTCACGCAATTGTCGATCGCCCGCAATCTGTTCCTCGGGCGCGAGCCGATCAAGCTGCCGCGCTTCCTCAACCGGATGGACCAGGACGCGATGAACACGGTCGCCCGCGACCTGCTCAAGCAGGTCGGCATCACCAAGAACATCCCGCCGACGACGCCGATCGGCTCCCTCTCCGGCGGCGAGCGCCAGGCGGTGGCGATCGCGCGCGCCATGCATTTCGACAGCGACCTGATCATCTTGGACGAGCCTACCAACAATCTCGGCGTCGCCGAGACACAGGGCGTGCTGAGCTTCGTGCGCAACGCCCGTGATTCCGGCCATTCCTGCATTTTCATCGCGCATAACATCCACCACGTCTTCCAGGTGGTCGACCGCATCGTCGTCATGCGCCGGGGCAAGGTGGTCGCCGACGACATCGACCCGAAGAAGACCAGCGTGGCGGAGGTCGAACGGATCATCACCGGCATGTCGGACAAGGAAATCCGCGATGCCATCGCCGACGGCAAGCCATCGCACTGATTGTCGGGTGATGGGCGGCAATCACCCGTTGCCTCAGATCGCATCGCTTGTCCGGCGCGGCATTGCAGGGCGTATAGGTTGCGGCATGAAAGCCACGGTCTCGGCTATTGCCCGCAATTGCGGGCTGTGGGTTGCGGCATCAAAGCCATCGTCTCGGATATCGCCCGCAGTTGCGGGATGTGGGTAGCGGCATGAAAGCCACGGTCTCGGATATCGCCCGCAATTGCGGGCTGTCGACCGCAACAGTCGACAGGGTGCTGAATAACCGGCCGGGTGCGAGCGCGGCCAACCGCCAGCGCGTCATGGAGACGGCCAAGCAACTCGGCTATCTGCCGGTCGCCGATCAGGTGACGCTGCCCTCGCGGCCCGCCCACCTCGAATTCCTGCTGCCGATCGGCAGCAATGCCTTCATGCGCGATCTCGCCGGGCATATCGAGGACTACGCCGCGCGTCTGCCGCTTGTCGCCTCGTGCCGGATCCACAACCTCGCCGGTATCTCGCCGAACGCGCTGCAGAGCGCTGTCGAGAACCTTTCGCTCAGGGCCAATGGCGTCGGCGTGATCGCCGTCGATCATCCGCGTACGCGCAACATCCTGCGCGATATCGTCGAAGCTGGCATGCGCCTGGTGACGCTGGTGTCCGATGTTCCAGCGGCACCGCGCGCGGCCTATGTCGGCATCGACAACCGGGTGGCGGGACGAACGGCGGCGCTGCTGATGGGGCGCTTCCTTGACGGCCGCACCGGCCATCTGGCGATGGTCGTCGGCTCACGTTCCTATCGCGGTCACGAGGAACGCGAAATGGGCTTCCGCTCGGTGCTCAACGAGGAGTTTCCCAATCTGACCGTCAGCAGCGCCGTCGAGATCAACGACGAGCCCGATGTCAGCTACACCGAGACCATGAAGGCACTGCACGACGAGCCGGAGTTGCTCGGCATCTATTGCGTCGGAGCTGGACATTCGGGCGTTGCAAAGGCGATCCGGGAGGCCAGGCCGAACCGCAAGCCGGTGTTCATCTGCCACGACTTGACCAAAGACACGCGCGGTCATCTCGTCGACGACCTGCTCGATGTCGTCATCGACCAGAATGCCAGGCTGATCGCGGAACAGTCGGTCATCCGCCTGCTCGGCTCGATCGCGTCGGCAGCGCCCTATCTGACCAAGAAGTTCATCGAACCGCGGCTGATTTTCAAGGAGAACGTGCCGGTGCAGTGACAAGGGCAAATGCCCGTTGCGCCTCTTCCGCTATTGGCAGGTGGGGCCGTCCTGATGATTGACGCAGGTCAGTGAACAGCAGGCGCCAGGGTTGTTCAGATCGCAGGGTCCGCCGCTTGGAACGCAGGAGGCTGCTTCAGCCATTGACGGCAGCATAATGGTCGTCACCGCAGGAATCGCAGCGGCCGTGCCGAGACCGATCGCCCTCAAGGCTCCCCTTCGGCTTGTTCTGCCATCAACAAAGGTCGGGGCGGCAATGGGATGCTCCAGGAGGTTGGAGCCGCTCAGTCGCTCCAGCGCGGTCCAGACGGCACTCTCCTCGACAGGTTCGTCGCGACCGGATGAAATCGACGCCGCGATGGCCATAACCGAAGTCTCTCCGTCGCAACGTTCCCAGACCTCGGCGGCAAAAGAATTCAGACAGCTCGCCTGAAGAGTTTTGCGATCATAAACAAGCGTTTCGTCCGCCAGCTTGCGAACGACGATATCCTGCGTACGGCTCTTTGGCAGTTGCATGGATGTTCCCCCTGTATAAAGTGATACTAATAGAACCTGCATTGCATGGAAAGGCAAGCGGGCGCCCCTCCAAGAACCGGCTTCGATGATCGTTTCGCAGAAGTACTCCAGCCCTCGGCTCCATGACGGCGCTTTGCTGGCAACGGTTCTTGCTGGCACATGGCGCGAGGAACCGCCCCCGCCGGCCATTGCAGCCAAACAATTGTCGCGGTTGGCGCCGTTGCTGATCGGGTCGGGCACAGCGGGTTTCGTGTGGCGCAGCATGTCGCGCGATGCGGCGTTGAAAGCAGCCGAAGGCGCGCCCGAATTGCGCAATGCCCATCACCATTTCGCCATCCAGGCATCGGTCAAGGGCGAATCGCTCGAAGCGCTGGCCACAGAATTTTCTGCCGCAGGGCTCGAACCCCTGGTCTTCAAGGGCTGGGCCATCGCCCGATATTACGCCGCGCCCCATTTGCGGCCGTTCGGCGATCTGGATCTTTGCGCGCCGCCCGGCCGTCATGCAGAAGCCGCCGCGCTGCTCGGCAAGCACATTTCCGGCACCTTGCGCCACGACAAACAAGGCCTCGTGCACCTGCCCAACAATTTTCAGGTCGAGATGTCGTCAGGTTTCGCTGCAACGGTCGACCTGCACGCGGACCTCAAGAAGTATCGCTGTCCTTCGCTTGCGGCCGTCTACGGGCGCTCGATCCCCGTCAGGCTTTCGGGTGGCACGGTGCGTGTGCCGGCGCTGGAGGACCATCTGCGCCTGGCCATCCTGCATTTTCTGCGCCACGGCGGCTGGCGGCCGTTGTGGCTCACCGACATAGCGGCGATGCTGGAGAGCGCGACCGGCGATTTCAACTGGGATCTGTGCCTTGGCGAGGAGCCGCATGTAAGGCGGTGGATCGCCTGCATCCTGCAGCTTGCAGGCGATCTGCTTGGCGCCCGTATTGAGCACGTCCCGACCTCATCCCGCATCGCCGATATGCCGCGCTGGATCGCGAAGACCGTGCTCAACGAATGGCGGGCGCCATTCGCCGCGCGACAGGCGGTGCGGCCGCTCGGCGACGCGATCGCCGATCCGAGGCTTTTTCCAGGTGAGCTTGTTCAGCGCTGGCCGAACGCGATCCGGGCGACCGCCGATCGCGACGGCCCGTTCGACGCGTCTACACGTCTGCCCTACCAACTGGCGAGCTACACAGCGTCGGCCTGGGGACGCGTTGCGCGAACCTTTGCCGGTCCGGCAGCTACATTGGTGGAAAATGACAAGGTTTAGCGTTCATGTCTGATGTCTCGACCTTGCCACGCCTTGCAAGCCAGGCGCTGACACCGTGCTGGGACAATCTCAACAAATTGTCGTGGGTCGACGGCTTTGCCTTCACCAGCTACGGCGTCACTCTCGGCGTGCGCGTCAGCGATCCGGCCTTGCTGCCAATGTTACGATCCCGGCTGCCGCGCGACGCCGAGCCGTCCGATGCCGATGTCGTCGAACGGTATTTTTCAATGATCCTCGGGGGCACCAAGCCCGGATCGCGGATTCGTGCTTTCAATATGCTCTATCTCGACCATTCGCAGGCTGCCCGCTCACACAGGGTGGACGACGTGCTCGATGCGTTTGAATCATGGAGCCGGCTCTCGGTCGCCGAATTCGCGCCGACGCGCATCTTCGTCCATGCCGGCGTCGTTGGTTGGAAAGGCCGTGCGATCCTCATTCCCGGCAAGACGCAAAGCGGCAAATCGAGCTTGGTCGCAGCACTCGTCAAGGCCGGGGCCAGTTATTATTCGGACGAGTTCGCGGTACTTGACGAAACCGGCCGTGTCCACCCGTTCGCCAAGCCGCTATCGATGCGCGCCACTCCGACGGCACGCCAGCATGATGTAGCAGTCGAGGACATAGGAGGACATGTGGGCGAGGAACCACTGCCTGTCGGCCTTGTCGTCATGAGCCAATATAAGGCTGGCGCGCGGTGGCAGCCGCAGACATTGTCGCCGGGCCTTGGTCTCCTGGAATTGCTGGCGAACACAGTGTCGGCCCGGCGGGCTACGGAGCGTGCGCTGGCGGTGTTGGGAGGGGTCGTATCAAACGCGGCTGTGATCAAGTCGGAGCGCGGTGATGCGCAGATCACGATCGCAAAAATTTTGCAGGCGATCGAGCCGGACAATTGAGCGCCCGGCGTGGGTTCGGCCCGCTTCGTCAGGACCGATGGCTCCATCTCGCCTGGAACAATTTTCTTCCTATTTGTACGACAAGTCGGGGAAGCTGCCGCAAATCTGCACAGCAGCTATGCAAGTTTCTTTGTTGCCGAATCGTTGGGCAACTCGTAGGTTCTGGTTGTCGGCCATCTACTCCTCCCAGATGCGATGCCGACGCTGAATGGGGTGCACCTCCTCCCGCGCCACATTCGAAAATCGAGCCCGCTGCCACCTCCTCCCGGCAGCGGGCTTTTTTCGTTCAGCCACCGGAAGTCCCATGCCGCCTGGGTAAATACGTGGACGGCCCTCCTTCATAGAGCCGTAAGCCGCCAACAATCGTAGCAGATCTCAACCGGCGGCAGCGCCCCGGAACGAAACGATCAGCCCTTCGGCCATGCGCACGAACTGCGTGCTCGGGCCTTCGGTACCCACGGTCTGCACGCTGACACGCGCGCCCTCGAACAGCAGCGACAGCGTATCGGCGAGCAGTTCAGCCTGGCCGATGCCCGCATCCCGACATAGCGTCACAAGGCGCGCGCGCTGGGCTTCCTTGAGCTCCTTGATCACCAGCCTGGCCGGATGATCCGGCTCGGTCAGCTCAGCGGCGGCATTGGCCATGTCGCAGCCGCGGCCGTCAGCATTGAGCATGGCAGCCGCCTTGCGAACCCAGGCATGCAGCTGGGCAAGCTTGTCACCAGGAAATTCAGCCTCGAATGCATTCCACATGGCGCCAGCCTTGGCCGCATTGGCGCGCAGGCATTCGACGATCAGTTCGTCCTTGGATTCGAAGTGACGATAGAGCGTCATCTTGTTCGTGCCGGCAGCTTCGGTGATGGCGTCGACGCCGACGCCCTTGATGCCATGCTTGTGGAACATGTCGCGTGCCGTCTCCAGGATCCGATCCCGGGGACGAGGGCGCTCCACGATGCCGTCTGTCATCATGATCTCCTTTCGTTTCCAAAAAACCCTCGGCCACCTCTTGACTAGGGTGTTACCGGTCTGTAACTTCCAGAATGTTACTTACTGGTAACACCTATATCGTCCACCGTCAATAACAAGGCCGTGAACTGGCCCTGCCGGACGAGAGGGACAAGAAACTGCCAATCATGCGGCCTCGGCCGGTGAAGAGATGAAAACGGTTCGCGAGCACGGGCTGCGAATCGACAGATAAGGAGCCGGCCATGCCACAGCGCCGCGATCTTACCATAGATGAGGCCGTCCGGGATCCGATGATCCGGCTGGTCATGAAAGCCGATGGCGTCGACCCGCGCGCCTTCGAGACGATGCTGCGCTCGCTCGCCGATGCGCAGCGCCACGAGGTGCCGTTGCTGCGTTCGCGGGACGGCCTCGGTGACAAGCCCGGCCAAAGGCTGTCCAGGGTTGCCAGCGCCTTCGGGCGGGCAAGAGCAGCCGGGGAGGCTTGCGTCTCATGGTAAATTTCTTCATCCACCGTCCGATCTTCGCCTCGGCGATCGCCATCATCATGGTGCTCGCCGGGTCGATTTGTTATTTCCTGCTGCCCGTCTCGCAGTTTCCCGACATCACACCGCCGCAGGTCGTGGTCAGCGCCCATTATCCGGGCGCCAGCGCGCAAGTGGTGGCCGACACGGTGACGACGCCGCTGGAGCAGCAGATCAACGGCGTGCAGGGCATGACCTACATGTCGTCGACGAGTTCCAATGACGGCTCCTCGACCATCACCATCACCTTCGATGTCGGCTATTCGCTGAGCACCGCCGCCGTCGACGTCCAGAACCGCGTCTCGCAAGCCGCCTCGTCGTTGCCAGCGATCGTCAACCAGGGCGGTGTGACGATCAAGAAACAGAATCCGAACTTCGTCCTCATCGTCAACCTGACCTCGCCCGACAGTTCGGTCGATCCGGTAGCGCTGAGCAACCTTGCCTATCTGCAGGTCGTCGATCCGCTGAAGCGGCTGCCAGGCGTCGGCGACGTGCAGATCTTCGGCGAACGCCGCTATTCGATGCGCGTCTGGCTCGATCCCGACAAGCTCGCCAATCTCGGCATCACCGCCGTCGATGTGCAAAATGCCATCGCCGAACAGAACGTCCAGGTGGCGGCCGGCAAGATCGGCCAGTCGCCGGCACCCGCCGGCACCGCCTTCGAAATGCAGGTCAACGCCGTCGGCCGCTTGAGCGATCCCAAGGAATTCGGCGACATCGTCGTGCGCGCCAACACCGATACCGGCTCGCTGGTCAGGCTGCGCGACGTCGCGCGCATCGAGCTTGGCGCGCTGCAATATTCGTCGTCGGCCTTCTTCGGCAAGGACCCGACCGTGGTGCTTGCCGTCTACCAGATGCCTGGATCCAACGCGCTCGATCTGCAGCAGCGCGTCAAGGACAAGATGCAGGAGCTGTCGGGCCGTTTCCCGAAGGGCGTGTCCTATGCGATGCACTACGACACCACCCGCTTCGTCTCGGCGTCGATGCATGACGTGCTGATCACGCTCGGCGAAGCGCTGGTGCTGGTCGTCGCCGTGGTGTTCCTCTTCCTGCAGAGCTGGCGCACGACGATCATCCCGACCATCGCCATTCCGGTGTCACTGGTGGCGACGCTGGTCGTCATGGAGATGCTCGGCTTCTCGCTCAACATGCTCTCCCTGCTCGGCATGGTGCTGGCGATCGGCCTCGTCGTCGACGACGCCATCGTCGTGGTCGAGAATGTCGAACGACAGCTGGAGGCCGGGCTCAAACCGCTTGCGGCGACCAAGGCCGCAATGACCGAGGTCACCGGCCCGATCATCGCCACCACCGCGGTGCTGATGGCGGTGTTCGTGCCGGTCGCCTTCATTCCCGGCGTCTCCGGCAAGCTCTATAACCAGTTCGCACTGACGGTGGCGATCTCCGTCGGCATCTCCGCGTTCAACTCGCTGACGCTGAGCCCCGCGCTCAGCGCGGCCTTCCTGCGCCATCGCGGCGAGACGCAGTTCGCCCCGTTCCGCTGGTTCAACACCGGCTTCGACAGGCTGTCGCACGCCTATGCCAATGGCGTACGCATCCTCATCCGCTTGCGCTGGATCATGCTCGGCCTGTTCGCGGCCGGACTGGTCGCCACCTACTTCGTCTGGCAGCGCCTGCCCTCGACCTTCCTTCCTGTCGAGGACCAAGGCTATTTCTTCGTCGTCATCCAGTTGCCCGACGGCGCGTCGCTGGAACGCACCGACGCGGTGGCGCAGAAGGCGCGCGACATCCTGCAGGCGACGCCCGGCGTTGACATCGTCGGCTCGATCAGCGGCCTGAACTTCCTGACCAGTGCCGCGCAGTCGAACTCGGCCGTCGAGTTCGCCATCCTGAAGCCGTGGGAGGAGCGCGGCCCTGACCAGAGCGCGTCGAAACTCGTCGCCGACGTGCGCGGCAAGCTGATGCAGATCCCGGAAGCCTTTGCGCTAAGCTTCGATCCGCCCTCAATCCCGGGTATCGGCACCACGGGCGGCTTCGAATTCGTCGTCGAGGATCTCACCGGCCGCGGCAGTTCAGCCCTCAACGATGCGACGCAAGCCGTGATTGCCGAGGCGCGCAAGCAGCCGGAGATCAACCCGCAGCAGCTGTTCTCGCCGTTCTCGACCTCGACGCCGCAGTTCAACTACGACCTCGACCGCAGCAAGGCGAAACTGCTCGGCCTCAACCTGCCTGATGTCTTCAACACGCTGCAGATCTATCTCGGCTCGCTCTACGTGAACGACTTCAACCTGTTTGGCCGCACCTTCCGGGTGACCATCCAGGCCGACAAGGATGCACGTGCAGGTGCAGCCGATATTTCGCGGCTCTATGTGCGCAATGCCTCCGGCGGCATGGTGCCGCTCTCGACGCTGGGCAAACTGGTGCCCTTCGTCGGCCCGGAGACTGTGCCGCACTACAACAACAATGCCTCGGCCTCGATCAATGGCGGTGCCGCACCGGGATTTTCCTCGGGCCAGGCGGTTGCCGCGATGGAACGGGCCGCCGCCACCGCACTGCCAAGGGATTTCGGTTTCGAATGGACCGGCATCACCTTCCAGGAGCTCAAGGCAGGATCGATCGCGTCCGTCGTCTTCGGCCTCGCCATCGTCTTCGTCTTCCTGATCCTGGCGATGCAGTATGAGAGCTGGGCGATGCCGTTCATGGTGCTGCTGGCGGTGCCACTGGCCCTGTTCGGCGCCTTCGTGGCCTTGTTGCTGCGTGGCATGCAGATCGACGTCTACTCGCAGATCGGCTTCGTCATGCTGATCGGCCTGGCGGCCAAGAACGCGATCCTGATCGTCGAGTTCGCAAGGCGACGGCGCGAGGAAGGCCTCAGCATCGTCGACGCGGCGATGGAGGCGGCACGGCTGAGGCTGCGGCCGATCCTGATGACGGCCTTCGCCTTCATCCTCGGCGTACTGCCGCTGATGTTTGCGACGGGTGCGGGTGCGGCAAGCCGGCAGTCGATCGGCACCACAGTATTCGGCGGCATGGTCGCGGCGACCATCCTGTCGCTGGTGTTCGTGCCGGTGTTCTACGCGGTCATCGAACAGCTGCGCGAACGCCGCGGCAATGACGAGCCCGCCTCTCAAGACAATGAACCAACGACTGAGCCCGCGTTCCGTCCCCTGGCGGAAGCGGCCGAATAAGATTGGAGACTGATCATGCGTAAATGGAAAATCGCGTTGGGAACGGCTGTCGCGCTGGGAGCGATCTCGGTGGCCAGCGTCCATCTGCTCGACATGGGCAATCTCAGCCTCAATGCCGGCACGGCCGCGGCGACGCCTGCTCCGGCGGCATTCGTCATGCCGGTGCCGGTGGTCAGTGTCGTCAAGAAGACGATCCCGATCTACCTGGACTATGCCGCGCGGACGGAACCGATCCGCAGCATCACCTTGCAGGCCAGGATTCCTGGCTACCTGCAAGAGCAGACCGCTTCTGACGGCGTCGACGTCCGGCAAGGCGATCTTCTCTACAAGATCTCGCCTGACGACTTCCAGGCGGCTCTCGACCAGGCCAAGGCCCAGGTGCAGCGCGATACGGCAACGCTCGACTATGCCCGCTCCAATCTCGGCCGCGGCACCGAGCTTGCCAAGAGCGGCTACCTCGCCAAGGACGGCTTCGACCAGCGCACCAGCACCTTGCGCGAAGCACAGGCGTCGCTGGCGGTCAACCAGGCGGCGGTCCGCACGGCAGAGCTCAATCTGAGCTACGCTGAAATCCGGGCGCCGTTTGGCGGGCGCCTCGGCCGCAACCAGGCTTCGGTCGGAACGCTGGTCAGCGTCGCCGGCACGGTGCTCAACACGCTGGTGCAGCTCGACCCGATCTACGTCACCTTCAACCCGAGCGAGACGGATCTGGCCGAGATCGAGCAAGCCCGTGCCAACGGCCCGATCGAAGTGGAGGTCCTGCTCCCCGGCCAGATCGAGGCAAGCCAGAAGGGCGAGCTTACCTTCATCGACAATTCGGTCGACCGCTCGACCGGCACGATCACGGCGCGCGCGACGATCGGCAATGGCAAGTTCACGCTGCTGCCGGGCCAATATGTTCGTGTCCGGCTGCATGTGAGAGAGCAGGCCGACGCGCTGATGGTGCCGCAGACGGCGCTGGGCTCGAGCCAGCTCGGCAAATATCTCTATGTCGTCGGCAAGGGCAACACGGTCGACCAGCGGCTGGTTTCGCTCGGACCGACGAGCGGCGATCAGGTCGCCATCCTCAGCGGCGTCGCCGAGGGCGACCAGGTGATCACGGGCAACCTGCAGAAGATCGGACCCGGAGCGCCTGTATCGCCGATACCGGAAAAGCCGGCCACCTGAACACCCCCGTCAGGATCCGGCTTCAGCGCGGCGCCCCGGCCTTCCCACAGGTCGCGGGCGCCGCTTTCATGAGCAGGTCCACCAGACCGGCAACATCGGCGCGGTCGGCCTTGGCCGGCGGCATGAATGCACAGTAGGGATGCCCGAGGCGCACCGAGACGGAGGAGAGCGCGATCAGTCGCCCCGCCTCCAGATCGGCACCCGCCATGACCCGCTGGCCAAGGGCGATGCCCAGACCCAGCCTCGCCGAGGCGATCGCCAGGCTGGACAGGCCGACGCGCCGCCCGTGCGACGGGTCGGGCGAGCGGCTGCCGCCGGAGGCCGCGAACCAGTCCGCCCAGGTCGGGTGCGAGGCATAGTTCGGTCCCCAATTGGTGTGGATGAACAGGCTCTCATGCAGATCCGCCAGACTGGGATCGCCATTGCCGTGCTTGCGCCAGAACTCCGGCGCGCAGACCGGCAGGACGTCGTCATGAACGAGATGAACGAGTTTCAATCCGGGATAGTGATAGTCGCCATAGCTGATGCGCAGATCGATGTTCTGGCGCATCAGATCGACCGGATCGTCCTCGACCCGGACGTCGATGGCCATCTGCGGAAAGGCATCGAGAAGTACCGCCAGCCTCGGCGCCAGCCACAGTTCGGCCAACGAGAACGGCACGCTGACGACTAGGCGCGTCCGCAAGCCGCCTTCCAGCATGCGCTGGCCTATGGCGGCGATGTCTGCCAAAGCCTTCGCCGTCTGCGGATAGATGGCGTGGCCGGCGTCGGTGAGCGCGATGCGGTTGCCGCTGCGCACAAACAGCTGCTTGCCGAACCAGGTTTCGAGATTGCGTATCTGCTGGCTGACCGCCGCCGACGATACGCCGAGTTCAGAGGCGGCCAGAGTGAAGCTGCCAGCACGCGCCGCAACCTCGAAAGCCTTGATCGCATTCAGCGGAGGCAGCCGTTCCACACCAGGCTCCATAAGTTTTTCTTGCGCAATCCTAATTATTTTCCGCGTTGAGAGAAAGATTTTTTTGCCTTCTCATAGGCTCGAAACCTTCGGAGCCATGACGATGAAAGACATCCTCGATCTCGACCGCTATCCGCTCGACCGCGAAGGCAGCGCCGCATGGCAGCGCCTTGTCGAACAATCCGTCGCCGCGCTCGAAGCCGACGGCATGTTCAATCTGGAAGGGTTTTTGCGCCCCGGCGTGGCGGAACAAGCCGTGCGCGAAATCCAGCCGGTGATGGCCGCACGATCGCATGTGCACAAGCGCATGCACAACATCTACTTCAAGCCCGACATTCCCGAGCTTGCTCCCGACCATCCGGCGCTACGCAAGGTGGAGACCATCAGCCACACCGTCTGTGCCGACCAGATTCCGGGCAGTGTCGTGCTCGCCATCTACGAATACGAACTACTGCTGCGCTTCCTGGCGGCAACGATGGGCAAGGCCAGGCTGCATGTCATGCAGGATCCCCTGGCCCGCACCAATGTCATGGCCTATCGCGCCGGCGAGGCCTTGAACTGGCATTTCGACCGTTCGGAATTCACGACGACGCTGTTGTTGCAAGCAGCGGAGCGTGGCGGCGACCTCGAATACCGCACCGATCTGCGATCTGACGACAATCCGAACTATGACGGCGTCGCCAGATTGCTCGAAGGACGCGACCCCGATGCAAAGATCCTGCGCATGAAGCCCGGCACGCTGAATGTCTTCCGCGGCAAGAACACCGCGCATCGCGTCACCACCGTCGAAGGCGAGCGAGAGCGCATGATCGCGGTGTTTTCATACTACGAGAAGCCCGGCGTGATGTTCAGTCCCGAGGAGCGCGTGGGCTTCTACGGCCGCGCCGCCTGAGAGACCGCTTGGAAATTCTACTCTGGCGGCCATCTAGCGGCGTTTTCTGCGCTTCCGGTGCTCACGTACCCAAAAGTGCGCTCCGCTCCGGTTCTCGAAACCACCACCATATGACTCGCCAGAGCGAATTTCGAAACGGTCTCTGCAGCGTTGGCCAATCAATTAAGAGATAGCCTCTTGTTAGATTGTCGACAATCTGCTTGTCTTGCTTTCGGTTTCCCTGGGAGTGGCCGAATGGCGAAAGCGGATTTCAGTCCGATCGCGGACACGACGCGCCGCGCCGAGATCGTCGCGCTGCTGCGGCGCGCGATCCTGACCGGCCAGCTCGAACCCGGCCAGAAACTCAACGAACTCCGTATCTCCGAACAGATGCGCGTCAGCCGCGCGCCGCTGCGCGAGGCGATGCGCGAACTGGTCCAGGAAGGCATCCTGACCAGCATCCCCTATGCAGGCACCTTCGTCATCGAGATCACAGCCAAGGACATCGACGATGCCTATTCGTTCAACAAGGTGATGGACGAGCTGGCCATCGAGCGGGCGTGGCCGCTGCGCGACCAGCGCTTTTTCGACGAGCTCGACCGGCGCCACGAAGCCGTGAAGCAGGCGACTCGCGCGTTGGACACGACACGCCAAATCGAGACCGCGCTGCAACTGCATGGCCTGATCTACGAATGGGCCGACAATTCGGTGCTGCTGGAAACCTGGCAGCGGCTGACCAGCCGGCTGCAGATGTATTTTGCGCTCCACCAGCATGCCCGCAATGAGCCGGTGCCGGCCGAAGACGTTCACGAAACCTATGTGCGGCTGCTGAAGGGCAAGGACATGCGTGCAGCCCAGCGCCATGCCAGGGAGCATATCGATCTCGATTTCGAGGAGTTGCTTGCCTATGCGCGCGGCCTCGAACAACGCCCGTCGAGGGGCGCCTGACCCGTTCCCAACACCACAGACAGCGGACAAGACACGTGCAGATCGAGACCATCAAGGCCTACCATGTCGTACAGCCCTTCGTGGACGGGCCCTATCGCATGTCCAAGGGGCGCGAGGCCGACGCCTTCGACGCGGTGATCGTCTCCATTACATCAGACAGCGGCATCACCGGCTGGGGCGAGATGGCGCCGCTCGGCAATTTTTACTCGGCCGCCTTCCCCGCCGGCGTTCGCGCCGGCGTGGTCGAGATCGCGCCGCATCTGATCGGCCGCGATCCGCGCGGGCTGGCCAGCATCGGGCGGCTGATGGACACGGTGTTCAAGGGCCATCCCTACATCAAGTCGGCGCTCGACATGGCCTGCTGGGATCTGGCGGCGCGCGCCGCCGACGTGCCGCTGGTCACGCTGCTCGGCGGCAAGGAAAGCGACACCGCGGAACTCTATAAGGTCGTCACGCACGGCAGCGTCGACGCCATGGCCGCGCTGGCCAAGCGCATCGTCAAGGACGGCTTCCACCGGCTGCAGGTCAAGGTCGGCGGCAATGTCCATGACGACATCGAGCGCGTCATCGCGGTTGCCTCCTCGGTGCCGAAAGGCACGGTCATCTTCTGCGACGCCAATGCCGGCTGGACGCCCTACCAGGCGCGCCAGTTCGCCGACGCGGCGCGCAGCATCGACTACACGTTCGAGCAGCCCTGCTCCACGATCGATGAAAACATGTCGGTGCGCCGCATGCTCGACAAGCCGATGGTGCTCGACGAATCCGTCACCTCGCTCGAGGCGATGCTGGAAATTCATCGCCTGGGCGCGGCCGACGGGCTGACCCTGAAGATCTCGCGCCTTGGCGGCGTGACCAAGACGCGCCAGATCCGCGACGTTGCCGTCGATCTCGGCTTCATGATCACCGTCGAGGACACGGGTGGCGCCGAGATCGACACGGCGGCGATGGCGCATCTGTCCTTGTCGACGCCTGAGGAGCGCCGGCTGCATGCCATCGCCTTCCATGAATGGGTGACGGTGCGCACGGCGTCGAACATGCCACCAGTCACCGGCAGCCGCATGGGCATTCCAGACGGGCCGGGTCTCGGCATAGACGTCGTTCCCGATCTGCTCGGCGCGCCGTTCTTCGAGGTCGGGCGCTGAGATGAAAATCCGCAGCATCAAAGCCACGCCGATCAATTTGCGCCTCGAAGCGCCCTATGCCTGGGTGTTCGGCGAACTCGACGGATTTTCGCCGACCATTGTCGAAGTCGAGACCGAAGATGGCCTGGTCGGCCTCGGCGAAGCGCCGACGCCAGCGGCGGCCGCAATCATCAACGATGTCCTGGCGCCACGGCTGGTCGGCCGCGATGCCTTCGACATTGCCGGCGCCGAACATGTTTGCCTGCCCTATTGGACCGGCGTGCAGTCGATCAACGACCGCACCCGCATCATGGCTTTCGGCGCCATCGAGATGGCGTTGTGGGACCTGCGCGGCAAGGCGTGGAACCAGCCGCTCTACCAGTTGCTTGGCGGCGCCGTGCGCAAGGACATCCCGTTCACCGACTATTTTTCCCTACGCGGTGACGGGCCAAGGGTGAAGGGCGAGACGACGCCCGAGGAAGTCGCCAATTATTGCGTCGAATTGCACGAGACGCATGGAACGACCTTCTTCGAAGGCAAGTTTTCGACCGAAGACCCGAAAGTCTCGCTCAGGATGGTCGAACTGATCCGCCGGAAACTTGGTGACGATGCGATGATCCGTATCGATTCCAACCAGGCCTATTCGCTCAGCACCGCGCGGCGGCTGGCGCGGCCGCTGGAAGAATTGGGCGTGCGCAACTGGGAGGATCCGGTGGCGACCATCGAGGAGATGCGCGAGCTGCGGCGCCATTGCTCGATCCCGTTCTCGACCCACAACATCGACATTGCGCGCGCCATGGAAACCAAGGTACCGGACGCTTTCGTCGGCAACCCGACGACGCATGGCGGCATTGGCCGGATGCTACGCTTCGTCGGCGCCTGCGAGCACGCCAGCATCGATTTCTGGTGCTACAGCGGCGACAGCGGCATCGGCAGTGCCGCCTATCTGCACCTATGCGCGGCACTCGGCTGGATCAGGGAGCCGAACCAGTCGCTGTTTCGCATGCTGCCGATGGATGTCACCGAGGAAGGACCGTTTTCGCCGAGGAACAATTTCGTGCGCGTTCCGGAGGGTCCCGGTCTCGGCGTCACCTTGTCGCGCGAGAACCTCGCTGTCTGTCACAGAGACTTTACCGAGAAAGGACCGTGCAACAAGTATCATGACCCGGCAAAGCCCGGAACCTATCGCCGTCTGCCGCTGAACTAGACGGCGGAAGCAGTGCAGTCAGGACTCCGGCACGTCCACGCCACGACTGGATGGACCGGACAAAACCGCATGCTAAAGTTTCGGTCGACAGACCTCTCTGGCGGCCGAAAAATGGAGCAATCCACGAAATTTCGTCAACCATAAGAAATAGGGGAAAGGGTAAAAACCCATGAGCAAGAACTACAGCATTCTCGACCTGATCCGGCGCAATCGCACGCCGCTTGAAAATCACCTGATCGACGGCCTCGTCGACGGCCGTGTCAGCCGCCGCGACTTCGTCCGCCATGGCAGCCTGCTCGGCCTGTCGCTGCCGCTGCTGGGCCGCATCGGCATGGCCGCCGGCCTTGGCGGCATGCCGTCGCTGGCGCGCGCCCAGGGCGCACCTGGCGCCACCATCCGTGTCGCCAGCAGCGTGCCGGCGGCGACGATCGACCCGGTCACCATTGCGGACGCCGGCGGCCTGCTGATCATGCAGCAGGTTGCCGAATTCCTTTGCGTCGACGGCCCCGATCTGGTGCTGCAGCCGGCCTTGGCCGAAAGCTGGAAGCCGAACGACAATGGCACGGTGTGGACCTTCAAGCTGCGCAAGGGCGTGAAATTCCACAGCGGCGGCGAGATGAAGGCAGATGACGTCGTGGCCAGCATCGACCGCCTTGCCGACCCGGCCAACTCGTCCAATGCGCTGTCGGTGTTCACCGGCATTCTGCAGAAGGGCGCTTCAAAGAAGGTCGACGACTATACGGTGGAATTCCATCTCGATGCGCCGAACGGCAACTTCCCCTACATGCTGTCGTCCGACAACTACAACGCCGTCATCATCCCGGCGAGCTACAAAGGCGACTACGAGAAGAGCTTCGACGGCACCGGGCCGTTCAGGATCGAGAAATACACGGCCAAGGTCGGTGCGTCCTTCGTCCGCAACGAGGACTATTGGGGGCCGAAGGCATTGCCCGAGCGCACCGAATTCACCTTCTTCACCGACATGCAGCCGCAGATCCTGGCGCTGCAGGGCGGACAGGTCGACATCATCAACCAGATGCCGGTGTTGGCTGGTGTCGCTCTGCTCAACGATCCGAACATCGACATCATCAGCCTGAAGTCGTCGGCCCATCAGCAACTTCACATGCGCTGCGATGAGGGCCCGTTGAAGGATGCGCGCGTGCGCCGTGCCATTGCGCTCTGCCTCGATCGCGACAAGTTGGCCGCCGGCCTGATGAAGGGACGCTCCGCTCTGGGCAATGACAGCCCGTTCGCCGCCGTCTACCCTTCGACCGATACGAGTGTGCCGCAACGCAAGCAGGATATCGCCCAGGCCAAGCAGCTCATGGAAGCAGCCGGCCTTGGCCAGGGCTTCAAGATAACCCTGACCACCGAACGCTACCTGGAAATCCCCGAGTACGCCCAGCTCATCCAGAACTGGGTCAAGGAGATCGGTGTCCAACTCGACCTCAACATCCTCGACCAGAGCGGCTATTACGGAGACGCGGTGTTCGGCAAATCGAACTGGCTGGATTCGGTGATGGGCATCACCGACTACGGCCACCGCGGCGTGCCGAACGTCTATCTCGCGGCGCCGCTGAAGAGCGAAGGCACCTGGAATGCGGCGCATTTCAAGAACAAGGACTATGACGCGCTGGCGACCAGCTACATCGCAGCCCTCGACCTCGAGGCGCAGAAGGCCGACGCCGGCAAGATCCAGAAGCTGCTGCTTGAGGAAACGCCGGTCATCTTCGGCTATTTCTACGACTATCTGACGGCGACGGCGAAGGGCGTGGCCGGCGTACAGCCGACCGCCATGTCGCAGCTGTTCCTCGACAAGGCATCGAAGGCCTGAGCTAACTCATTGTTGGAGCATGATCTCCGGACAAAACGGTTCCCGTTTGTCCGAGAAAACCGGTCCCCACTTTTCGGGATCATGCTCAAAAGAGAAAGCCAATCCTCTAACAGCCAGCTCCCGCATGGGGGCTGGCTCCACAGGGAGTCCTAGCCATTCTCTCCTTCCTTGTCCGGCGTGTGTCGCTGTCGCTGGTGACGCTGTTCCTGCTCAGCATCATGGTGTTCCTGGGCGGCCAGGTGCTGCCCGGCAATGTCGGGCGCGCCATATTGGGTCCGTTCGCCGACCAGCGCGCGGTCGATGCACTCAATCACACGCTCGGCGTCGACCGCCCGCTGCTGACCCAGTACTGGGGCTGGATCTCCAACTTCGTCCAGGGCGACATGGGCACGTCCTACATCTTCCGCTCGCCGGTCGCGCCCTTCGTTATCGATGCGCTGGGCAACTCAATGAAGCTGGCGGCGGTCGCCTTCGTTCTGGTGGTGCCGATCGGCATCCTCGGCGGCGTCGTTGCAGCGCTCAACCTCAACCGCCCGCTCGACCGCATCATCAGCCTCGGCGGCCTGTCGGTGACGGTGCTGCCGGAATTCGTCACTGGCATCATCCTGATCCTGATCTTTGGTGTGTGGCTGCGCTGGCTGCCGATCTCGGCCGCATGGCCGCGCGACGCCGGTTTCTTCACGCAGCTCTACTACCTGATCCTGCCTTCACTGCCGCTGTTCCTGGTGCTGTTCGGCTATATCGCCCGCATGGCGCGCTCGGGCATGATCGAGGCGCTCGATTCCGACTATACGCGAACGGCCGTGCTGAAGGGCCTGCCCTGGCGCACGGTGATCTGGCGGCATGTGCTGCGCAACGCGCTGTTGCCGACCATCACCGTTATTGCGACACAGACCGGCTATCTGATCGGCGGCCTCGTGGTGATCGAAACGCTGTTTCGCTATCAAGGCATCGGCTCGCTGATCTTCACTGCCGCGCGCGGCAAGGACTTCCCGATGCTGGAGTCGGGCATCCTCACCATCGGCATCGTCTATGCCGTGGCCACTCTTGTCGCCGACTTCCTCTATTCCGTGCTCAATCCGCGCATCCGGCTGGGGTCAGACCAATGAGCACCATCCAGACCACCTCCTCGACACCCGACGACACGCGCCCGCGCGGCCCGCTGGCCGAGGTCTTTTTCTCGCTGCTGCGCTCGCGAACATTCCTTGTCGGTTTCGCCATCGTGCTGTTCTGGGTTGCCTGCGCGCTGTTCGGCGAGCGCTTCGCACCCTACGACCCGCTCGCCGACGACATCATCAACGCGCTGGCGCCGCCTTCTTCCGAACACTGGTTCGGCACCGACCAGATCGGCCGCGACGTCTTCTCGCGCGTCATCGTCGGTTCGCGCGACATCCTGACCGTCGCCCCGCTGGCAACCTTGCTGGCGACCGTGGCCGGCACGGCGCTCGGCCTCGTCACCGGCTATTTTCGCGGCCTGGTCGACGACGTCGTCAGCCGTATCCTGGAAGCCTTCATGGCGATCCCGGTGGTCATCGTCGCGCTGTTGGCAATCGTTGCGCTCGGCACCTCGAAGACGACGGTCATCGTCGTCATCGGCCTCAGCTTCGCGCCGATCATCGCACGCACCGTGCGCTCGGCGGTGCTGGCCGAGCGCGAACTCGACTATGTCGCCGCCGCGCAGCTAAGGCATGAAAGTGCGCTGCATACGATGTTCGTCGAGATTCTGCCCAACGTCATCCCGCCGATCCTGGTCGAAACCACCGTGCGGCTAGGCTATGCCATTTTCGCCGTCGCCACACTCTCTTTCATGGGGTTCGGCATCCAGCCGCCCTCGCCTGACTGGGGGCTGTCGATCTCCAACAATTACGGCATGATCGGCGGCGGCTTCTGGTGGACGGTGCTGTTCGACGCGCTGGCCATCGCCTCGTTGGTCATCGGCGTCAACCTTGCGGCCGACGGCGTTCACGGAGCGCTCAATGACTAACTCCGCCAAGGCTAAGAACGCACTCGAACTCACCGATCTGTCGGTTGCCTACCGCGTCGCCGGCCGCAACCGAGCGGTGCTGCGCAACCTCAGCCTCACCATCGCCCAGGGTGAGACCTATGGGCTGGTCGGCGAATCCGGCTGCGGCAAATCCACCGTCGCGCTTACCGTCGTGCGCTATTTGCCGCGCAACGGCTCGATCACTGGCGGCGCCATCTCGCTCGACGGCCAGGACGTCATGAGGCTGGACGCCGAAGCGCTCAGGCAGGCGCGCGCCGAAAGCGTCTCCATGGTCTATCAGGACCCGGGCAAGGCGCTGAACCCGTCGATCCGCGTCGGTCGCCAGCTGACCGAGATTTTTGAACTCGGCGGCGTCTCGGGACAGGCGGCTACCGACCGGGCGATCGCGATGCTGAATCGGGTGCGCATCTCCGATCCCGTCAGCGTCATGCAGCGCTACCCGCACCAGCTTTCCGGCGGCATGCAGCAACGCGTGGCTATCGCCATGGCGCTGGCCAACGATCCCTCGATGCTGATCCTCGACGAGCCGACCACCGGCCTCGATGCGACGGTGGAGGCCGAGGTGCTCGACCTGATCGCGCAGCTCAGGCAGGAACTATCGGCCTCGATCCTGTTCATCAGCCACAACCTCGCCGTCGTCTCCAACATGTGCGATCGGGTCGGCGTGCTCTATGCCGGCATGCTGGTCGAGGAAGGGCCGACGGAGGTCGTCTTCAACGACCCGCGCCATCCCTATACCGTAGCCTTGCTGCGCTGCCTGCCGCGCGGGGGCCAACGCAAGGACCAGGGCCGCCTCGACACCATTCCCGGCTTCCTGCCCGGCATCGGGGTCGACATCAAGGGCTGCGCCTTCGCCGATCGCTGCGCGCTCGCCGATGACCGCTGCCGCAGCGAGTTGCCGCCGCTCTATGATCTGGGCGGCCGGCTGTCCCGCTGCTTCCATCACGACAAGGCGCAGGCGCTGCCGCGGACGACACCGAGCGATGTGGCGCCCGCACCAAAGGCGGCGGAAGCACCGGTGCTGCGCGTCGCGGGGCTGAACAAGACCTATGCCAGCCACGGCCATGCACTGCGCGCCGTGAAGGACGTGTCGCTCGACCTGCGGCCCGGCGAGACGCTCGGGCTGGTCGGCGAATCCGGCAGCGGCAAGACGACCTTCGCCAGGCTGCTGCTCGGCCTGGTGCCGCCCGACGAAGGCGGCACCATCGAGCTGGAAGGCAAGGCGCTGGCGCCACGACTGGAGAACCGCAGCGACGACCAGATCAAGGCGATGCAGATCGTCTTCCAGAACCCGGACTCCGCACTCAACCGCTCGCATTCGATCCGCCACCTGATCGGCCGCGCGCTGAAGCGGCTGGCCGGCCTCTCCGGCAAGGCGCTGGAGGCTCGTCTCAACGACCTCGTCCGCTCGGTGCGGCTCACCGACCGGCATCTTGCCGTCAAGCCGCGCCAGCTCTCCGGCGGCCTGAAGCAGCGCGTTGCCATCGCGCGTGCCTTCGCCGGCGATCCTCGCATCGTGGTGTGCGACGAGCCGACCTCGGCGCTCGACGTCTCGGTGCAGGCTGCGATCCTCAACCTGCTCGCCGACCTGCAGTCGAAGGAAGACGTCAGCTACATCTTCATCTCGCACGACCTTGCCGTGGTGCGTTACCTCTCCGACAAGATCGCCGTGCTCTATCTCGGCCGCATCATGGAACTTGGGCCATCGGAAGACGTCTTTTCCGGACCGCATCACCCCTATACCGAGGCGCTTTTGTCGGCGGTGCCCAAACTCGACCAGACCGAGACGGCACGCATTCGTCTCGACGGCGAAATCCCCAGCGCCACCAACCCCCCGTCGGGCTGCGTGTTCCACACGCGCTGCCCGCGCAAGATCGGCCCGATCTGCGAGCAGCAGGAGCCGCCACTCAGCGAAGCCCAGGCCGGCCATTCCATCCGCTGCCACATTCCTTACGCCGAACTGGCCAGGCTGCAGAGAGCGGTCGTAATCGAGCCGGCATAGCGCTGTCGCTCGCGTGGCTTGGCCAGTCAGATCTGGCCCGCCATGCTGAGAGCACGGTCACCTTCTGAAAAGCCCTGCCCTTCGGCCCAGTCTCTGGCCAGCGTGCGCAGGCCGGTGAGCGCGACATCCAGGACATCCGAAGAAACAGGATTGGAGGGATAGGCGAGGTAGATCGGCCGCTGGAACACCGGCGCGTTGTCGATGCGTCGCATTTCGCCGCGCTCGATATGGCCGCTGACGGCGCTGAGCGGCAGATAGGCGGCGGCTTGCTGCGACAGGACATGCTGGAGGCCGATGAAGACCAGCCCGGCCGAAATGGCCGGCTTGACCATGCCGGCAAAGGCGCGGTCGTGCTCGATGCGGAATTCCAGTCCCCAGTCCATCAGAATGTAGTTTTCGGTCCATGGCTTGGTCTGAGCGGCGTGCTGCACCAGCACGACCTGATCGACGGCCAGCGTTTCGTAGACGATGCCGGGATGCGGCCGCGGCAGATAGAGGATGCAGATGTCGAGCAGGCCTTCCGCCAATTGGTCGATCGCCGAGTCCGGAAAGCTGCCCTCCAGCCGCAGCGCCACGTTCGGCCGCCTAGTGCGCATCCACTCGACCCATGGCGAGGTGATGCGGTCCCACAGATAGGCCGGCGCGGTCAGCCGCAGCAAGGTCTCGTAGCCATCGGGAACGGCGATGTCCTGCCGCGATTGCTCCCAGGTGCGGGTGATCGACGAGGCATGCGGCAGGAACTGCCGGCCGGCCGGCGTCAGCGTGACGCCATCGCGGTC
>NZ_RZQL01000321.1 GCF_003997935.1 Mesorhizobium sp. M7A.F.Ca.US.006.01.1.1
GTGATGCTCTACGGCTCCCTCGTCAGCCCCGCCTTCTTCACGTCAGGCAATTTGCTCAACGTCCTGACCTCGATGTCCATCGTCGGCATCGTCGTCGTCGGCATGACCTTCGTGCTCGTGGTCGGCGGCCTGGCCGACCTGTCGGTGCCGGCCACCATCGCCTGCGGCGCCATCCTGTCGCTCGGGCTGCAGCCGATGATCGGGCCGCTGCCGGCGTTCCTGCTGGCGGTGGGTCTCGCGGGCCTCATAGGCCTGCTCAACGGGGTCCTGGTCGGATATGTCGGCATCAATCCCATCATTGCCACGCTGGGCGTTGGCACGATCGGACTGGGCATCGTCCAGGCGGCTGTCGGCGGGGTCATCGTCTATGGCAGCAATCCCGCCTCCGCCGAATTCGCCAAGGGGCGGCTGTTCGGCATTCCGGTCGTGGTGCTGATCTTCCTGGTCATTGCTCTTGTCGGCCATTTCGTCCTGTCCCGCTCCTTCTGGGGCAGATGGACGCTCGCCACCGGCGGCAATTACAGCGCCGCCGAGGCAAGTGCGGTTCCGGTGCAGGCCGTGAAGGCTGGCGCCTTCGTGATCACCGCACTGGCTTCCGGCATCAGCGGCGGTCTGCTCGGGCTGACGCTGCAGAGCGCGCGGCCGCTCATCGGCGGCGGCTACGAATTCAGCGCCATCACGGCGGTGGTGGTCGGCGGCGTGTCGATCGTCGGCGGCTTCGGATCGGTGCCGCGGGCCATTGCCGGCCTCATCTTCGTGCAACTGCTGACCAACGTCATGGTGCTCGATGGCGTGCGCACGCCAATCCAGGGTTTCGTGCTCGGCATCCTGATCGTCGGCGCCGTCGGCATGGATGCGGCGCTGCGCAAGCGAGGCGTGGCGTGATGCGTTTTCTTTCGCTTGTCTCGCAGCATCGCGTCGTCATCATTCTCAGCCTGACGCTCGTCATTTCCGCGCTGTTGGTCCCCGGCTACCTCTCGGCATCGACCCTCGGCCTCGGCCTCGACCGGGCGGCGACGATCGGCCTGATCGCGATCGGCCTGACGGTGCTTTTGATATCGGGCCAGATCGACCTCTCCGGTGGCGCGGTGTTTGCCTTGGCCGGCATCGTGTCGGTCATCCTGCAGCGAGAGATCGGCATCCTGCCTGCCGCGATCGTCGGCATCCTGGTCGGTACCCTGGCCGGCGCCATCAACGGCATGCTGGTCGTCGGCCTGAAGGTGAATTCGCTCGTGCTGACGCTCGCGACGATGCTGATCTTCCGCTCGCTCGCGCACTGGATCACCAACAGCCAGCCGGTGACCGGAACCGACATCATGCTCTCCCTGGCGCTGGCCAAGATCCATCTCGATGTCTTCACCCTCCGCAGCGCGCTGTTCATCGCCCTGATCGTGCTGCTGCATTTCTGGCTGACGCGCACCATACCTGGGCGCAACGTCTTTGCGGTGGGATCCAACCCGGCGGCTGCCAAGGAAAGCGGTATCGCCTCGGACCGTATCGTCTTTCTCGGTTTTGTCTTTGCCGGCACGCTTGCCGGCCTGGCGGGGGTTCTCCAGAGCCTCGTCACCAACACCGGCTCGCCTGTCTTCGGCTCGGAACTGACGGTCGCCGTCATTGCCGCGGTCGTCGTCGGCGGGACTCGTCTCGAAGGCGGCAGGGGATCCGCGCTCGGCACACTCGGCGGCGTGCTGACGATCGGCTCGCTGACCATCGCGATGGAGTTCCAGTCCGTTCCCGCATACGTCCAGCAGGTCGTGTCCGGGCTTATCCTGATCCTGCTCGTCGTGCTCGATCGGGCCGTTACCACCAAGGGGAGGGCTCCGGGCACGCGCCCGGCGCTCGTTCGCGACAATCCAATCACTCAAGGAGGAACCACATGATTGGGAGGAAACACATGATTGGCAAGAAAAGCATGCTTCACGTCGCCGCCATGGCGGCTGTGCTGGCATCGACGGGCTGGGCCAGCGCCAAGACGGTCTGCTACGTGACGGCAGCGGATTCGCATGCCTACGCGACGCCGGCCAACAAGGCGCTTCAGGCGCGCGCCACGGAACTCGGTATCGAGATCCTGAGCCTCAGCCAGGACTTTGACGTCCAGAAAGGCACCGAGCAGCTCAACACCTGCGTTGCGCGCAAGGTCGACGGCATCATCCTGTGGCCGCTCGACCCGCAGGCTTACATACCGGGACTGGCGCGCGCGCAGCAGGCGAACATTCCGGCGATCCTCATCAATTCGCCGATGAGCGACGATGCCAAGCCGTTTATCAAGTCGTTCACCGGGCCTGATGTCTACGAGGAAGGCAAGCTGGCGGCGGACTCGCTGAGCAAGGCACTGGGCGGCAAGGGCTCCGTCGTCATCATCGCCGGCCAGGCCGGCAACGGCACTACGATCGGACGCGTCAGCGGCTTCACCGACCGTCTCAAGGAAACCAATGCCGACATCAAGGTGCTCGACACGGTCAACGCCGACTTCGACCAGCAAAAGGCGCTGGTGGTGAGCCGTGATCTGATCACACGCTTCGGCGACCAGATCAGCGGTGTCTACGCCAATGACGACACGATGGCCCGCGGCTTCATCGACGCATGGAAGGAGGCGAACCCCTCCAAGGCCGCACCGCCGATCGTCGGCATCAATGGCCAGAAGGATGCGTTCGAATCGATCCGCACCAATGAGATGTACTCGACCATCGTCCAGTCGCCCGTCGAGGATGGCCGCCTGGCGATCAACACGATGGCCGAGATCATCGACGGCAAGGAGGTCAAGGACCGGCTGCCCATCCCGCTGACCGTCGTCACCAAGGACAACGTCAACGCGGTCGAACCAGCGTTCTGATACGAGGAGGCCGGCCCGGTGTATTCGGGCCGGCCTCCTTTCCTTGCCAGAGAGAGAAATTCTAATAGCGGCGGCAGAATTGGAATAAACTAACTCTACAGAGTTTATGGAATAAGCAATCTGCACTGGCGATCTGTTTCCACCCGGACAGGACCACGCCATGCCCACTCTTTCGCATCAGCTACCCACCAAAGCAGGCATATCCGGCCGCCTTCGGCAGGCAGCGGGAGAAAGGCCATGAGCCGGGTCGTGCCAGACCGCATCAAGGTGCTCTGGTTCCTGCCGACGCATGGCGACAGCCGCTATCTCGGCACGGCCGAGGGCGGCAGATCGGTCGATCTGCCGTATCTGACGCAAGTGGCGAAGGCGGCCGACACGCTCGGCTACTATGGCGTGCTGTTGCCGACCGGCCGCTCGTGCGAGGATTCCTGGGTGATCGCATCGGCCCTCGTACCGATGACCGAACGCTTGCGTTTCCTTGTCGCCGTGCGGCCCGGTTTGCAGTCGCCGACGCTGGCCGCGCGCATGACTGCGACGCTGGATCGCATCTCCAATGGCCGCCTGCTGATCAACGTCGTCACCGGCGGCGATCCGCTGGAGAACAAGGGCGACGGCATTTTCCTGTCGCATGCCGAGCGCTACGAGGTGACGCAGGAATTCTTGCGGATCTACAAGCGTGTGCTGAGCGGCGAGACGGTCGAGCACGAGGGCAAGCATTTCCACATCGAGGATGGAAGGCTGCTGTTTCCGCCGGTTCAGACGCCCTATCCGCCGCTCTATTTCGGCGGGTCGTCCGACGCTGGGTCCGTGGTGGCGGCGCAGGAGATCGACAAATACCTGACCTGGGGAGAGCCGCCAGCCGATGTCGAGCGAAAGCTGGACGGCATGCGTGAACTGGCGCAGAAGGCCGGCCGCAATCTCTCCTTCGGCATTAGGCTGCATGTCATCGCCCGCGAAACCACCGAGGAGGCCTGGGCCGCCGCCGACAGGCTGATCAGCCGGCTCGACGATGCGACGATCGCCTCGGCGCAGAAGGTCTTTGCCCGCATGGATTCGGTCGGCCAGGCACGGATGAGCGCACTGCATGGCGGCAATCGCGCCAAGCTCGAGATCGCCCCCAACCTCTGGGCCGGTGTCGGCCTGGTGCGCGGCGGTGCCGGTACTGCCCTTGTCGGCGACCCCGACACGATCGCCGAGCGCATCGACGAGTACCGGCGCCTCGGCATCGATACCTTCATCCTTTCCGGCTATCCGCATCTCGAAGAAGCCTATCGCTTCGGCGAGCTGGTGCTGCCGAAACTGCCGGCCGACCATCCGGTCAAAGCCGCCGGCTCGTCGGTCAACACCGGTCCGTTCGGCGAAACCATCGCCGGCGACCATCGGCCGAAGTCGCTCGCCAGCGCCTCGTGAACTTGCGTCCTCCGTCCTCGCGGTTGCGCGTCGCCATCATTGGCGGTGGCTTTTCCGGTGCGGCGGTGGCGTGGCACCTGGCGCAACTGCATCGGCCGAAGCGCATTTCCATTTCCGTGGTCGAGCCGCGACCCTTGCTTGGCGGCGGCCTCGCCTACTCCAGCGAGGAACCGTCTCATCGGGTCAATGTCCCTGCGGTCAGGATGAGCATGGCTCCCGACGACCCGCAGCATTTTGCACGCTGGTTGACTGGCAGTGGAGAACTCGAACACGACCCGGATGCCATCTGGAAGAACGGCGACGCTTTTCCGCGCCGGCGCGTGTTCGGTCGCTATGTTGCCGAGCATCTGGCGCCGCATCTCAATTCCGGCGTTGTCCATCATGTTGAAGGTTCCGCCACACGCGTCACACGCGATGCCAGCGGCGCGGGCTGGACCGTGCACACCTCTGCCGGACCGGTCGCCTCCGACATCGTCGTTCTGGCAGCAACGCACCCGCAGCCTGGAATTCCCGCCGCGCTGGCCTCGCTGACGGAAGCGCCGGGTTTCATAGCCGATCCGTACGCTTCCGCCGCGCTTTCAGGGATCGGGCCGGAGGCGTCGGTGCTGATCGTCGGCTCCGGGCTGACATCTGCCGACATGGTCGCCGAACTCGACCGTCGTGGCCATCGTGGCCGCATCCTCGTGCTGTCGCGCCGAGGCTTACGCTCGCGCGGACACCCCGATGTCAGGGGCGAGCCTTTTGGCGATTTTGCATCCGCGCCGGCGACGACGGCGCTCGGCCTGCTCAGGACAATTCGCGCGATGCTGGCAGCGGCAAGAGCGGCCAATGTCAACTGGCAGTCGGTCTTCGATCAGCTGCGCCTGCAGGGGCCGGTGCTGTGGGCCGCACTTGCTCCGCCGGAGCGTGCAAGGCTCGTCCGGCAGCTGCGCGTGTTCTGGGACGTGCATCGTTTCAGGATCGCGCCGCAGGTCGCCGCCGTGCTCGACCGGCGCCATGCCGCCGGCACAGTCGACACCATTGCCGCCAGGCTCGTCGCGTCGAACGATGAGGACGGCAGCCTGGCTGTCAGCTTTCAACGGCGCGGGCAGACCCGGATCGAGACTGCGCGCTTCGCTGCCGTCGTCAACACCACAGGTCCGGCCCATGGGCAGGCGCTGCAGCTGAACCCGGCGCTAAGCTCGCTGGCGGGAGCCGGCTTGATCAGGACGGACCAATATGGGCTTGGCATCGAGACAGGTCTCGACAGCCGCGCGATTGGCCGGAACGGTGAGCCGGTCGCGACACTCCTGGTCGCCGGCCCGCTGGCACGAGGGACTTTCGGCGAGCTCATGGGTCTGCCGGAAGTCGCCCGCCATGCCCAGGCGGTCGCGGTTGAAATTGCCAAGCTGCCGGTAACGCTGCCGTCAGCACAGGCCGTCGGCGCCGATGTCGCGCACGGTTCAGTCCCGAGCTGACACCGGAAAACGGGTCGGCCGAGGAAAATTGGTATTTCCGTCCCAAGAGGACCCCAAAAACGGAAAATCCTTCTTTGTATATAGATTCTATAAACATAATAAATATCGGCGAAGTTTGGCCGCAGCCGGATCGATCAACGACACGGCCTGAATGGGAGACAGTTCATGGCACACGCAGAGACCGACGCGATCAAGTTTGCCTACTGGGTGCCGAATGTTTCGGGCGGCCTGGTGATTTCCAACATCGAGCAGCGCACCAACCATTCGGCCGAGTACAACCGCAAGCTGGCGCAGATCGCCGAGAAGTCCGGCTTCGACTACGCGCTCAGCCAGATACGTTTCACCGCCGGCTACGGCGCCGACGAACAGCATGAATCGGTGGCGTTCAGCCATGATCTGCTGGCGGCGACCACCACGCTCAAGGTCATCGCGGCGATCCTGCCCGGACCGTGGAACCCGGCGCTGGCGGCCAAGCAGATCGCCACCATCAGCTATCTCACCAATGGCCGTGTCGCGATCAACCTCGTCTCCGGCTGGTTCCGTGGCGAGTTCCATGCCATCGGCGAGCATTGGCTCGATCATGACGAGCGCTATCGCCGCTCGGAGGAATTCATCCGTGCGCTGCGCGGAATCTGGACTGAAGACAGCTTCACCTTCCGTGGCGATTTCTACCGCTTCAACGAATATTCGCTGAAGCCGAAGCCGCCGCAGCCGCTGCCCGAAATCTTCCAGGGCGGTTCGTCGCGCGCCGCACGCGACATGGCATCGCGGGTTTCGGACTGGTACTTCACCAACGGCAACACGCCGGCCGAAATCGCCAAGCAGGTCGACGACCTCAGGGC
>NZ_RZQL01000322.1 GCF_003997935.1 Mesorhizobium sp. M7A.F.Ca.US.006.01.1.1
CCGATATAGACGATGCCGAGCCACAGAACCGGCGGCAGCAGCATGAGCAGCAGAAGCACTTTCGGCTTGCGCCAGAAAAGGTCCGACAGCGCGCCGCGTAAGCCGCCGCTGCCGGGCAGGATGGCGGGGGCGGGATTGGAGTTGAGCGCGGCTGATGTCATGGCGCGGCTCCGTCTTGGCGGAGACTATGCGATAGGCCGCGATCCTTCGCGCCCCCCTCTGTCCTGCCGGACATCTCCCCCTCTAGGGGGGAGATTGGCTGTCCCTTCTGGTTTCGCCAACCTCCAACGCGGCAGAATTGGCGAGGCCAAAAAACTGCCGATCTCCCCCCTTGAGGGGGAGATGTCCGGCAGGACAGAGGGGGGTGCTTCGCGCAAACCTTCCTCATACCGGCTCGTCCATCAGATGCAGGTGCTCGCGGTTAAAGGTGAGTACGACTGCCTCGCCCTCCCCAGGCAAGGCCGTGCCGGCCGGCACGATGGCGTGCAGCCGCAGCCCGTCGGCGTCGAGCGCCAGCTTTGTCGTGGCGCCGAGATAATTGGTCGAGACGAGGCGGGCGGATACGCCTTCACCACTTGTGACCCCCTTGGCCGCGCGGCCGACGCGAATGGATTCAGGGCGGAGACTCCCCCAGCGATGCTGGCCGGAATAGCGCTGGACGAAATCCGGCGGCAGCACGTTGGAGGAGCCGACGAAATCGGCGACGAAGCGTGTCTTTGGCCGCTGGTAGATATCTTCCGGAGTGCCGATCTGCATGATCTTGCCGTCGTTGAAGACGGCGACGCGGTCGGCCATCGACAGCGCTTCGCCCTGGTCGTGGGTGACGAAGACGAAGGTGATGCCGAGCGCCTTCTGCAGCGACTTCAGCTCCTCCTGCATGTTCTCGCGCAATTTGAGGTCGAGCGCGCCGAGCGGCTCGTCGAGCAACAGCACCTTTGGCTGGTTGACCAGCGCACGGGCGAGTGCCACGCGCTGGCGCTGGCCGCCGGAAAGCTGGCCGGGGCGGCGGGCCCCGTAGCCGGGCAGCCGCACCAGTGACAGCGCTTCTTCCGCCGCCTTGTGCCGCTGAGCCTTGCCGACGCCCTTGACCATCAGCCCATAGGCAACGTTGTCGAGCACATTCAGATGCGGGAACAGCGCATAGTCCTGGAACACGGTGTTGACGTTACGACGATAGGGCGGAACGCCCTCGGCGCGTTCGCCGAAGATCGAGATCGAGCCCGATGTCGGCTGCTCGAAGCCAGCGATGAGGCGCAGGCAAGTGGTCTTGCCGGAACCGGACGGCCCGAGCATGGCGAAGAATTCCCCGGGCGCGATGTCGAGATCGACCGCGTCGACGGCGCGCACGCTGCCGAAATGCCGCGAGGCTTTCTGGAAGGAGACGGCGGAGGTCATGGGCTGTCAGTCCGTTGCCGGTTTGATGTGTTGATGTCGCACGACGTCCTACCTCCCCCTTATGGAGAGGTCGCGGCAAAGCCCCGGGTGGGGTGCCTCGAAAAACGCCGAGCAGGCCCCACCCCCGACGCTATGCGTCGACCCTCTCCACGAGGGGGAGGGTAAGAGCGCTCACCGCCCGCCGATGACGCCGATATAGTCCGACACCCAGCGGTAGTAGGGCACGCACTGATCGTTTTGGGTGGCGCATTTGGACACCGGCGTCTTCCAGAACTTGATCTTGTCGAAGTTCTCGTAGCCGTTGGTCTTGCAGCCTTCGTCGGTCAAAAGCTCATTGCCCTTGCAGGCGGCGGGCACGACCGGCAGCGAGCCGAACCAGGCCGAGACATCGCCCTGCACCTTCGGCGACAGCGAATGTTCCATCCACATATAGGCACAGTTGGGATTGGCAGCGTCGGCCTCCATCATCGTGGTGTCGGCCCAACCGGTGGCGCCCTCCTCCGGGATGGTGGAGGCGACCGGCTTCTTGGCGGCGACCAACGTGTTGACCTGATACGGCCACGAGCCGGAAGCGACGACACCTTCGTTCTGGAAGTCGTCGACCTGGATGGCGGCGTCATGCCAGTAGCGGCCGACCAGCGTGCGCTGGACGCGCAGCAATTCGAGCGCTGCCTTGTACTGGTCCTCGTTCAGTTCGTAGGGATCCTTGATGCCGAGTTCCGGCTTGTGGAACATCAGATAGTTGGCGGCATCGGCAATGTGGATCGGCCCGTCATAGGCCTGGACGCGGCCCTTGTTGGACTTGCCGTCCGACAGCTTCATTTCCTCGAAGACGATGTTCCAGCTCTTGGGAGCCTCCTTGAACACGTCGGTGTTGTACATCAGGACGTTCGGACCCCACTGGTAGGGAACGCCGTAGTGGGCGCCGCCGACGGTGAACCACGGCGCGTCCTTGAGGCGCTCGTCGACGGTCTTCCAGCTCGGGATGAGATCGGTGTTGATCGGCTGCACACGCTTGCCGGCAACGAGACGCAGCGAGGCATCGCCCGAAGCGGTGACGAGGTCGAAACCGCCCTCATTCATCAGCGAGACCATCTCGTCGGAGGTGTTGGCGGTCTTGACGTTGACCTTGCAGCCGGTCTCCTTCTCGAAGGAGGTCACCCAGTCATAGCCCTTGTCGGTTTCGCCGCGCTCGATATAGCCCGGCCAGGCAACGATGTTGACCTGGCCTTCGCCCTTGCCAAGTTCCTTGACCTGGGCGACGGCCTGACCGGAAAAGGTCAGCGCGACCGTCAGAGCAGTGCATGACTTCAGGAATGAATTCATTGTCGATCTCCCATTTAGGCGCCTGACCCTGAAAGCCGGTTTCGGTCTTCGTTAGGGGTCACGCGCGGACTGAAAACTGTCAGTTCGTCCGTTGGGCTTGATGCCGCTCTGATGGCAGCTGTGGTCCCTGGACGGAAAGTGCTTTGAAAATTCCGGTTTCGCAAATTCATTTATCAGAAGGGCGATATCGGTTTTTCCGATAGGTCGGCAGCTGATCTCTCAGGGACGCTGGCGGACCGTCCGTTGCGACTGGGCAAGGCCGATGAAATCGCGCGCCGCCTGCGGCAGACCGGAGCCGCGCCGCCAGACCATGCCGACCTGGACCACCGGCAACGAACCGGAAATATCGCGCGATTCGATGCGGTCGCCTTCCAGTGACCAGGGCCGGTAGACGAGGTCGGGCAGCAGCGCCACGCCTGCGCCGGTGGCGACGAGACTGCGCACGGCTTCCACGGAACGGGTGCGGAAGGCGACATGCGGCCTGGCGCCGATTGCCGTCAGCAGCTTGCCGGTGTTTTCCTCGATCTCGTCGACGGTCAGCATGATCAGCGTTTCGGAGGCGATGTCGCCAATGCTGATGATGTCGGCGCCAACGAGCGGATGGCCCAGCGGCAGCCACAGCCGGTAGGCAGAGACTTCGAGGATTTCCGATTGCAGGGCGGTGCGGTCACGCAGATTGGAGGTGACCATGACGGCAATGTCGAGCTTGCCGCCGATCAGGAGATGTTCGAGGTAGTCGCCATTGTCCTCGATGGCCGAGACCTCGACGCCAGGATAGGCACGGCGGTAGCGGGCAAGCAGATCCGACAGCACATAGCCGGCGACCAGCGAGGTGACGCCGAGTTGCAGCCGGCCGCCCGCCACCGCCTGCTCGCCGGAGAAAGAGCGGCGTGCATCGGAGACATCGGCGAGGATTTTCGTCGCATGGCGCAGGAATTGGTGACCCTTGTGGGTGATGTTGAGGCCGCGCGGGTGGCGTTCGAACAGTTCGACGCCGAGATCGCTCTCAAGTTCCTTGATCGCTTCGGTAACCGACGATTGCGAGATGGAGAGGTTCTGCGCGGCGCCCGAGACCGTGCCTTGCTCGGCCACGGCGATGAAGAACTGCAGCTGGCGGATGGTGAAAGCCATGGCCCGGACTAAACACCGGCTCGGAAGCGAAGGAAAGCCGACTGCAGAGCTTATCCCATGACCGGAGAGTTGGCGCTCAGCCGAGCGCCAACTTGATGCGCCGCCGGCATGCGGGGCCATAGCGCAGCGCAAGCATGAATGCCGTTTCGAGTGCTACGACAATGACAATGATGCGCAGGCCCACCGTGAAGGAATCCCGGCCGCTGCCGCGCAGCAGATAGCCGGTGGTGAGAAAGCCCGCGTTCCAGAGCGTGGCGCCGAGCAGCGTCGCGGCCGCAAAGGGCAAGGCCGGCAGGCGGAGCGCGCCGGCGGCGATCGGCAGGTAATTGCGCACAGTCGGGATGAACTGCGCCAGCAAGGACACCCGGACGTGATTGCGCCGATAGGCCTGGCCGAGCCTGCGGTAGGTCGCGTGGCGCAGGAAGACGTACTTGCCGAAACGCTCGACCAGCCTGTCGGCACGGTCCGGTCCAACCCGGCGGCCGACCGCATACCAGACAAGGCAGCCGCTGGCGGACGCAAGCGTCGTCACCAACAGCAGGATCGCCAGCGTCGAAGCCTCCGGCGCCGCCGTCATGCCGAGGAAGAGCAGCAGCACATGCGAGGGCGGTATTGGCAGGATCTTTTCGGTGAAGGCGAGGCAGAAAACGCCCAACAGACCGAAGCCGAGGATGGCTGCCAGCGGCCCCGTCATGCGAAGCACCATGGTGACGCCAACACCGAACGCTGGCCGACCTGACCGCCGATTTCCGCCGCCGTTTTGATCTCATTGGAGTCTCAAGCCATGCAGTATGATCTTGCCGTCGTGGGCGGCAGCTTTGCCGGCCTGTCCGCCGCCATCCAGGTGGCGCGGGCAGGACGCAAGGTGCTGGTGATCGATGCAGGCCGGCCGCGCAACCGCTTTGCCGAGCATTCGCACGGCTTTCTCGGACATGACGGGCGCGCGCCCAGCGCAATCCTGGATGACGCAAGGCGGCAGCTGCTGGCTTATCCGACAGCCAGGGTTGTCGACGGGCGCGCGGACAAGGCCGTTGCCGCTGGCAGCAGCGATTTCGAAATCACCACCGACAGCAGCGAGACATTCGGCGCCGCACGGCTGGTGCTGGCCACCGGGGTGCGCGATATCCTGCCGGGGGTTGCAGGGCTTGCCGAACTCTGGGGAAAGAGCGTGCTGCACTGCCCCTATTGCCACGGCTACGAAGTTTCCGGCGGGCCGCTCGGCGTGCTCGCAACCGGTCCGATGTCCATGCATCAGGCACAGCTGATCACCGATTGGGGCGATGTCACGCTGTTCGGCAACGGCCTGTTCGAGCCTGACACAGAGCAGATGCGCGCGCTGGAGAGCCGAAAGGTGCGGTTTGAGCCCACCAGCATCGCCGAGCTAAAGGAAGACGGCTCCGGCGGATTGATCGTCCACCTCGACGACGGCAGAAAGGCCGGCGTCAGGGCGATGTTCACCGCTCCGCGCAACATCATGGCCAGCCCGCTGGCCGAACAGCTCGGCTGCGGCTTCACCGAAGGCCTCCTTGGCCCGGTGATATCAGTCGATGACAGGCAGCAGACGACCGTGCCCGGCGTCTACGCCGCCGGCGACGCGGCACGTTCGATGCACAACATCGCCTTTGCGGTATCGGCTGGCACCTTTGCGGGCGTCTGCGCCCACCAATCGCTGGTCTTCGGTTAGAACCCGGCTTCCTCGCCGGCGATGCTGAGCCGCGCGCCGGCCTGGGCCAGGGCAGCAGCCAGGTCGTGCGGCGGCGAGCGGTCGGTGGCGAGTTCGGAAAAGCTGTCGAAGCCGCAGACCTGGACCAGACCAAGACGGCCGAATTTCGAGTGATCGGTGATGACGAGGGACCGCTGGCCGCGCGACAGCACCATGCGGGCGAACTCGGCCTCATCCAGATCAAAATCCATGACGCCCATCACCGCATCGACGCCCCCGGTGGAAATGATGGCGTGGCTGACCGAGAAGCGGCTGACAAAATCGATCGCCGAGGCGCCGAAAGCAGCACCGGAATCGCTGCGCAGCTCGCCGCCGGCCATGTAGACCTTATTGCCGTTGATGGTGGCCAGCGTGCGGGCAATGTCCGAGGAATTGGTGACGACCGTCAGGCGCCGGTGGCCGAGCAGTTCACGCGCAAGGAACGAGGTCGTCGTTCCGGTGTCGAGCATGATCGATTCCCCGTCGCGGATGGTGGCGGCGACCATGCGGGCAATGACGCGCTTGGCGTCGGCGTTCTCACGCATGCGCCGCTCGAACGGCGCTTCGCCGATCATCGACGGCAGGCCGATGGCGCCATGCATCTTGAGGACAGAGCCATCACCAGTCAACGGCTTGACGTCGCGACGCACCGTCTCCAGCGACACGCCCAGCCGGTCGGCCAGACTGGCGATGGTGACGGTGCCCTCTTCCTGCAGGAGCCGCAGGATCTCGCCGTGTCGTTTGGACTGGGCCATCTGGTTTCCCGAACTGATGCTCGTGACCGATTTTAAGGCAATCCAAGTGCTTTTAAAGGAACTACCTTATGCTTTCGGGCAAAATACCCAAAAAAAGTCACATCTTTTTGTTGACAAGCGGGCAACCCCGGCGTGAAATCAAAGACATCAACAGGCTTCAGATCTGCGACTGGGGGCAGAGCCGCAACTCAGTGGCCAGGCCGTTTGGAACGTGCCTGTACAAGGA
>NZ_RZQL01000323.1 GCF_003997935.1 Mesorhizobium sp. M7A.F.Ca.US.006.01.1.1
GGCTGAACTCGACCGGCTCGGCGTCGAGATCCGCTACGACACCTGGGCGGAAAAAGACGATGTCCTGGCGCTGTCGCCCGACGTGGTGGTGGTCGCCACCGGCGGCCTGCCGCAGAACCCGCCGCTGACGGCCGGCGACAACCTTGTCACCTCGAGCTGGGACGTCATGGCCGGCAGCGTCAAGCCGGCCGAAAATGTGCTGCTCTATGACGACAATGGCGGCCATCAGGGCATGGGCGCCGCCGAACTGATCGCCAATGCCGGCTCGAAACTCGAGCTTGTCTCGCCCGAACGTTTCTTTGCCCCGGAAATGGGCGGCATGAACCACGTGCCCTACATGCGTGCCTTTCAGGAAAAGGGCGTCACCATCACCATCAACACCCGGCTGCGCTCGGTGCGGCGCGAGGGCAATCAACTGATCGCAGAGCTGGCTTCGGATTTCGCCGATGGCTGGCGCGGCGAGCGCAGGGTCGATCAGGTGGTGGTCGAGCACGGTACGCTGCCGCTCGATGATCTCTACTTATCGCTGAAGCCGCTGTCGAAGAATGGCGGTGCGGTCGACTACGAACGGCTGGTGAGCGGTGGCGACATCTTTCCCACGCGCAATCCAGAAGGCGGCTTCGTGCTGTTCCGTATTGGCGACGCGGTCGCCTCGCGCAACATCCATGCCGCCATCTATGACGGCATCAGGTTCGGCTTGCGGATCTGAAATTAGACGAGGATCGGTAGCGCGCGGCCGGACCTGCGTACGAGAGCCCGTGTACGTCGGTCTGGCCGCGCGCTCGCACGTCATTGGCTCGTCGCCAGACAACGTACGATTCTGTGAGCTTGTGCTGCGTGGCGGCGCTCAAAACATTCTGGCGGTGGCCATGCACAGCACGGTCAGCACCAGCAGCCCGCCGGCGATGCGCTCGCCTCTTGTCATCTTCGCGCGCAACTGGCTTTCCGTTGCCGCATCAGCACCGGCAAGCTGCCTGCTGGCTGAGCCCACCAGCGCGCCTTGCACGCCGGCGGCGATCAGGGCCGTCACGATGCCCAGCGCCAGCACCTTCTCCATCGAGCCGAAAACGCCCTCGTGAAAGAAATACCAGAGCAGTATGCCGGTCAGGAAAACCAGGCCGGCAGCGCCCATTTGCGGCCGGAAGAACCGTTCCGCCCGGATGTCCGGGTCACGACCGACCGCGATGGTCGTGCCCGCCCAGAATACGCCGGCCATGACATGAAGGCCGATAACGACGATGTAGACATATTGCATGACCGGATTTCCTCTTTAGCCCGCCATAGATAATTAGATATCGAACGATTAGATGTCAATACATAAGTCGTGCCAGTTCCATCCGTGCATGACACCGTCTAGGGTCCTGCAATGACACCCTTCGAACGCCCGCCAGTCGGCATGAATCTCGGACGAACTGCCAAGCTGGTTGCCCAAGCCTTCGACGCTGCCCTGGTCGAGGCTGGCGGTACGCTGCCGGTCTGGCTCACTCTGCTGTCGGTCAAGTCGAGCAAGCTTGCCAATCAGCGTGAACTCGCCGGCATGATCGGCATCCAGGGCGCGACGTTGACCCACCATCTCAACGCGATGGAGGCGCAGGGCCTGCTGACGCGCCGCCGTGATCCCGTCAACCGCAGGGTTCATCTGGTCGAATTGACCGAGGCCGGAGAAGCGATGTTCGAGACACTACGTAAGGCCGCGCTCGTCTTCGACAAGCGGCTGCGGGTGGGATTGTCCGACGAGCGGCTGGCGGAGTTCGCGCAGGTGTTGGCCGTGTTGCGGGCCAATGTCGAAGCGCCGAGCTTTGGGCAATTGCTGGCGGCTTTTCCCGGCGACAGGAACGATATCCCGCCTCGTTCCCGCAAACCGGCTCGCAAAGTCAAATCATAACGACCGCTTCAGTCGTCGTAACCCTGGATTGTCCCGAAGGTGTAGCGGCGCAGCTTCAATGCGGTGATCAAACTGGTCAGCTTCGTCTTGCCGTCGAAACCGTCCTGGAACATCTCGTCATGCATCAGCAGGATCAGCTTGCCGGGCTTGACGAAGCGACCATAGCCGAACAGGTGATCGATCTCGCTGACCAGATGATCGACGCTCTGCACCGGCTCGCCGTTGTCCTTGTGGACCCATTCATGGTCCCAGCCGTAGAGATAGAAGCCTGAGGCCGCGACAAATTCGTAGTCGGGCTCTTCATGCCCCTCCTGGGCGAGGCCAAGCGAAGTGTCGTTCTTCGACATGGAGGGCAGCCTGAACACGTCACGCCCCGGCAGCCTTGCATGCACCACAGGCTTCAATCCGAGCACCGCGTTTGCCCGTACCATGTCGGCGACGACACCCTCGGTGTCGCCGTAGAAATGCCGGTAGTGATTGTAGGCATGGCTGTAGCTGTGGTTGCCGAGCGTCACCAGAGGAAGTTGCCTGGCGCGCTGGACGAGCGCTCTGTTGGCGGCGCTAGCCTGCGCGTGCATGCCGACCATGAACATGGTTGCAGGAACCTGCGCGGCTTCCAGCACATCGAGGATGTTGCTTGTGCCGTTCAGCGGCCCATCGTCGAAGGTAAGATAGATTGTGCGATCGGCCCCTTGGGCGGGGGCCGCAAAAACCAAAACTGCCGCCAGGACAAACCGAAACGGTGTCATCAGCCCCGATATCCCTGTTGCGATCACGACAAGGCCGCCACGTCCACAACGGCTTGTCAAGGCGAGCCGGTGCATGTCGTCCAAAGTGCGCAGCGGTTTTGGGACACGGCATGCACAAACAAAAAGGCAACCCTATGCCAGGCTTCCTTGCAGCACCGTCAGCTTGGCCTTCTTGGGCATGCGCGCGGTCAGCCATTCCAGCGCCTTGTCGTGCGGCATCGGGAAGGCGATGGAGTAGCCCTGCACCTGGTCGCAGCCGATCGCCATCAGCGAATCGAGCTCGGCCTCGGTTTCGGCGCCCTCCGCGACGATCGAGATGCCAAGGCCGCGCGCCAGTTCGGTGATGGCGCGGACGATCTTCGAGTTGTCGCCATTCTCATGGATGTTCTGAACGAAGCGGCGATCGATCTTCAGCCGGTCGATCTCGTTCGGGTTGACATGGCTGAGCGAAGCATAGCCGGTGCCGAAATCATCGAGTTCGAGATGGACGCCGGCTGCCCTGATGTGGCGCAGCTTGGCCGCGATGCCCGTCTTTTCGTCGTCGAGGATGACGGATTCGACGATTTCCAGCGACAGTTTCTGCGGTGGCAGCCCGGCCTTTTCCAGCGTCTCGAACAAGAACGCATCGAAATCGTGTTCGCGCAGCTCGGTGCCGGAAACATTGACGGCAAGCCGTCCGAAGGCAATGCCGGCGCGGTTCCATTCGGCCGCCTCGTTGATCGCCTTGGTGATGACGATGCGGCCGATCTCGGGCATGAAGCCGCATTTCTCGGCGACTGGAATGAATTCGCCGGGTGGGATCATGCCGCGCTCCGCATGGTTCCAGCGCACCAGCGCTTCGATGCCGCTGATCGTGCCGTTGGTCAGCGAGACCTGCGGTTGAAAATAGACCTGGAACGCCCGCTCCGCGATAGCGACCTTGATGTCGTGCTCAAGCTGCTTGCGATAGTCGAGTTCGCGGCGCAACTCCTCGGAGAAGAAGGAGAAGTTGCCGCCGCCAAGCTTCTTGGCGGAATAAAGCGCCAGATCGGCGTGGACAAGCAGATCCTGCGCATTGTCGGCGTCGATCGGATAGACCGCGATGCCGGCGCTGGCGCCTGGCAGAATGGTCGTGCCCTGGAAGACGATCGGCTCGTTGATGTGCGCCAGGATGCGCCGCGCCAGCATGTTGATGTCTTCGGTGCCGCCGGCGCCGCCGAGGATCATGACGAACTCGTCGCCGCCCAGGCGCACGCACAGATCCGACGCCCGGCAGGAATCGCGCATGCGCTGTGCCGTGACGACCAGCACATAGTCGCCGGCGGCGTGGCCGAGCGTATCGTTGATCTGCTTGAATCGGTCGAGGTCGAGCTGGACGACGGCAAGGCGTTCGCGACGCCGGTGCGTGCCCTTGATCAGCGTGTCGAAATGATCGGTCAGGAACGTGCGGTTGTGCAGGCCCGTGAGGCCGTCATGCACCGCGATGAAGGCCATGGAATTGCGCGCGTCGATCAGTTCATGCGTCTTGCGCAGGATGGCGTTCGACATCGGCCTGAAGATGAACAGCGCCACCAGTATGATGACGCCGATTGTGGCGTAGAACAGCGTGCGGTGGAGGGCGAGCAGCTTCTCTGAGCGCTCATCGGCATCGGCGCTGATGCGCTGGCCGAGCGCGGCATAGCCCGACAAGGTCGCATTGGCGACAGAGGCATCGAGATTGACGCGTTCGCCGCCACCCTTGTAGCCGCCATTGCCGCTGAATTGCGATTCATAGGCCGAGATCAGGCGGTCCCCATTGGCGATCAGCCCAACCGAGAAATAGTCGAGGTGGAAGGGCTTGGCAAAAAGCACGCTTTCGATCGACTTCGCGTCGAGCTTGGCTGGTGATTGCGGATCGGCTCCCGTCTGATCGAGCAGCAGGTCGTAGTTCGTCTCGAACTCCGCCGTTGCCTGCTTGAGCGCGCTGACCAGCGCCGGTTGCTTGTCGCGTGAACCGGCACCCGTTGCACTGGCAAGGAAGACGATCCGCTGCGACAGAGTCTTTTGTGTGCTGACGATGTCGAGCAAGGTGTGATTGTGCTGTTGGGTGGCCATCATCTGCTGCAGCAGGATGAAGGAGGCGATCACCATGGCCGCAATGATCAGCAGGGCCAGCCAATAGCCAGCCTTGATCAGCAGTATGAGCTTGCCTGAAACGGTTTGCACCGGCTGCTGCGACATTTTCGGGGGCGGCCCTCTCGCCTACGGATTCTTGCCTAAGGATTCTTGTATGAGCACCATTGAACTGCAAACGTTAACAGGACCGGAAATCGACGGCTGCCCGGCGAGGGGCAGCCGTGGAAAGATCGCGGAATGGTTATCGGCCCGTTTAGCGCCGTACCGGCATTTGAGCGGTCATCGGCCAGAACCTTTGTCGTGGCGTCGTTTCCGCCGCCGCATGATGATCGACATCGGGGCGGCATCGTGCTGCTTGCCACCGGTCCGGTCGTTTTTGCGATGGATTTTTCGCGCGGACGAGACGACAGTCAGCCCACATCAACGAGGCCGACCATGACCGCAGCATTCCTCTCCCACATCGACAGCGAACTCGCGGGGCTCAAATCAGCCGGCCTCTACAAGTCGGAGCGGGTGATCACTTCGACGCAGTCGGCCGAGATCGAGGTTGGCGGCGACAAGGTGCTGAATTTCTGTGCCAACAACTATCTCGGCCTCGCCGATAGCGCCGATTTGCGCAATGCTGCCAAGCAGGCGCTCGACCGCTATGGCTACGGGATGGCATCGGTGCGCTTTATCTGCGGCACGCAGGAAGAGCACAAGCAGCTCGAATCCACGATTTCCTCTTTCCTCGGCATGGAAGACACCATCCTCTACGGCTCCTGTTTCGATGCCAATGGCGGTCTGTTCGAGACGCTGCTGGGCGAGGAAGACGCCATTATCTCGGATGCCCTGAATCATGCCTCGATCATCGACGGCGTGCGGCTGTCGAAGGCCAAGCGTTTCCGCTACGCCAACAACGACATGGCCGATCTCGAGGCGCGACTGAAGGAAGCCCGGGACTGCCGCTTCCGGTTGATCGCCACCGACGGCGTGTTTTCGATGGATGGCATCATCGCCAATCTCAGGGGTGTCTGCGACCTCGCCGAGAAATACGACGCCATGCTGATGGTCGATGACAGCCACGCCGTCGGCTTCGTCGGCCAGAACGGCCGCGGCTCGGCCGAGCATTGCGGCGTCGAGGGCAGGGTCGACATCATCACCGGCACGCTCGGCAAGGCGCTTGGCGGGGCCTCCGGTGGCTACACCTCGGGCAAAGGCCAGGTGGTCGACTGGCTGCGCCAGCGCTCACGGCCGTATCTCTTCTCCAACACGCTGATGCCGGCGATCGCCGGCGCTTCGATCAAGGTGTTCGAACTGATCAAGGACGGCGATGGGCTGCGCAGCAAACTCTACGACAATGCGGCGCGCTTTCGGTCGCAGATGGGCAAGCTCGGCTTCACGCTGGCCGGAGCCGATCATCCGATCATCCCGGTGATGCTGGGTGACGCGAGCCTGGCGCAGGAGATGGCCGCGCGCATGCTGAAGCGCGGCATCTACGTCATCGGCTTTTCTTTCCCGGTGGTGCCGAAAGGCCAGGCGCGCATCCGCACGCAGATGTCGGCGGCGCATTCCAGCGCCGATATCGACCGCGCGGTGGAAGCGTTTGCGGCTGTCGGGCGCGAACTCGGGGTCATTTCCTGAAAGGCCAGAACCGAAAAGCGATTCCGGATCAAGAGATTCAAGGGACAAAAGCATGTCGAACATGATGAAGGCGCTGGTGAAGGCCAAGGCCGAACCGGGCATCTGGATGGAAGAGGTGCCGGTGCCGGAGATCGGCCCCAACGACGTGCTGATTAAGATCAAGAAGACGGCGATCTGCG
>NZ_RZQL01000324.1 GCF_003997935.1 Mesorhizobium sp. M7A.F.Ca.US.006.01.1.1
TCACAACTTTGGTACCGGAACCAGTCCAATATCTGTCTCTCGCGAACGTTGCCTGACCCTGATCTCAATTCGCCTCCTCGCCTTGACGTCGCCGGCCTGTGCGCCGTCGGTGAGCCGGTCGCCAGGCAATATCAACTGGCCGCCGGACATTGGCAGGATGGTGAAGCCTTTCAGTTCCGGCATATCGCGCAGGATGCCTGTGACGGAGATCGCTCGCGCTAATCCAAGCCCGGCATTGTCGGCAGGATGGAGTGTGCCAATGTCCATCTTGCGCGCCAGTACGGGCTGAAGGCCTCTGTCCATATTCGATGAGTCACCGGACATCGCCTGCTCGTCCGTGTGGCCAATCACCTCAATGACGTCCACACCATAGGAAGTTGCAATTCCAGCAATGGTCTTCGACATCTGCCGCAACTTCGTTTTGAAGCCACCGGAAAGCTCCGCACTTCCAGTATCGAAATTATAGCCATCGAGCTCGCTAAGACTGATGATCGGTGGCCAATCGTGTGGCTTGTCAGCAGAGGCCTCGTTCCTTGCCTTCTTCAGTGCGTCAGCAAGATCCTTGGACGTCTTGCCCGTGCCAACGTAGCCGAGCTCGCGCAGAACCTTCATCTTCTCGATCATGGCTTTGGCCTGATCAACGTCGACGTCGTTGTCAGAGAGGACTTTGGCGGCCGGCGCGCTTTTCACCGCTTCCTCAAGGGTCAGTCCCACTTTTTTGATTGCCTCTGCGGCCTCTTTGGCCCGGACCAATTCACGCCATTCTTGATCTGGTACATTGCGTCGACTTGCAGGCTTGACCATGGCATTCAGCTGAGCCAGCAACCGCTTGTTTTCCTCGTCAAGCTTGCGAGCGTTCTCATTGAGGGACTGCGCAATCTTCTGCGCTGCCGCAGCCTCTTTCTTTGTCTTGGCGATGAGCGCGCCTGCAGCAAGCAAAAGGCAGAAAACGAGAAGCAGCATCGTCTCAGCCATCGTCAGGCCGAGTATCAGGCCGCGGCCATAGCCCTTGCGCTCAAACGTAATGGCTGTTCCGCTAACCTCACTCACCTGCCCCACCAACTTGCTCTCTTTGGCGGTTCACCCTTCTCCACCTCCGCCGGACTGCTTAACGATCGGAAGGTGTCGCCCTCCGTGTCATCCGAAACCTTGATTGGCGTCTCCACAGGGGAGGCAACAGTGGAAGGTGCCGCCACTCGCTCGACATCGTTCGCTATCGCATTGCTCAGAGGCTGGGGAGTGCGCACGGCCGGGAGGCTATGTTGTGTAAGGGTTGCGACGAGGCCGCGTGTTTCATTGCTGTGTTTCTGCATCACAGCCATGAACTCCTCAGTCAAACGCTGCTGCGCTTGGACAGTTTCTGCGGTCTTTTCTGCGGCCGCTGCCGCTCTCTCCACTCCAGTCGCCACCTTGATCACTGCGTCGGCAAGACCGGTCATCCGCGTTTGCTGCTCTTGCGAGGCTGTTTCGGTTTTTATCGCATATTGTGCGACAGCATTACCCAGGAGCTTGACCATCGGCGCCAGATCGTTCTTCAGCACCTCATCAGGAACAACCACCTTTTCCAGCTTGGCAGCCATATTGTCGGCTTGATTACCGAGCTTTCCAACAGAGTTGGACATCGAGCTGTTGGCTTTATCCAGCAAATCCGCTGCAGCTCCAACGCGGTTCGCTATCGAAGCAAACTGGGTTTCGACTTGCCCGAAATTGTGCTGCAACGCGTCACTGAGCTTGGCAGACGCCTCTTGGACAGGCTTGATCGATTCCATGGCAATATTGTCCAGGGCAGATCGAATGTGCTCCCCATTGCGTGCCGCTTGCTCGGCAATCTCTGCAAAGCCCTCTTCGAGCATTTGATGGCTGACACGACGAAAGTCGGCGAACTCCCTGGTTACGCTTTCCATCTCGGCTCTTACACGCCGTGTCATGTCGGCAAGTTCGTGCCTCGCCGTTCGCTCAATGTCCGCGGGATCGCGCCGCATCTGATTGTAGAAAACCCTCAGAGCAATACCGGTGATCGTCGACGTGATCGCGATGCCAAAATTTTGGACGATCGTGTCGGTTGAGCCTTCCGTTCCAAACTGAAACAGCGAGACCCCAAGGCTCGTCAGGGTGAACAGGAAGCCCATATAGTAGAGGTTATCGCCGGTCTGCTCGTCGTGCAGTTGTAGCTTTCCAGCAAAGATCGAAACCCCGAGATAGAAAAACATCAGGCAGGCCGGTGCTACCGCCGCGACGATCGGATTTACGCCTGAGAGTTTTGCAATGGCGATGAATACACACCCGCCGAGTGTCAATGCCGCGAAAACCACGACCGGCAGACGTGGATGATCCAGCAAAGGTTTGTCGTGCGCTCTCGCCATCAGTTTAACCCATCCAAGCCAACCAGCTTTTCGAACTCGCCGTGATGGTTCTGGACCCAATGTGTCCAGAACTCCGCGTGATCCAGGGTCTGAAATGGCTTCTTTGCCCGATCGATATAAAGAATTGTGATGCCCACCCCATCCAGCGACGTCCCATATGTGCGGTCGGCGGCGCTGTTGAGGTATTTTTGGTAATCCAGTCCCGATCGGTACTGCGAGTAAATCGTCGTATGCTCGATCATGTCAGAGGCGACCACCAATCGCTTGGGACTGCCCTGTTTGGCCAAGCTGCTATCGAAGAGCGACAGCTTGATTTTCTGAATTCCAGCCATGATCGGAGATTGGCTCGCGGAAGCCGCATTCGGGATTTCATCGGGAAGTTTGTTCAAAGGATCGCCGAAGGCGTTTTCCCACTTCTTTTGACGCCGCGCAGGATTGTTGGTCCAACTATCGACGGTCGACCCATCACCGGGATTGCATCCATCGAACATCACCGTCAGCTCACCAGGCGCCGAGCTCAGGGTATAAATCCTCACATACCCACCCGGCTCGACCTGCCCAATGGTCTTTCGGAACTCGTTCTTGAGATCAGCCATCGTCGTTGCCGAAATTGGATCAGTGGCGTCGATGAGGACGGCGGTCAGGCTGGAGGGTCCGTCCAATGGGCAATTCGTGTTGGCGTCGATATGGCCATTGCCAGACCTGGTCCACATCCAGCCGAAGCCGGCCAACATCGCAACGGATAGCACACCAAGGGCAATGGCCGCGGCAATGGTACCCGCATTGCCTTTCTTGCGTCTGCGGGTTCGCCTAGACATTCACGCTGTCCGGGTGAAGCTTATCAAGATCTCGGTACTGCTCAATTCCCCGTTCGCATTCCTGACCAATCAGACGAACCTGCTCGTTGAGTTCCTCCTGCGCCTGGCGAATTGATGCGCCAACATCTCCCTCATTCCACTCCCGCTCGCCGGTGACGTATGGCTTGATGCGATCAAGTTTGTAGGGCGTTCCGAAATGCTTGGGCGCCGGCTCGGTCCTCGCCTGGATGTTGGCTTCCCGATACATCGACAAAAGCTGATTGCAGGCTCGCTCCAATTGGTCTTGATGCTGCGCAAAAAGAGCCAGAAGCCTCGATCGATGATCGACAATCGCGCGGTGCTCGCGCCGGCGACTACCAAGCTGCTTGACGATTTCCTCCACTTTTTCGTTGTGGTCGTCGCGGACATCCTGCAGCTCTTCGATCAGTTCCTTCTTTCGATCGATGTAGTCATCGCGCCGTCGAACGAGCCGATTTTCAACGCCAGTGTAGCCTGGGTAAGGGTCGAGCACGAACCAGCCGTCGATAAAAGCGAAAAGCGAAAACATCAGGCCGATCGCAAACAGCAACCAGGACTTGATGTCCGTGAGACCCGCTGGATTGGCGAGCATATTACGGATGACCTCAGCGCCGGCGCCGTCAGCGAGCGAGCCGCTGACCTCACGGTAGTGCGCTAGCGCCAAGTTTATCGAAATCGCCAAGCCGATATAGAAAAGGATTGAAATGATCCCAACGAATTTTACGAAAAACGACCGATGGGTGACGAGACGAGCGCAGAAAACCGCCAGGAGCAAAGCCGCCCCGATGTTGATGAAAGAGAATGCCGCAGCCTCAAGGATGCCACCAAAAAATCCCTGCTCATTGCCCTTGGCCAGGAAGTTGCCGTTCATCGCTGTCTCGACCAGAAACAGAAATAGCAGAAGCGATAGCCGGAAAATGTGAGCGGCACCGTGCTGCACACGCGCGGCACGAACGAGACCGTGCTTCTCCTTAAACCATGCATGCTCTTTTTCGGCGTCGTTCAGGGCCCTTCTCAGGCCGTGAAGTTCATCGAGGCCCACGGCGACCGAGGCTTTGAAGTCCGAAACGCTAGCGGCATTCGTCTGACGGATTAGACCGAATTGTTCCTCGAAATCGAGGCCGGCAAGACGACCTCCAAGGAGTTGCAGGTTGTCCTCAAGAGTGTGATGCGCAGCCTTCTTCTCATCCTCAACGCGTTCCACGATGGCATGTTCGACATCGTCGAGATTCTTTGCCGTTTTCGGGGGTTGGTTCACCTCGCCGCGCTGCTTTCCGCGGTTAATGACATCCAGGTCGCCGTCGATCTTGGCAGGGTCCAGGCTGTTGAATAGCTGAGTGCTCGCCCGAAAATCGTGGTTGGATTCTCGCAGTGAGTCACGCAACTTATTTAGTTTTTCGAATTTAGAGCCCACGCACTCACAACCCCAACTTTACGCCCCCCGGCAGAGTGGTTTCTATGCATAGTAGAGCTAAAGGGCAACCGCACATTCACTTCTATCCACTTGCTAGTGCGGATCAGGCTCAATTGAGTTCCAACAAATGATCATGGCTGCTGATCAACTGGTTGATCGGCCGCGACTAGTCATGTCATGAGCCGTGCTGCGATGCTCTAAGGACAGAGTGCTACGAGCGGGTTCGCGACTGGGAAATTATCCACAGTCGTATACGTGTACTGGATCTCACCGCCCAGGCGAACGAAGGCAGATAGTTCCTCCGCACGACAGACATAGTTTTTGGTCATTTCATCGATCTTCTGGACATAGACCGGCCGCGAGACGCCAGCAGCCAACAATTTGGCGTCTACTTCCGCATCGGTCTGAGCCCAGGTGGCGTTGAAAACGATCCTTGGCCCGATTGCGATGATGCTCCGAACGGAGATGTTCGAACTGATCAGCATGGGCAATGCTGGAGCCATTTCGGTTTGCATTTTTTTTGCGTAGGCGCAGACGTCGGTCTTGGTGTACTTCGAGAGGCATTCATTTGCCGTCGCCACCCTTGGCCATGTCAGCAGGATCGCCAACGGGACGTGCATCAATCGCAATCCATCCAAAGTATTCTCCTCGCCCGATCTTGGCCTGCACAGAGGAGCATCTATCCTATTTGTGTTCACAGTGCCACGAGCAGCTTGTGCCCGACCGGCAATAGTGCTCTGTCTGAAATACTTTGGGAGGGCAATAAAATGAAAACAACATTTCTCGCGGCTATGGCCGCTGCAATAATCGCTTGCGCGACCGGCGCGTTTGCACACAGTGGCGGCACTGATGCCAACGGTTGCCATACCAACCATAAGACCGGCGCGTATCACTGTCACTGAAGGTCACGCCTTTCTGAGGGACACAAACATGCTGAAGAACATCATGTCAGCTCCGCTGGGCCTCCTCTTCATGCTGGGCGGGCCGATCACCTACGTGATGAATGTCGTCGACACATGGCAGGGCCATGCATCAGTGGTCGTAAAAATCCTGATTAACTTGAGCCTGGATGCGATGTTGGCGTTCATTTGGCCGATCACTTGGGCAATCTGGCTTTTCAAATATATGGCGGGCGCCGAAACTCCACTAACAACCGTGCTGGGCGTTTGAGGATCAAGTTTGCTGAAAATAATGCTTTTCGACGCCGGCCGGAACGGTCCGGTTGGTCTGCATCTGTGTAGCTATTGCCTCGCTGCTGGCGGTAGCGCCATGGCCGTACGGCTATTACCAATTCCTCCGCGTGGTGGTCTTTTTCGCCGGGATCTACTGCGGAGCCATGGTGTGGCGATCAGGCCCTGAAAATCGCACCCTGGCTTGGGCGCTGTTTGGAGCGGCAGCGATCTTCAACCCGTTCATGCCGGTTCATTTGCCGCGCGAGCTGTGGGCAATCTTCAACGTCGCAGCGGCTACTCTGTTCGGCTTTGTCGCATACCGGCACCGGAATTAAGCCGATAATCTGAGATGGCCAAGAGTGGACCTGAGACGCCGAAGGTCAAGGCGCGCCCGAGGGTCACCGTGTCACAGCCGTTGGCGCTTTATGCGGGAGATCTCCTCGAGCGGACGAAGGAGTACTTCGAGGCTTTCAACCATCTAGGCTCGGAGTCGGAAAAGGCGCATCTTTTTGCCCGTTATTTTCTATTTTCGCATGCCCTAGATGTGGAGCTTCAACAGGTTGTCCTCGATCAGGGCGAGGCGACTGATAGGCGTTTTTGACTTTAGGCTGCCATGTGGACGATGCCAATTGTATCTGTGCAGCCAGACAGGCAGTTCGGCGGCACGATG
>NZ_RZQL01000325.1 GCF_003997935.1 Mesorhizobium sp. M7A.F.Ca.US.006.01.1.1
CGCTGCGAGATCAGCATCGATAGCGTCGACAGGTCGTGGTCCTTGATGCCGGCGCGGGGGCCGATGATCAAAGTGACGTTGCGCAGATGCCGCTCGAAGCGACCTTCGAGGCCGCAGACCATGGCGTCGGCATCGCCGCGTTTCAGCGCAAGTGCTGCGATCACCGTGTTGTCGGTGCGCACCATGGTGCGCGCGGCTTCCGTCGTCACGCCGCGGCGGCCGGCGAGTTCGATCAAAAGGTCGACATAGTGGCGGTAGCGCGGATCGTCTTCCGGGTTGATGAGGCCGAAATCGACCCCGGGCTTGATGCGCAAGCCGTAGCGCTTCAGGCGCACTTCGATGACGTGCGGGCGGCCGATCAGGATCGGTTCGGCGATGCCTTCCTCAAGCACCACCTGGGCAGCGCGCAGCACGCGCTCATCCTCGCCGTCGGCATAGATGACGCGCTTGGCGCTCGACGCCTTGGCGGACGAGAACACCGGCTTCATCACCAGGCCGGAGCGGAAGACGAAGCGGTTCAGCTTGTCGATATAGGCGGCGAAGTCGGTGATCGGCCGAGTCGCGACACCGGTGTCGCAGGCTGCCTTGGCGACCGCGGGCGCTATGCGCAGGATCAGGCGCGGATCGAAGGGTGAAGGGATCAGGAATTCAGGGCCGAAGATCGGCGTCTCGCCGGAATAGGCGCGGGCAGCGACGTCCGAAGGTTCCTCGCGTGCGAGCGCTGCGATTGCCCGCACCGCCGCCATCTTCATCTCCTCGTTAATGGCGCTGGCGCCGCAGTCGAGCGCACCGCGAAAGATGTAAGGAAAACACAGTACGTTGTTGACCTGATTAGGAAAATCGGAACGGCCGGTGCAGATCATCGCATCCGGACGCGCCGCGCGCGCTATTTCCGGCATGATCTCCGGATTGGGGTTGGCCAGCGCCAGGATCAGCGGCTTCGGCGCCATGTGCTGGAGCAGTTCCGGTTTCAGTACGCCTGCCGCCGACAGGCCGAGGAAGACGTCGGCGCCCGATATGACGTCGGCCAGCGTGCGCGCCTCGGTGTCCTTTACATAGGGGTCTTTCCAGCGATCCATCTCATCGGTGCGGCCCTTGTAGGCAACGCCGAAACGGTCGGTGACCCAGATGTTTTCGACCTTGGCGCCAAGCGAGACCAGCAGGTTGAGACAGGCAAGGGCGGCAGCCCCGGCGCCGGAGGTGACGATCTTGATGTCCGATATGGTCTTGCCGGCGAATTCCAGCCCGTTGAGCACGGCGGCGGCGACGATGATGGCGGTGCCATGCTGGTCGTCGTGGAACACCGGTATCTTCATGCGCGCCTTCAGCTGTTCCTCCACCTCGAAGCATTCCGGTGCCTTGATGTCCTCGAGGTTGATGCCGCCGAAGGTCGGCTCGAGCGCCGAGATCGTCTCGACCATGCGCTCGATACCGGGCGCGTCGATCTCGATGTCGAAGACATCGATGCCGGCGAACTTCTTGAACAGAACGGCCTTGCCTTCCATGACCGGTTTGGAGGCAAGCGGGCCGATATTGCCGAGGCCGAGAACGGCCGATCCGTTGGTGACGACGCCGACCAGATTGGCGCGCGCGGTGTAGTCGGCGGCGGTCGCCGGATCGTCGCGGATTTCCAGGCAAGGGGCGGCGACACCAGGCGAATAGGCGAGCGCGAGGTCGCGCTGGTTGCCGAGCGGCTTGGTCGCCTGGATCTCGAGCTTTCCCGGCCTTGGGTGCTTGTGGAAGTAGAGGGCGGCTTCGTCGAGGTCCGAACGTGCCGTCTTTTTGCTCTCGCCTTCCATGCGGCCGCTCCCTCGAAATCTGGCTGGAGATTTCCTTTTAGCATGCAGCCGTGGTTTTTCGCGACGCTAATTGACGCGCCGGCAGCAATACCCGTCGGCGCGTAGAAAGCCTTTAACGATCAAATGCTTATGCCATTTTTCTGACGAATGGTTCCTGTAGTTTCACGGACAAGTTGATCAAAAGGCGCTGACGTAGAGACCGCCGTCGACCGGTATGTTCTGCCCGGTCAGATAGCCGGCATGGACCGAGCACAGGAAGGCGCAGATCTGGCCGAATTCCTCCGGCGTGCCGAGCCGCTTGGCCGGAACATCGGCGCTGATGCGGGTCTTGCGCGCGGCTGCGGCCTCCGGGCTTTCGATGGTGCCGGCTTCATGCGGGCCGCGCAGCCGGTCGGTGTCGAGTTTGCCCGGCAGAAGGCTGTTGATGGTGACGTTGCGGTCGATCACCGTGCGCGCCACGCCGGCAAGGAACGAGGTCAGGCCGGCGCGCGCGCCGGACGACAGGTCGAGGCCGGGAATGGGCACATAGACTGACAGCGAGGTGATGTTGACGATGCGGCCGAAGCCGCGCGCCGCCATGCCGTCGAGGACAGCCTGGACCAGCTCGATCGGCGTCACCATGTTCTGGGTAACCCCTTCGAGGATCTTTTCGCGGTCAAGCGTACGGAAATCGCGAAGCGGCGGTCCGCCATTGTTGTTGACCAGGATGTCCGGCTCGGGGCAAGCCGCGAGCAGCGCTTTCTGCACCTCCGGCTTCGAGACGTCGCCGACGACTTCCGTCACCGTGACGCCATAGCGCTGGCGCAACTCGGCGGCGGTTTTCGCCACCAGCTCGGCATTGCGTCCGTTGACGACGATGTCGCAGCCAGCCTCGGCCAGCGCCATGGCACAACCGCGCCCAAGTCCCTTGCTCGAAGCGCAGACGATGGCCTTCTTTCCGCGGATACCGAGATCCATGACGATTTCTCCTGTGATTTGGCCGGCAAGCTAGTCCTTCGGCTGGACCAATCGCAACCGTCATACGGTTGTTGCATGAATCGGGGCATAGCCTGCGCGAGAGCAAGGGTGAAATCGCGATGTCCGGCCAAGAGCCCCGCACTTTCCGCAGCATGTTCATCTCCGACGTCCATCTGGGCTCGAAGGCGGCCAAGGCCGAATTCCTGATCGATTTCCTTCGATATCACGATGCCGATATTATCTATCTGGTGGGTGACATCGTCGACGGCTGGCGGTTGCGGCGGAGTTGGCACTGGCCGCAAAGTCACAATGATGTCGTGCAGAAATTGCTGCGCAAGGCGCGCAAGGGCGCCAACATCACCTACATTGCCGGCAACCATGACGAGTTCGCCCGCCAGTTCCAGGGCGTGCATTTCGGCGGCATCGTCGTTGCCGACCGCGCCATCCACGAGACCGCCGACGGCAAGCGGCTGCTCGTCATCCATGGCGACCAGTTCGATACCGTGGTCCACAATGCGCGCTGGCTCGCCTATCTCGGCGACCACGCCTATGACGCGGCCATGCTGGTCAACCGCGTGGTGACGCGGCTGCGCCAGTTGCTCGGTCTGCCGTATTGGTCGTTTTCGTCCTGGGCCAAGCACAACGTCAAGAAGGCGGTGAACTTCATCGGCTCGTTCCAGACCATGCTTGCAGATGAGGCGCGCCGCTCGCATGTCGATGGCGTCATCTGCGGCCACATCCATCATGCCGTCATCGAAAATTTTGGCGATGTCCAGTACATCAACACCGGCGACTGGGTGGAAAGTTGTACGGCTGTGGTCGAGCATTTTGACGGCCGCATGGAAATCCTGACCTGGGCGCAGGTGCTGCCCGCGGCGCCGGACGAGCCCTTTATCCCGTTGCTCATCGAAGGCCGGGTAGGGCAGGCAGCATAGTCCGAAGTCTTTTCGGGCTTCGGAATCAATCAATTAGTCCAGCCGGTTTCGCCCGGTTTTCGTCCATGTTAAGGGATCGACACGCGTTGCCGTCCGGTCGAATACAGCGCGATTGGATCGATTCATGTCCCTGCCGCAGCTCTCGCCCGAACAACTCGTCAAGCCGCGCCATTTCGAACTGCGCATGAGCCTGATCTTCGCGACCCTGTTCGTGCCGCTCGGAACGCATTTGCCGTATTTTCCACTGTGGCTTCAGGGCAAGGGTTTTCACGCCGGGCAGATCGCCGTCATTCTGGCGGCGCCGATGTTCCTGCGCGTGGTGACGACGCCGTTGCTGACCGCGCTGGCCGACCGTGCCAGGGACCGTGCCGATGTCTATGTCGCGCTGATAGCTGCGTCGCTGCTTTTGTCGGCAGGTTATTTCCTGACGCCCACCTATGCGATGGTGCTGGCAGTCTCATTGGCGCTGACCATTGTCTGGACGCCGCATTCGCCGATCGCCGATTCGCTGGCGCTTTCGGGTGTCCGCCGCTTCGGTTCGAACTACACAAGCATGCGCAAATGGGGCTCGATCGCCTATCTCTGCGCCAATATCGTCGGCGGCTTCATTCTGTCGGCAACCGGTTCGCAGGCCGTTCCGGTTATTATTCTGGTGGCGTTTGCCGCGGCCCTTGCCGCCGGCCTGCTGGCGCCGCGTCTTGGGCGTCCGCGGCGCGCCTCACCGCTATCGGCCGCCGACATCCAGCATTCAGCACCGACGCTTCTCAACCCGTATTTCCTGTATTTTTCCATCGGCGTGGGCGTCATCACCGCCAGCCACGCATTCCTATACGGTTTCGTCTCCATTTACTGGAAATCGATCGGCCTCGGCGATTCGGTAGTCGGTCTCTTATGGGCTTGGGGCGTGGTGTCGGAAGTCTGCATGTTCATGATGTTCACCCGCTTTTTCGACCGGTTCTCAGTCGTGTCGATCATGGTGATGGCGGGGATCGGCTCCATCGTGCGCTGGATCGCCTTTCCTCTGGTCTGGCCCCTTGGCCTCGGCATTCCGGGTTTCTTCGGTGTCCAGTCGCTGCACTCCGTCTCGGTGGCGCTTGGGCTGATCGGCCTGCAGAAGATGATCGGCGAAACCGTCTCCGAGGAGCGGACAGGTGCCGCGCAAGGCATCGCCTATTTCTCCAACGGCTTCTTCATGGCGGTGGTGACCCTGGCGTCCGGCCCGCTCTACGACCGTCTCGGCGTGGATGGCTTCTTTGCCATGATCCCGATTGCCTTGATTGGGCTGGTGCTGATCGGCCTTGCGGCGCGCTCAGCCCCACAGCGCCGCATCGGGCGGTGACACCAGCGATCCCTGGTAGACAAGGCCCGGTACCCGGTCGCGGGCAAGCAGCAGCGGACCGTCGAGGTCGACGAAATCGGCATGCTGGGCAAGCAACACCGCTGGCGCCATCGCCAATGACGTGCCGACCATGCAGCCGACCATGACGCCGAAACCGAGTTCGCGGGCGCGATCGCGCAGCACCAGTGCCGCCGTCAGCCCGCCCGACTTGTCGAGCTTGATATTGACGGCATCGTAAAGACCGACAAGCGCTTCGAGATTCTCAGCCTCGTGCACGCTTTCATCGGCGCAGATCGGCACAAGATGGGCGATATGGCGCAGGATCTCGTCATGACCGGCCGGCAGTGGCTGTTCGATCAGCGCGATGCCTTGTTCGGCGGCAAAGGCGAGGTTCGCAACGATGTTGCCGTCGCTCCAGCCCTCATTGGCGTCGAGGATGATGCGGCTGTCTGGCGCTGCCTGCCTGACCGCGCGGATGCGGGCAATGTCGTTGTCGCCGCCGATCTTGACCTTGAGCAGCGGCCGCGCGGCATTGGCGCGAGCGTGCGCCGCCATCGCCTCCGGCTCGCCCAGCGACAGCGTGTAGGCGGTTTCGAGCGCCTGCAAGGGAACAGCATTTATCGCGACCGCCACCGATGTTCCGCTGAGCTTTGCCTCCAGATCCCACAGGGCGCAGTCTATGGCGTTGCGGGCGGCTCCGGCCGGCATGGCATCGAGCAAGGCGGTCCGGCTGATGCCGCCGGCGATCCGGCCGCGCATGGCTTCGATCGCCTCGCGCACGCCGTCAATGGTCTCGCCATAGCGCTTGTAGGGGACGCATTCGCCGCGGCCGAAGTGGCCACCGTCGCTGATCGTGCAGGAGATCACTTCGGCTTCGGTCTTGGAACCGCGCGAAATGGTGAAGGTTCCGGCGATGGGAAAACGCTCGGCCTCGACCGAAATGACACGCGCCATATTTTTCTGCTCCTGCTGTGCGACAAGCGTTGTCGGCAAATCGACAGGTCAGACCCGTCAGGCTAAACAGGACGCCATGTTGACCATCGGCAAGCGCGACGCAAGCGGCACGACCGCAGGGGAGGCTGACCACGAACCGCGCGTGGCGGTCGGCGAGGAGGGCGGCGTTCTTGGCTGCGCTTTCTCCGGAATCTGGACGACACGGACCGTCGCGCTGATCGACGCCGACATGCGCAAGATCGAAAAGCGAAGCGGCTTCAAAACCTTGGCGCTCGATGTTTCCAAGATCGAGAAAATGGACACCGCTGGCGCATGGCTGATCGACCGGCTGGTCAGCGCCTTCGAGAAGAAGGGCGTCGAGATCCAGATGCAAGGCCAGAGCGAGATCGCTTCGATCCTGCTCGAAGCTGTCGGCGAGGCCGTGC
>NZ_RZQL01000326.1 GCF_003997935.1 Mesorhizobium sp. M7A.F.Ca.US.006.01.1.1
GACTAATCAGCTCTTTGCGGCAACCGCCGATGAAACAGCTCTGACGCGGGACTCAGGTGACGGCCCCGATCCCGGCACCGAGATCGAAGGCACGGCCCAGAACCCGCCGCGCAACCCCGCGGATCTGGCCAAGGGCCTGGCCCGCATCGGCATAACAATCGCCAGCGGCAAATCGCAAAGCCGCGCCGGCACCGGGGCCGCCGACGCACGGAACTTCAGTCCAGGAGCAAACATCGAAGCGCAATTCAGACCATTCCAGGCCCTGGTGAACGGCCCTGCCGGACATCGCCCGATCGATGCTCTGACCCAAAACTTCAGCGATATCTATCAGAGCCTGCAACTGGCGGCCGAAGTTCCTTCGCAGACGGAACGCGTCAATTCGAACCTGCAGCTGCAGATAGCCACGCTTCGCGCCAATGTCTCGCGCCTGCCCAAGCAACTCGGCCGGATGGTCAACGCGACGGCGGATGAGTTCGAAGGCAACGTTGCCGAAACCTCGGTGACCAACTTGAATCAGATACTTGACCAGACGGTCACAGCCCCTTGTGAAGCCGCAATCAGCGGCCGTTATCCCTTCGCCCGCGACGCCACCGAGGATGTTGCGATGGCAGATTTCGCCAAATTGTTCGCCCCTGGCGGCTTGCTGGACCGGTTCTTCGCACAAAATCTAGCATCGCTGATCGACATGACCAGCCAGGACTGGACTTGGAAACAGGATGCGCGATTTGGACGCGACCTGTCGAAATCGACCCTGAAAGACTTCCAGCTTGCGGCGGAAATCCGCAGCGCCTTCTTCCCATCGGGCGGTTCGTTGCCTTCGGTCAGCATCACTTTCACACCGTTCTCACTGAATGGCGATGTCGATACGGCGATACTCGATGCCGAAGGCCAGATCGTCTGGAGCAATCAGACGGGCAACGCGCCGAGCGCGGTCACCTGGCCGGGCGAGGCAGCTTCCGCGTCCGCCAGCCTAAGCTTGACGCCGGAGATGCCAGGCCGCGAATCCGCCATCAAGTTCGAAGGGCCCTGGGCGCTGAAACGACTTCTGGACAAGGCTGCCGTCACCGGCGACGGCAGCAACATGCAAGCGCGCTTCGTGATCGGCGGACGCGACGTTACTTATGCTCTCCAGACAGGCTCAGGCTCCAACCCCTTCTTCCTCCCGGCCCTGTCCGGATTCAGCTGTCCCAAGGCGTTTTGAACAGGGTTCATCTGCTGAACATGGCGTCGGTCCGCTGACCACGGCGTTCAAAGCCTGGTTTTCCTTAGTTTTCGATACTTTAATGTTCGAGCCTGTGGCAAAGTGGCGCCAGCGAGCGTCCAAAGGTGCGCCGCAGAAGGACGCTTGAAAAGCGCTTGGTGGCAAATTGAATACTGTCGCCCTTTCCGTTGAGAGCTTCGGCGTGAGCCACAAAGGCTGTGTCCGTGAGCTCAATGAAGACAGCTATCTGGTCGAGCCACAAACTGGCGTCTGGGTGGTAGCCGACGGAATGGGTGGACATGACGCCGGAGAGGTCGCTTCCGCCAGTATCGTCGATCATCTGTCAACAATCGGCATTGCGAGCTCAGCTCCCGATCTTCGCGCCCGCTTCGAGGACAGGCTGGGCCGGGCCAATGCCGAGATCCGAGGCATATCTGAATCCCGCGGCATAACCATCGGTTCCACCGTTGCCGCCCTGCTGGCGATGGACGGGCGGTTTGCCTGTCTGTGGGCGGGTGACAGCCGCGTCTATCTTGTCCGCAACGCCTCGATCTCGCAGATCTCGAGAGACCACACCGAAGTTCAGGAGCTCATCGACCGCGGTATCATCAGCGCAGCCGAAGCACGCACGTGGCCGCGCCGCAATGTCATCACGCAAGCGATCGGCGTCAGCGACGAGATTGTCATCGATTTCCAGCAGGGAGAAATCATGCCGGGGGATATTTTTGTGTTGAGCACGGATGGTCTGACGGCGCATGTCACCGACGCCGAGATCGAGGCGGCGACGGTGTCGGCGACACCTCAGGCAGCCTGCGAGAACCTGCTCGACATGGTGCTGGCGCGCGGCGCAACGGATAACGTCACGATCGTCCTCGTAAAGATAGGACACGAGCGCGATGGCCAATTGCCTCCTCCATATCTGCATAGAGCGAAGGCCTGAGGTTGATGGGCTCCGACGACAAGACGCGCATATCGGGGGGCATGGCCAACACCGTCGTAGGCACGCAACTCAGCGGCATCTACGAGCTCGACGAACGCATCGCATTCGGTGGCATGGGCGAGGTTTACCGTGGTCATAATATCCAGACCGGTGACCATGTCGCGATCAAGATCGTCTTGCCCGAGTTCGCCCGTGACCAGACGATCTTGTCGCTGTTTCGCAAGGAGGCATTGATCCTCAATCACCTGTCGCATGACGCGGTCGTGCGCTACCACGTCTTCACGATCGATCCCGGGATCGGCCGTCCCTACCTTGCCATGGAATTCGTCGACGGTGAGTCGCTGTTCGACATCATGCGGCGTGGCGCGATGCCGGCGGCTGATGTGCGCAAGCTCTGCCACCGCCTCGCCTCCGGCCTGAGCGCCGTGCACCAGGCGGGAGCAATACACCGCGACCTCTCGCCCGATAACATCATCTTGCCGGGAGGCCGGGTCGACCGCGCGAAGATCATAGATTTCGGTATCGCCCGGTCGGCGAGTGTCGGCGGTGAGACCCTGATCGGCGGAAAGTTTGCGGGAAAATACAACTATGTTTCACCCGAACAGCTCGGGCTCTACAGCGGCGATGTCAGTGAGCAATCCGATATCTACAGCCTGGGGCTGGTGCTGGTTGCCGCCTTGCGCGGCAAGCCAATCGATATGAGCGGATCGCAATTCGAGGTCATCGAAAAGCGCCGGACCGTGCCTGATCTCACCGACATCGACGATGATTTTCGTGACATCGTTGAACCCATGCTGCAACCGGATCCGCAGGACCGACCGGTTAGCATGGCGGAAATCGCCAGGATGACGCGTGACGAAAACGAGGAGACAACCCCGCCGGCGTCCATCACACCCCGCGATCGGTCGGCTTTGCCGCGAACCTTTAAATCCGGCAGCAAAACCCAGGCACGATCACACAATGTTGAGAGGCACGACGACGCAGCCGCAGCGGGCCCAGGCGGACAGCCCTTCGTAGAGCACGTGCGGCCCGCGCATTTGTTCGAACGGCCGCCTCCGGCGCCGATGCCGCGCGAGGCCACGGCGCGTTTGCCTGGAAGGTCCACAAAGACCCGAACCCTGGCGATCGCTGGCTTGGCGATGCTGGCTGTGGCCTCCGGCGCGGGCCTTTACCTGGGCGGCTTCATGACGCCTGCCACACCGACTGCCGGCAAGACATCGCTTTTGCCACCGGAGCCGTCCAAGCTCCCGCCCGGCCTGTCAAAGCCGCCCCTGGCGGACTCTGCCGCCCCTGAGCCGGCAAAGGCAGTTTCGCCCGTGCAGGCCAGCGGACAGGCGGCTGAAAATCCGGCAGATACGTTGGGGGTTCAAAAGCCGGAGCCTACCAAGCCCGCCGAAGTCCCCTCGCAGAACGACGTCGTCGCGGAGTCACCCGCAACGGACGCCAGGCCGCCACCCGAAAAGGCATCGCCGCCAATCCAGCCGGATACGATGACCAGCGACAGTCAAACGTTGGCCGCTTCCAGTGAGACAACCGCCCCGACGCCGCCGGTAGAGAAAGCCTCGACGCTGCCGCCCGCTGAGCCCAAGGTTGGCGAGAGCCAAAAGCCCGAACCGCAGGCCAGCAAGCCGGCGGCACCCGCAACGCGGGAGCCCAATCCCACTGCGGCCCCGCCGGCTGTCGCGAACGCCGAGAGCCCTGCCTTGCCGACAAGCAACCAGCCGGACCAACCTGCTGTCGCGTTGAACGTGCCCAAACCGGAGATTCCCCCGGCCGTCGACGACATCGCCCAACGGGTGTCATGGGTTCGCGACTTCGGCGGCGGCGACTGTTTCTATGCGACGATGACCTCAGCAACCGACAAGGCTGCTGCGATCGAAGGCTTTGGAACATCGGTCCAGCCATTCGAAGGCATGCTGGCCGAGTTCCAGGCCAAATTCCATGTCGAGCCGGACATCAGCGTCCGGCTCATTGAACCAAGCCAATGCGAAGTCACCAATTTTCTGCGCTTTATCGGGCAGACCGCATCAGACAAGCCGCAGCTTGTTCTCGATCGGACATCGGTGCCAAACGGTACGCCGATCAGCGGAACGCTGGTGACGCGTGGCGGGCTCAGGTCCAGCGTGCTGTTGATCGACCATAAAGGCATGGTGTTCAATCTCGACGACCGCATCGTCGTAGAACCCGGCAAGGCTACTTTCAGCATCCCGATTGGTCTCGGGGCCGCCGACAAAGCCGCCGGAAAGGCGGTGCCGCAGATCATAATGGTGATCACGGGCCCTCAGGACATCCAGGCAGCCGCGTTCTCCACGCCCATGCCAGCCTCGGTGCTGCTCCCCAAGATTCTCGAAGAAATCGAGACCGACGGGTCTCAATTCTCGGCCACCGCCCAGTATTTCCGGCTCGGCGGATAGCATGGGCGCCCGATGCAACTCAGCCGCTCTGACCCGCCGATAAGGCAGTTTGATCCGGTTCGGGCCCCTGCCCTGCGTGGCAGCATGAGGCTTGCGGTCATGGGGGGGGCGGCCCTGTTGGCCGTGCTGTCATCCAGCGAAGCGCGCGCCGAGTTCACGGTCTGCAATCAGACTCTGGATGTCGTCAATCTCGCCGTCGGCCAGAAGGTCGACAATGCGGACCAGACCGATGGCTGGTGGACCATCGGCGCCAATCAATGCGTAAACGTCATTCGTGAGGAACTGACGAACCGCTACATCTACATCTACGCAACGGACGTGTTTGGTCATGCGATCCTCACAGGATCGACCGAAATGTGCATTGAGCGGCGACGTTTTTCGATACGCGGCATCGACGAGTGCTGGCAGCGCGGCCATATCGCGGCACAATTTCTTGAAGTCGATACCCTCGAACAGGCGCGGTGGACTTTCTTCCTTACGGGAAGCAATCCGTGACGCACGGTATCGACACGAGCTTCAGGCAGAAAAAGCAGGCGCGCGCGGCCCTTCGCAGGCGCACGCTTCGGCACAGGCTTGTTGCCGGTCTCGCGGTGGCTGTGCTGCTCTCTATCGCCGCCGGTTTCTACCTCACCGCCGAGTATTGGTCGTTCGGAGACGAAGACGAGGAGTTGCATGCGGTCGAAGGGGCGGACGATATGCCGGCGGACGCATCCGTGTATGTGCCAGCCATTATCGATCTGGCGGGGGACCCGATGTGGATCACGCTGGCGCCCGATGCCAGCGCCGCAACCAAAGGCCGGACAATGCCGCGCCCGGCGGAACTCAACCAGGCCGGCGTTTCTCCACAGATCGAAATCCTGTCTGACGTCATGCTTAGCGCGAGCGAAAAATTCATGACAACGATACCGTCGACGCAAGAGGATTTTGCATTCTTCCAGGCGCAACGAAAGACTGCTGCCCCACCATCCGGTGATCTGCAGAATGATCTTGAGCCATCGCCGATAGAGGGGGAACCAGCCGCAGCGCCCGACCAAAGGGCGGATGCCGATGATCCCGAAGCCGGCTGGGGCGAGACCATCGATGCGGGCGATGCAGCCCTTCCCGCATTCCAGAAGACGCAGATCGAAAACAACACGAGTGTCGCAACCGTCTCGAATGAGTATCAGCGGTTCGAGGCGACCGAAGACACGTTCGTGAAAATCCTCAACGACCGCTCTTTGGACAGCGTCGCGCTCGATGCGCATTTCTCCGCAGAGGACGCCAAGCTGGCAGGGCAAGCGCTGAAGGCGCTTTTCAACCGCGACGGCCTGGAACCGGGCTATGTCATCGCCATGCGTGGTTTCAGGCCGAGGCGCGAGACGACGACCATGTCGCTGATGCAGGTGTCCATCTACGCCAAGAACGTCTTTGTCGGCACGCTGACACGCAATGCGGCGGGCGCATTCGTATCGGGTGTCGATCCCTGGGTCCGTGAAGATCTGTTCAACTATTCGGGCGCACAGGGGGAAGGCACGCACAAGCGGCAGTATCGCCTGCTCGACGCGATCTACTCGACGGCGGCTCGCAACAGTGTTCCAACCGGCGTGATCGGCGAAGCGATCATGTACCTATCGCGAGGGCAGGATCTGGACGCCTTCGCCAGCGAGGACCAGCGCCTTGTGCTGATCTACTCGCAAACGCCGCGCGGCAAGGGCGAGACTGACGGGCGTGTGCTGTATGTCGGCGTGCAGGGCACCGAAAAGAGCCTCGACTGTTTCGTCTTCCAGCTGAGCGAGGGCCAGTTTGCGTGCGTTACCGGTGACGATCAGGTCCGCTCGCTGACGGTCACCAACGGCATGGTC
>NZ_RZQL01000327.1 GCF_003997935.1 Mesorhizobium sp. M7A.F.Ca.US.006.01.1.1
CGGTTGCACAGCTTGATGGCGATGCCGCGGTCGTCGGGGCCGAGCTTTTGCTGCCAGCGCTTGGAGTCTTTTTTGGCAGGCTCGACTGATATCCCGACCGTTACTGTACCAGCACGGCACGTCCGCATGTCGCGCCGGTGACCCGGACATCGGCTTCGCCGAGGTGCACGCCGAGCGTATCGAGCAGATTGTAAAGCAATGTGTCGACTGGTGCGGTCACGGTTTTCAAGAGCGCTAAGACCGGCTGCTTCACGACGCCGAGTATGGCGGTTAGGTCAAGCCCGATGCCAAGCGCGCCGACGTAGAGCCTCAAATTGTCGACCAATGAAGCGGTCAGCGTCTGGGTCAAATCCCGTGTCGGGGTGGTCTTTATGGTCTTGGCGGCAATCTCGGTTTTATTGAAGACCAGGTTGGTCGGGCTGACGTTGGTGACCTCGGCTGCTGCCGAACCCTTCACCTGTAACAGGTCGATCTTGAGCAGCAGCAGAGTGAGGCTGAGGTCCGCGATATTGGCGTCGGAGAACGACTGCGGGTTGCTGAAATCGGCGAAGGCGGTGGGGCTGTTATCGGCATCGCTGGCGGCAAGGTTCACGGCGGCGACCCCCGGCTTCGCGGCAATGGTAACCTTCAGGCTGTCGGGTCCGGTCGGACAGCTGATGTCGGTCAGCTTGGCCTCGGCATAGGCCACTTCGACATTCAGCGGCAGCTTGACCGACAGCAGGCTGATGCCGCCGCCCAGGTTCGGATTACTGCCGACCCCAAGGGTGAGCAGCAGCTTGATGCGCGTTTGCGCGGTGCGCACCACGGTGCCGGCTTCTCCAACCGCCAGCCATGGCGAGGATTGCGGCGGTTCGCCGATGGCGATGGCGAGCGTGGTCGACAGCACCCCGGGAATGGTGGCGCCGAGGGCGACGTCGACCTGCTTCGAACCGTTTGCCAGCCCGGCGGCGGCGGTCAGCATTCCCAAGGCGCTGGCATCGACGCCGAGGCCGGCGGGCCTTTGCCCGAGGCCCAACTTGCCGACGGAGCCGAGATCGACCAGATGACTGAGCGGTATCTTGACCGTACTGGTCGACTTGGACGCGATCGTCTGCAGGGCGGCCTTGGCCGTGTTGCCAAGCCCCGGCACATTGGCCATGGCCGTGGCGATCTGGCCCACGGTCGCCTTCGATGCCAGCACATCCGAATACGACACGCCGGTCAGGTTCAGCTGGGTGGCAAGGCCGTCCACGAAGGAAAGCACGCTCACATCCGCGGAGATGAGCGCGTTGTAGTCCATGACGCTGAGCGAGATGTTGGTGCCGAGAAGTCCGCCGAGAAGCGCGTTGAGGATACCGCCATCGAGGCTGGCGAGCCTCGATCCGACCGAGAACGTCGCCTGCGGCGTCATGCTGGCGGTGGCTTGGGTGCCAATGACGGGAGTGGGGATCAGCGAACTCGCGAAATAGCGGGCAGGGATCTTCTTCAGGGTGACACGGACGGCATTGTAGGGTGTTATGCTGGCCTGGAAACGCTGGCCCACATTGGCGCCGGATGCCACATATCGCCCAGGCGTGACCGTCACGACGGTTTTGCCGGCCGCCGGCTCGATCGTTTGTCCCGAGGCTTGAACGACAACCCCGGGCATGCCGTTGTCGGTCAGCGTGGTGACAACCGCTGTGTTGACATTGGTCATGTTCGAGGCGGCGGTGATCGCCGCCAGATCCACCATTGCCTGGGCTTCGCGGCGCTCGGTGTAGATCGAGGCTTCGTCGATGGCCACCGCGGCAAGCGCCAGCGCCACCGGCGCGCTCAATGCCGCCATGACGGTGAAGTTCGCTTTCCTGTCACTGAGCATCAACCGGGCAAGCCGACCGATCCCATTGCACACATACAGCAGCATTTAAATGCCCCCGACCCTGATCGTTGACTGGCGCCTGATCGTGGTCCCCGGCATGGCTATGCCCGGGAAAAGGTTCCAGATCGGCAGGTTGCGGGCGTCGTACTGGATGGACACCACGAACTGGCTTCCATCGGCCGTGCTGTCGTTGGCCTGGTAGGTCAACTTGCTGACATCCACGAAGGGATATCCGCCGGCATTGTTGGTGACGAAGCTGGCTACGAGCGTCTGGCGTTCCGTCTGGTTCAACCCGGCAATTGCCGTGCGGGCGGCATCCGCTGCGATCTGCTGGATCGAGTTGGCGGCGCCGAAGTATATACCATATGCAACCATTCCGAGCAGAAGAAGAATGAAAATAGGTGAGAGTAAGGCAAATTCAACCGCAGAAGTGCCGCGTTCTTCTTGGAATTTCCGCATTAGTTGACGGATTTTGGGCAATTTGCTTGCTCCGTTACTCATAGCCGCCGCACGTCTGAAGTTCGAACCATATAGAAGGTACTCATAATGTAACCTCAGGTTGCTTAAGAACGCATTAAGACATTCCGGCAAACTGGCACGGCTCCGATTCGCGGTGAAAAATGGCGTCGAGGTGAAGAAACCAAGTCAAGCTTTTGGTTTCGGCTGGTGTTCCAGCGGCCACGCCGTAGCTTTCGTCCGCCTTACTTTGGGTGACCCAGAGAGTCTGTTGAAATAAAAATTCTCCGCGTTAGTGTCTGGGCACGAGCCGCAGGACGGGAACCAGCGGCGCGCTCAAAGGGGTCAGATATCGGCTCCAGGGCGTCAACACTTAATAGGCGCGCCAACGGCAGCGCCGACAGGGAGAACTTCATGCTGAAAAACATGCTGAAGGCGACGGTGCTCGCCACGACCATGGCGCTGGCCACCGGCACGTTCTACACGCCGGCTTTCGCCGAGACCGTCTATAACAGAGGCAGCGCCGCCGAAGCGGAGACGGTCGATCCGCACAAGACCTCGACAGTCTACGAAGCCGATATCATACGCGACCTGTTCCAGGGCCTGGTCATGCATGACCAGAAGACGAACCTCATTCCGGGCGCGGCCGAAAGCTGGACAGTGTCCGACGACGGCACTGTCTACACCTTCAAGCTACGCAAGGATGGCCTCTGGTCGGATGGCAGCCCGGTGACGGCGGACGACTTCGTCTATTCGTTTCGTCGGCTGGAAGATCCGGCCACCGCTGCCGAATACGCCTCGATGCTGTACCCGGTGAAGGGTGCGGAGGACGTCAACACCAAGAAGGGCAAGCCGGAGGATATGGGTGTCAAGGCACTTGACGCAAATACCCTCGAAGTCACGCTCAAGGCGCCGACGCCTTACTTCCTGGAGATGCTGACCCACCAGGCCACCTATCCGGTCAACAAGGCCTCGATCGACAAGCTCGGCGCCGACTGGATCAAGGCGGGTAATCTCGTTTCGAACGGCGCCTATACGCTGGCCGAGTGGATTCCCAACGACCACATGAAGCTGGTCAAGAATCCGAAATTCTGGGACGCCGCGACCGTCAAGATGGACGTCGTCAACTATATCCCGACCGAGGACCGCTCATCGGCGATGAAGCGCTTCGAGGCCGGCGAACTTGACAGTTACGGCGACCTGCCGACCGAACAGCTCGCTGACCTCAAGACCAAGTTCGGCGACCAGGTCCGCGTCGGACCTTATCTCGGTACCTACTACTACGCGATCAAGACCGACAAGGCGCCGTGGGACAATGTCGAGCTGCGCAACGCCATCTCGATGGCGATCGACCGCGACTTCCTCGCCGAGAAGGTCTGGCAGAACTCGATGCTGCCTGGCTATTCGATGGTGCCTCCGGGCATCGCAGGCTACACGCCGGCAATGGCCAAATACGCCGACATGTCGCAGATCGACCGCGAGGACGCTGCCAAGAAGACCCTCGAGAAACTCGGCTATACGCCCGAGCATCCGTTGAAGATGGAGATCCGCTACAACACTTCAGAAAACCACAAGAACACGGCCGTCGCCATCCAGGAACAGTTGAAGCCGCTCGGCGTCGACGTCTCGCTGGTCAACACCGACACCAAGACCCACTACTCCTTCCTTGAGCAGAAGGGCGACTACGATGTGGCGCGTGCCGCCTGGATCGCCGACTACAAGGATCCGGAGACCTTCCTCGGCATCACCCGCAAGGCCAGCGGCAACAACTATTCGAGCTATGTCAGCCCAGCATATGAAGCGGCCATGGACAAGGCTGCGGCTGCCGGCGGCAAGCCGGAAGAGCGCATGAAGGACCTCACTGAGGCCGAGCGCATCCTTGTCGATGACGTCGGCAACATTCCGCTTCTCTACTACAGCTTCCACGACATCGTTTCCTCGAAGCTGCATGGCTTCGACGACAATGTGATGGACATCCATCCGTCCCGCTTCATCGCCAAGGACTGATCCTTAGCTGGGCCGCCGCGCAGCTCAATGCGCGGCGGTGCTGGTTTGCCATCGCATCGGCCCGGGAACCGGAATCGATTTTCGGCATGTCGGTGCGAAGATTTGAAAGCTAGAGCGCAACCGTCCAGCTGGACGCGCGTTGCTCTGGATCAAGCGGGGCACCGATGCTGCGATACGTATTACGGCGGCTTCTGACCGCCATCCCGACGCTGTTCGTCATCGTGACCATGGCGTTTTTCCTGATACGCGTCGCGCCAGGCGGCCCATTCAACCAGGAGCGGGGGCTGAGCCCCGAGATCAAGGCCAATCTCGAAGCCCAATTCGGCCTCAACGACCCGCTCTGGCTGCAATTCGTCCATTATCTCGGCAATCTGCTGCGCGGCAATTTCGGCCCGAGCTACAACATGCCGGACTTCACCGTCACCGAACTGTTCGCCAAGGGCCTGCCCATTTCGGTCCAGCTCGGTGCCTCGGCGCTCGTCCTGGCGCTGCTGCTCGGTTGCGTGCTCGGTACCATTGCGGCGCTGAACCAGAACAAGCTTGGCGACTATACGGTGATTGCGCTGGCCACCGCCGGCAGCACCATTCCAACCTTCGTCATCGCGCCGGTGATCCAGCTCCTGTTCGGGCTGACATGGAAGCTGCTGCCGATCGGTGGGTGGGGCGATGGCGCTTTCATCAACAAGGTTGGCCCAGTGCTGACGCTCGCTCTGCCGCAGATCGCCATCGTCGCCCGGCTGATGCGTGGCTCGATGATCGAATCCTTGCGGTCCCACCACATCCGCACGGCGCGCGCGCTCGGCCTGTCCGACTGGTCGGTGGTGGTCAAGCACGCGCTGCGCGGCGCCATCCTGCCGATCGTCTCCTTCACCGGTCCGGCGGCGGCGGCACTGCTGACCGGCTCGGTCATCGTCGAGACGATCTTCTCGATTCCGGGCGTCGGCCGCTATTTCGTCGATGCCGCGCTCAATCGAGACTACACGCTGGTGATGGGAACGGTGGTGGTGATCGCCATCTTTACCATTGTCTTCAACCTGATCGTCGACGTCATGTACGCGGTCGTCGATCCGAGGGTGCGCTATGACTGACATCACAGCCACAGCCGCCCCCATCGTCATCGGCCGTTCGCTCTGGGGGGATGCCTGGGCGCGGCTCAAGGCCAATCGCGCCGCCATGTTCAGCCTGTACTACCTGGCCCTGATCGGTGTCGTCAGCGTGTTCGGGCCGTGGTTCGTGCCGCATCAATACACCACCATCTATGCCGACTATGTGCGCATGCCGCCAAGCCTGTCGGCCTATCCGAAGGCCGACATGATCGAGACGGCGCTCACCGAAGCGATCAAGCGCATGCGGGTCGACATCAAGGAGTGGCGGCAGGAAGGCAACCAGGTCTTCGTCACCGTCAAGTCGATCAGGCCGATCGACGATCGCAACATCCGCTATCTCGACCGTTCCGATGCCTTTGACGACACCAAGATCGAGAGCAAGTCGCCCGACGGTCTCGAAGTGACGATGAGCGCCTCGATCAAGCAGCAATATTTCCTGTTCGGCACCGACAACACCGGCCGGGACCTGTTGTCGCGCACGCTGATGGCCGGGCGTATATCGCTGGCCATCGGCCTACTCGCGGGCGTCGTGGCGGTGGTCATCGGCGTGGTCTACGGGGCCGCTGCCGGCTTTGCCGGCGGCAAGGTCGACGAGGTGATGATGCGCATTGTCGACGTGTTCTATTCCTTGCCCTTCATCTTCTTCGTCATCATGCTGGTGGTGTTCTTCGGCCGCAACTTCGTGCTGATGTTCCTGGCGGTCGGCGCCGTGCTGTGGCTCGACATGGCGCGCATCGTGCGCGGCCAGGCGCTGTCGATCCGCCGCCAGGAATATGTCCAGGCGGCGGAAGCCATGGGTGTCGGCCAGCGTGGTATCCTGTTGCGCCACGTCATCCCCAACCTGCTCGGCCCGGTGGTGATCTACATGACGCTGCTGGTGCCGCAGGTCATCATCCTGGAGAGTTTCCTGTCGTTTCTCGGCCTCGGCGTGCAGGAGCCGATGACCAGCTGGGGCG
>NZ_RZQL01000328.1 GCF_003997935.1 Mesorhizobium sp. M7A.F.Ca.US.006.01.1.1
GAGATTTATCGCCAGGAAGGGCGCAAGACGCTCATCAACGCTGCCCGCGTGCAGATCTTTGTCGGCGCGCAGGACGCCGACGATCTGCGCTACGTTTCCGAGCAGCTCGGCGAAACGTCGGACGTGCAAAAGGACGTGACGCGCACCAAGGCAACGTTGTTCGACACTTACTACACGCGTTCGGAGCACCGCAAGGAAGTGCGGCGGCCGCTGATGCGGCCAGATGAAATCCGCACGCTCGACAAGAACAAGGTCATCATATTGCCGCGCGGCGAACTGCCGATCCTCGGCACCCGCAATTTCTATTTCACCGACGGTCAGCTAGCCAAACGCGCGTTCATGCCCCTGCCCGCCTCTACCGACGCTTCGCGCACCAAAAGCCCCGCATTGGAAGCTTCTGCGGTCGTTCCATCTCCTGTTGTCTCGACGATTGTCCCGACAGCGCCGGCGTACCGCTCCGGTCTCCTGCAGGCCCGCCTCCGGCGCGGCGCGACATTTGCCGCAAAAGCAGGCCGCATAGCACCGCCTCCAAGCCGGCGCGCAATGACAAAAGACCGGCTGAAAGCAACAGACGCTACAGCCGTACCAGCTTATGCCGCCATAGATTTTACCGCTTTGGCGGCCAAAGCAGTGACAACATGCATAGCGCCCGACAAAGAAGCGGCGGTTGCGGCCATCCTGAACAAGGTGCGGTCTCTGCGCGCCAACGCATCCGACACCGAGACTTTCGATCGAAATCTCAGCATCGTCGAAGATACTTTGCCTGAGGTAGTCGATGGGTAGGCTAGCATTCCGATGCGGCGGAGAGGTCATTGTCTACCGTGACCTTGTCGCACACGTCATTGCGGCGGAGGACATTGCCGCGCGTTTCGGGCAGTGCCGAGGTCTCAATCGAGTTCAAGCGCAAAACCCGCATAGACCGCGCTTCGCGAAATGAGATCGCCAAGTGCCCAGTCCGTGAGTTCGCAAAGGGGAAGCACTTCTTGTCTGAACAGCCGCTGACGTCGCGATGAGAGCTCCGCTACACTGTCCGAGGATTAGTTCCGCTCGACGACATAACTCTTGTCCCTGACGCCAACGAAGCCGCTCACAGGCGTGACGACACTCTGTGACGGTAGCGGTTCTCTCAGTGTCCGCTTCAACATCCACAATGTCGATTTTATTGGTGTAGCGTATGACCGTTTACTGCGAACGCGCTTCCGCACAGGCCTCAGTAAGCAGGCTCGCAAATTATCCGCCCTGTGAAAAGCGGGCGAAAACAAGAATCTCATGGGGCGTGTTCGCATAATGTTCTATAGTGCGAATATGGCAAAAACTATCACCCCGAATCAACTCCTCGGCCAGATCGGCGAGACTGCGGTTCAATTGCGATTTCTCACGATGGGATTCCAATTCGACGTGCGCTCGCGGCTCGAAGCGGGAATCGATGGCATCGCCGAAGTGATGATAGAGGGGCAGCCCTCCGCCAGAATGATTGCGGTTCAGGTCAAGACAACCGAGTCCAGCACGTACACGTCGGAGGATGCGAACGGCTTCGCCTATCTCTTACGGAGCGAAGACCTTGCGTACTGGCGCGGTGCCAATCTGCCAATCATTCTTGTTCTCTACCGCAGAAGTGACGAGAGTTACTATTGGAAGGAAGTCCTTGGAGGCACGGGGCCGGGCGAGCGGCGGTTGCGCTTCGACAAGCAGCAGGATGTGCTCGACACGAATGCTGTCGACAGGCTTGCTGCTCTTACAATTCCCAAAACCGGCTTCGGCTACTTCGTTCCACCGCTTGGCGGTGGTGAGGAAGCGCTCGTCAACATATTACCTGTGGCCCTTCCGGATGAGGTGTTTGTGACGACTACCGCATACACCGCAAAGCAAGCCACGGCGATGCTGCTGGCGGCAGAGGAGCCTGCGCGATTTGATTGGGCGATCAAAGGTAGTGCATTCTGGTCGTTCCACGATCCGCGAACTTCATCGTGCCATCAAATCGTCGACCTTGATCAGGTGGAGGCTATTGAAGTGGAACATCTGGCGTTCCACCAGGACCTCGACGAGAGAAACAATTTCGCTTTCCTGCTGGCCCAAACTCTCCGGCATCAAATACGAGCCGACCTCGGGTGGGACAAAGAGGGCAGGCTTTTCTATTTCAGGGCTCGCGTCGAGAACGAGTCCCGCGCCTATCACTACCAAGCCTCGAAGAAGAAGGCTGAGGCAGACGTCGTCAATGTCGTTCGCAACAAATTTGACACTGCTCGCGTCGAGTTTGTGAGGCACCACGCGTTCGTCCCGCGGTTCGAACTCCTCTACGACCAGTGGTTCCTGGTGATCAATCCAACCTATTTCTTCACCACCAACGGCTTCATTCCACACTCCTACCCAAGCGCGCTTCTTGCGGGGAAGAAGCGGCTGGATAAGAGCGCATCGCTGCGGGGGCAAGTCATCATGTGGCATCGTTTCCTCACCGAAGCGGATCGCAATGCAGACGATCTTTTCGCCATCGCCAGCACTGATCCGCGCCTGACATTTGGTGATCCACCGACGGTAAAGCTCCCCACCAAGGTGCCCGAAGACGTTTGGGGTGCGCAGAAGAAGGCGAGTGATGACGAAGAGAGCAATCAAGAACTGCTGAGGTTCGCATGAAGTTCGAAACTAAGATCTTCGAGGAGCCCCTGTTGGAATTTGGCAACCAACATCAACACCCCGATCCTCGCCTCGGACTTTTCGAGGCCGGTCCGCTGCAGACGCCCTTTGGCGACGTGATCAACATCGCGGTCATCGGCAGCCAGAAGACCATTGAAGATGCCCGTAACTTTCTTGATGCCGCCAGCGTCGGGTTTGCCGGGAAGTCTGAAAAACATCCCAACATGCATCCGCCCTTTCCGGGCCTTGGCAATCGCAATCCTTTCCGATGTCGGTTCGAGATTCCCGACGGCGCCGTCGCGGCTATTCCGCAGGCACGCATCGAGCGAATCAGGAAAGAGCCGCATCACGGCAAAGCCGTCGAGATGGCTGTGGATGAGATCATCCAGCAGCTGCAGGCCCTCGACGAGGGCAGCAGTCGGCCCGACGTCGCGATCATCGCTCTTCCCGTAGAACTCATCGAGCGCGTCTGGAACGCCAAGGTCGATTCCGACGCTACTGTGGAGCAGGAGGATAGCGGAGGCTCGGATGCCCCTAACTTCCGCGGCTTGCTCAAAGCGAAAGCGATGCACTTCCGGTTTCCCATTCAGATCGTGTGGGAAGATGTGCTCGACGAGCGGGCCGTCATTCCTCTCAAGATCAAGGAGAGCAGTGCCCGTCAGATACAGGACCAAGCGGGACGAACATGGAATCTGCTCACCACCCTCTACTACAAAGGATCAGGGCGCGTTCCATGGCGCCGGGCTCCGCAAGAAGGCGAGTTCTCCGCCTGCTACATCGGCGTCAGCTTCTACCGCGAGGCTGGTGGCCAGCAGCTTTTTACGAGCGCTGCTCAAATGTTCGACGAGCGAGGCAGGGGGTTCATTCTCAAAGGAAAGGGCGCACAAACCGAGAGTCGGGGAAGGCATCCTTACCTCACGCAAGACGATGCAAAGTCACTCATCGCCGACGCGCTCGCTGCGTACAAAAAGCATCATATGAATTATCCGGCGCGCGTCATCGTTCTAAAAACATCAAAGTTTCGCGACGAAGAGGCCGACGGGATTTTTGAAGCTCTCGACGAGGTAGGGACCGAGCTGCGCGATTTGGTCTGGGTGCAGGAATCGTCGTTTGTGAAGGTTTTTCGCGATGGCAACTACCCTGTTATGCGCGGCACGTTCGTGGAACTCGATGGTAAAGGGCTGCTCTACACAAACGGCAGCATTCCTTACTACGGGACCTACCCCGGTATGTATGATCCAAAGCCTCTGTTGATCTGTCCCTATAAGTCCAGCGACAGCACGGTAGCCCAGATCGCGAACGAGATTCTCGGGCTGACCAAAATCAATTGGAATTCCACCCAGATGAACCAAAAGCTGCCAATCCCCATCAGGGCAGCGCGCAAGGTCGGAGAAGTGCTGAAATATATCAGCGAGGGACAGGTGAGTTCCGACTATCGCAAGTACATTTGATTCTGGTTTGTCCGGCGTTTTGTGCCGCACCGGCCAACGGCAGCCCGAGCTATATCTCGTTTTCTTTCGACGAAGCCACTTCGTGGCTTCGTCCAACTGCCCTGCAGCCTGATCATTCTGTGACGAATGCGGCGTTTTGATTGACCACCGCGCCAGACGCTAGGTTGGCCGTTGCTCAGCGCTCATAATCGTTATCGTTCGAGCGCTGCGTCTTGCGGTCCTGCTCTTCAGCCTGCTGAGCCGTCTGTTTGTTCGCATCCTTCTGGTTGGCTTTCACCTTTTCCTGCTCGGTGCCTGTGCGCGGCTGCTCTGGCTCGCGCGGATCGTCGCGAGTTGGAAGGTCTCGCCCTCGCGCCTCGCGCTCGGGGAGCGGCTCGCCACCACCACGACGCTGTTGCTGCCGCTCGAATTGCAGCCGCGCGAGACGGTCGTGCATCTTGTCGTTGACCTCTTCACGATACTGTTCGAACTGTCCTTGATGCGACGGCGGCAGCGTCTCGCGCATGTGGTCGAGAGCCTGATTGACGCGGGCCATCTGACGCCGCATTTCCAAGGGGGTTTGCGCCATGTTCAAATCTCCTATCAGTGCATTCAATTCTCTCATACCGGGATGGGACAGGAAAGACTCCTGCCCCGACTGATCAGTCCCACGACCCGCGCCAGGACCTGGCTGCCCCTCCCCTGCCCGATCGCGACGGAACTGCAGAAAATTGTTGCCGATCGACTCCGCTGCCGTGACAGCCTGACCGACTACGCCCGCGGTCCGCATCGTCGTCACAGTCTTTTGCCATGCGGCAGCGATTGCATCGCCGTTCACGACAAGGGATTGTCCATCGATACGGCGTTGCCGCTTGGCCTCCACTCGCTCGATCGTCCTGGCGCTGACCTGGTAGCGCGGATCGCTCTGGGCGCGGCCGTAAGCTCCGGCATGCTCCTTCGTGAATGGTCGCGTCATCGCATGATCCATGCGCCGCGTCGCCACCATGGCAATGCCGTTCTCGCGTGCTTTTTCCGCAAAGGTCTCGCGCCAGGCGACCAGATCTGGCTTGTAGAATTTCAGGCGCTCGCCGTCGGCTGACCGTGCCTGCACCATGGCATGGATATGGACGTGCTTGGTGTCCTTGTGATGCGCCAGGACGAACTTGTATCCTGGCGCTCGCTCCTCCATCACGGCGCGTGCCGCAGCCATGACGGCGTTGGCATCGGTGCCGGCCTTTGCCGAGAAAAGCAGGTGATAGGCATTGCGGCGTTCACGCCCCGAAAACTGCGGGCGCCATTGTTCATAGACAGAAGCCGCCGCCTTGGTGGCATTCTTCGCCCCAGGCACAGGCTCGCCATTTGCGTTGCGGACCTGGTTGTGGGTGCGGATGAACTTCTGCAGGAAATATTTCGCTTTGGGTTCACGGCTCACGGCCGCAGTTACCTCTGCCTTGGCGACCACGCCAGCGGCGCCCATGGCCTCGGACAAGTGCGCCTCGATCTTGTCGAGCGCCTTGCTGCGCGAATTCTCCCGACCGCCCGCAAGCACCTTGGCGAGCGGCCCCGCCCGCTCATCGGTGTGTGCGTAAGCCTCCACCGTCTGCCCGTCCTGTGCATAGATGAACGGCTTTGCGCCGAGGGCCTTGTTCAACGCCTCGCTCAAGGCGGCGTCGGTGACCTCGCCGGCGAGCTCGAAACGAACCTCCAGAAAATTGGTGTTTTCCAGGGCGGTTCGAACGTCTGGCAAAACGTCTCCAGGAACGCTTTTCGTGCGCCGCCTGTCGCAAGGATCTGCCCGTCCTCGTCAAAAATCTCGATGTCGTGCTTCTCGCCTTTTTCGTCCTCGCGCTTCCCGATGTAATTAAGCAGCCGACCGGCGGCTTCGTTGGTCGATGGCGGATTGGGCATGACCTTGAACACAGCAGGCTGCGCACCCGCCGCATAGCCTGCCCGTGCCGCCACGGCGCGTGCCTGAAAGGCGACCCGCGCCGCTCGTCCTGTAGCGCTCGCGCGACCCGCACCACGGCCGCCGCCGCCGCGCCGCTTCCAGTCTTCCTCCTCCTCTTCCGGCCGGAAACCGGCGAGCGTGGCGCCATAGACCATGATCGGAGCGCTAGCGGCCTTGGGTGAGCCAGCAGCTGCAGTGGACTTCGGAGCCCCGCTGGCGACGGAGCTCCCTGCCACTCCTGTCCCTGCCTGCGACGAACGAGGGGCGTTCCTGCCGCCAGCTAGCGTCGAGCCGGCTTGTCCTTGCCCGAGGGGTCCGCCGCTCGTCGCGGACTTGTCGTCGTCCAGCTCCTC
>NZ_RZQL01000329.1 GCF_003997935.1 Mesorhizobium sp. M7A.F.Ca.US.006.01.1.1
GGCGTGATGATGCCGTTCATGTATTCGTAGAAGTTGCGTATCGTCAGCAGATCCCCTCGCGACACATCTCCAAGCTCCGGGTGCGTGGTCAGAAATATTGGAGGTGGAAACTCCGGGGTAAGGTGATCCGGTAGATCGAAATCGACGTCGAAGCGGCGCAGATCGCGTCCTTCATCAGCGCCGATCTCTCTAATCTCACTTTCAGGAAAGACCTGACCTCCGGCGGCCTGCTTGACGTGCGGCAACGGTAGGAAGCCTTGCGGCAACAGACCACGATCACGAATTTCCTGAGGGGTTTTCGCTGCCAGGCTGCTCCAGGTTTCGCCTGCCGGCAGTTTCACTCGCGAGCCTTCTTGTACAGCCTTGCGCCCGCCCGACATCATGACGCCGGGCATCGGCCGGTCGGCCAGATCGTAACGGCTCTCGAGCAGGCCGCGTTGCCGTTGTGTCACAGCCGGCTTTTGCGCCTCGTCAGTTTCCTTGACCGCAGAAAAAGGCAAGCTTGGCAATGGACGATACGTCAGATCCGGCGGCAGCGGGTCCGAAGCAACATTGAGCGTGAACGTTGCAGCGCCAAGCAGGACCGGCAAACCAAGATTGAAGATACGCGACATATCCCCTCCCCACAGCGTTGAATTTGGCCCCAACCAGTGCGCGCAAGCTTTGTTCCATAGCTTTGATAGCCCCAACGCTCACGCTCGGCTTTTCGATGATCACCGGTGTCGCTGCTTTGGAGGGTGCGATCTGCGTGCCTTGCCTGCGTACCGTTCTCGCCATCTTCTGGCTGATGACTGCACGTCCGCTGCCGACTCGTGGCCTTGCAGCAGGCCTGCATCGAGCGAAGCTATCTATCCCGACATTCCGGATTGTATCACCCCATCGGCCGACGACCCGTCAGACATCGCCGCATTGTTGATCTGGTCCGTCCCGAACTGAGCGACCTGAACCATCATGGCCCTAGCCTTTGCAATGAGTTCATCGTCGGGAAGAGTATGCCCGGCCTGCAGGGTAACTGTAATACACTCGCCTCCCTCGCCCCGAAATTCCACGACCGGAGCCTGGTCTCGGCTGACGACAACTCCCATCATCTGCATAAAAACCTCCTCGTCGCTTCCTGCATTGGCCAGACAAACGCAACCCAGCTCGGCTATCTAATCCTTGACATAGGCCCCAGGTTGACGCCCGCCTCTGGGCGCCTTGGCGTCTTTCGAATGCTCGGCGACCGCAGGGCCTGCTCCGGATATTTTCTCTGGGGCCGGTGAAGGTGTCGCCGGCTTTGACGGGGTCCTGCCGCTCGATTTCTCGGGGCGGTGTGATATGTTAGTTGAAGACTTGTCTGAAGAAGTCATGGCTCTTTCCCTAGCGCGAAAACCCCAATACCAACCTGCGAAACGCCGTGACGTTCCATCGTGATATGATCTCCGTTGTTGAACCTGGAGGCCTCGCTGGGGCGCACCGGCAATGGGCTGATTTTGCAAGACGAATGGCAACGGCCAAGGCGCTCGGGCAAGACACAGCCTGACACATCGCGGCGCGGGTATTGGAATGCGAGCCGACGCGAAACGCTTCATTGAGATCATCCATCACGGAACCCGCGGCAGGCAGCAGCTTCGTCATTTCTGCAGGAATGCGTTTTGCCAACGCCGACACCGCGACCATGCCCGTCGCCCGCCACTCTCTCCTGGTGCCAAGCGCCCGCTTGCAGCGCCTACCTCGAGGAGCCTGCAATACAGGCTGACTCGGCAGCAACCGATGAGGAACAATATCTCCCTTTGAAAGTTCTGGCCGACCCATGAAGGAGGTATGAAATGTCAGAATCACGCGAATGGCTTGTCCAATGGCTCAGGGATGCTCACGCCATGGAGGAGCAGGCCGAAACCATGTTGAATGGGCAACTGAACCGGATAGAGAACTATCCTGAGCTCAGCGAGCGGATTCGCCAGCACATCCAGGAGACCAGACAGCAGGCTGCTCGGCTGGAAACCTGTCTTGACCGCATCGGACAAGGATCTTCCACACTGAAGGATGCCGGCGGCAAGCTGACGGCAATGGCGCAGTCGCTCAGTGGGGTGTTCGCCGGGGACGAAGTGATGAAGGGATCGCTTGCAAGCTACACGTTCGAGCACATGGAAATCGCCTCCTACACAATCCTGATCGCCGCCGCCAAATCGCTAGGCGAAGCAGAGGTCGCCCAGCTCTGCGAAGAGAATCTGCGTGAGGAAGTTGCGATGGCGGACTGGTTGAAAAGCCATATTCCAGCGACAGCCGAGCAGTTCCTCGCGCGGGCCGACTCGGAGAGTGACAACGCCAAGCGCTGATCTAGGATCGTGGCTCGCAGGCGATAAGTGAGCGCCGGTCAGCGCAGCGTACGGACCCGCGCTGACCGCCGTGGCGCGGGCCCACATAGCAACTACCTTGACCAGGTAATATTCGTATCGGTCTTGGGGGTGACCGTCCTGTTTGGGCGGCAACGACAAACCAACGACCTGGTCTGATGACGGCAGTTCCTCATGCGGCGTGGAGCGTCATTCCGATTGAAATCAGGAACTGCCAGGCCGAGCGGGTCAGGCAACACCGGAGTATTTTTTCATTACCCTTGCTGCTCGCACGAGTGACGACCAATCAGCTCCCATAGTGGCGACGAGGTCACTAGCTTCTTCGCTGGAAATGCCGGTGCGGGCGGCGAGCTTCTTCGCAAGCAAATCGAAAGCCAGTTCGACTATCGTCATCGTTCAGCCCTTTCGCTAAGCTCTACATTACCCTCTCGGAGGGTCTCTCGCATTAGCCCATGTTAATGAGGCGAGAAGCCTCGTGGGCGGCACGACCTATCTCGAATTCTGCAACACACGCAGCGCGCCTGGCGCGCTGCTGTCGCTTCAGATGATGCACAAGAGCGAGAACGGTCGCCGCTCACACTTCATCACCGCCAATTTTCAGATCGCCGACGGCCCGGCTGCCGACGAGATCGTCGTGGCCATCGGTGCTGCGGACGGCGGCTGGGTCGGCATGCGTCAGGAAGGCAGTCGCCGATTGACGGGAACAATTTAGCGAACAGTAAATTCAACGGTCTTCTGGTAGGAGGCAAAAGTGTCCCAGCGAAGCGTCGACAAAGACCGATTGGAGCGCGCAGACCGCGAGGCAAAAGTTGCTAACGCGGCCGAGAGAGAGGCGCGTTATTTGAAAACTGCGCGACTTCGAGAACAACGCCTTGCTGCCGAAGCCAAGGGTCCCCAGGCTTCGAAGAAAGGCCGATCCAGGAGCTAAGGCGCTAAGGCGCTTAGCCGCCGAGGCTGGCCGTGAGACAGCGACGCCCTTCTGATGGAACATACACCACGCTAATAGATCTGGCGCGCCGGGGCACGCGACGATCCCGGCACATCCTTACTGGGGCGCCCGCCGCTGCCGTGAAGGGAGGCCGCTTCTTTACATTTCGGCCGGCGCAAGACGCGTGAGCGAGGGCAACATCATGAATCCCGAAAAGCCCAGCATTCATGCGCCATCCGCCGAGCTGCTCGCTGCCATGGCTAATGAAAAGCGCCTTCTCGCTCTAATGATTCTTGCTGACGGAGAAATATCCGTTTCTGATCTGGCGCCGCGACTGGGGCTTAGCAACTCAGCACTCTCCCAGCATCTCGGCATGATGCGAGAATCTGGTCTGGTCACCCGGAGGCAGGAGCGCCATAAAGCGTATTACTCGTGCACAGATCTTGCCCTGAAAGTCCTTGAGCTCCTGGACTGGCTTGTTGAGCGGAAAACTCTGCCTGGCCGCGACCATCATCCATAAAGCCCGGACCTTTGGAAGGTTGCGATGTCGCGACTTCAAGGCTCGTCACCGGATTGTGGAGATTTGTAAGCTTCGACCCCGCCGCCAGGCGATGGCGGCGGGGTTGGATGGTTCGTTCAGTCGTAAACCTTGATGATTTTTCGGGTGCCCGGGTCCACCAGCACCGTGCGGTTGTCGACCACAACGTAGCGATATTTGACGTTGGGGACCTCATGGATCTCAACCGTTTCCGGCAGGGCTGTCCCGACATTCAGTTCCACGCCGGGGAGCTTGACCGACGCCAGGGGCTGCTTCTTCACATATTCGCGGATGACGGTGTCCTGTTCCGGCTGGATGATGATGTCGTCCGCGGCGGCTGAGCCGATCCCAGCCAATAGCAACATCGCTGCTGCGGTGTTCTTTAGAAGCATGTTCATATCTGCACTCCTGTAGGGACGGGCGCAACACGATCATCGTCCCGCGCCGCCCGGCAAGTTGAACATGGAGCCGCCCTAAACGTTCCGCCCTAGGTACTTAGGTCTAGTCCCCTTGGGACCTAAGTCTGGTTCTGGAAACCGCATTGGTCCTGTCAGCGGCAGCGGCTGGAACGCTTGGCTTCCGCGGCTGTTGTCTCTCGAATTTGGAAGAATGCAGATGGATAAAGTGTGGACCAAGCACGCTGGTTATTCGCGGCTGTTCCCTTTCTCGTGATGGCACTCGTTCTAAGCTGGCATGTGGTGGATCGGCGCAGCAACGTCCCTTCCGACGCCGAACCCCTGTATCTTTAACCTGCAGTAGGTGACCTGATGTTGCGCGACAAGGAGAGTCGGATCTTAGAGGCAGGCCTGCTGGCGGCGGTGCCTGTTTGTGTGGCGATTACCGCACTGGTCGCCTTGATGACCTTGGCCAGCATATGAATCGGTTCCTTTTCGCAGCCTCCGACTTCCTATCTCGGCCGCCAGGCTTCTATGTCATGCTCGTGGCAATGGTTTTGTGCACCGCCCTGGTGCCTTTTGGACTGACAAATGCGGTCACCTATGCCCTGTCGGTTGCCGCCATCGTGATCACCGGTGTTGTCCTTTTACAAGGCTATCGCGATACCGCCGCCATTCACGCAAAACTCGACGAGATCATCGTTTCACTGAACGAAACCAGGAACGACGTTGTCGGATTGGAGCATGCCGAGCCGGACGAGATCAGGGAGAAGCTTGTAAAACTCGAAGAAGAAGCGTCCCGAACAGTCGGGGCTGCCAGGCGCGAACTTTCGAAAGCAACAGGAGAGAGATCATGAACAATCTCATTTGGCTCGTTGGTGCGGTGGTCGTCGTCTTGGCGATTTTGAGTTTTTTTGGTCTTCGGTAGGCGACGAGCATTTCCGCCGACAACCTGAAGGATCAGGGGGAACTACACTTGGCGTCGCAAATTGCTTTCATGAATGACAATCAGCCGCCCCCCGACAAGTTGATATCCGAGCCACCGCCAGATTGGCAGGGCGTGTTTTTTGCCACCGCTGCCCTCGTCTCGTCCTTATGCGCCCTGCTGCTGGCATTTTGGATGTCTGTTTGATCGCTGTCGGAGGGGCCACTGTCCTATCAAGAGCCAAAAAGGTTTGGCATCAAAGTTGCATTGACAAGTTGGGGCGGAGGAAGCCCGCCGCTTCGCAAATGGGGCGGCGGGCTTTCATAAGCTAACCCTCAGAAACGAGCCTTGGCCGGCAATTTACTTGGCGAAGGTCACGCATGTCGACCTGCTGACGCCGCCGGGATGCCTGGGTAAGCGCAATCTGTGGCGTTACCGACGTCTTTCCGCCGTGTGGTGATCTTCTGGTCGGCCGTCCCGTCTGCTTCAGGCTCTTTGCCGGCAAGCATACCAAACTCACCGTTGGATTTTTTCCGCCATCAGGTCCCCTCTGCGAGCAATGGCAACTCTTCGATCGGTCTGGGGTTCCTGGACAATCTGGGATCGGTGTCACTCCGCCCAGCTCGTGACGGCGGGAATGGCGCCCCGAAAATATCCGACATTTATCAAGGCCCGGAACAAAGATGGCGCCGGGAGATTGGAGTTCATCGTCCTCCTCAACAAGGAACCTAAGCATGAGAACCAAACTACGCATGGCATCGCTGTCGATCGCGACCGCAATGACCGCTGTACTGCCTGCCTTGTCAGCAGAGACGGCCCAGGACTTCGTCACGAAGGCCGCGATCGGCGGGATGTTCGAAGTGCAGTCCAGCAAGGTCGCTCAAAGCAAGCTCCAGGATCCGACCCTTAAGGATTTCGCGCAGAAGATGATCTCCGACCACGGTGCTGCGAACGCCAAACTCGAGAGTATTGCCGGCGAACAGAAATTGCAGGTGCCCGCCGACCTCGACGCTGCCCACAAGAACGACGTCGACAAGTTGCAGTCAGCTGCGGCGCCAGTCGATGCAACCTATGCCGACATGCAGAAGACGGCGCATGCCGATGCTGTAAGCATGTTTGAAAGCTACGCCAAGGAAGGCGACAATCCCGCTCTCAAGTCGTTTGCAAGCGAGACGTTGCCG
>NZ_RZQL01000330.1 GCF_003997935.1 Mesorhizobium sp. M7A.F.Ca.US.006.01.1.1
GCACGGATCGCCGCGGCGATCTTGCGCACGGCGTCCATATCGACGGCCGGCGTCGGCGCCAACGTTACCTTGCCGACCGAAACCGCGTCGACTTCGCCCCAGGCCGCATCCGCCGGCAGGATCATCGTCGCGACGCCGGGTGGTGTCAGCGAGGCGCGAAAGGCTGCTTCAGCGGCCGGCACGATATCGGCCGGACCCTTGACGCGGCCGACCCAGTTGGACATCGGCGCCGCAAGGCTCTCGATATCGCTGGTGAGTGGCGCATCGAGCGGCAAATGGTAAGAGGCGTGGTCGCCGACGATGTTGATCATCGGGCTGAAGGCACGCCGGGCATTGTGCATGTTGGCGAGACCATTGGCCAGGCCGGGACCGGTATGCAGCAGCGTCGCGGCCGGCCGATCGGTCATCCGCGCATAGCCATCTGCGGCACCCGTCACCACGCCTTCGAACAGCCCGAGCACGCAACGCATCTGCGGCTTGCGGTCAAGTGCTGCAACGAAGTGCATTTCGGAGGTGCCGGGATTGGCGAAGCAGACCGTCACATCGTTGGCCAGAAGCACATCACACAGGACATCGGCGCCGTTCATGCAATTCCCTCCCGCTCACGATCGAAGAGCACTTGCACCCGGGCGCGCCCGCACAGCAATATCCCGCCGCCACTTTTGATCTGATCCAGTGCCGTAAGGATCAGCCAACTGTCGATTTCAGGAATGCCAGCGCGGCAGCGGTCAGCGCGTCGCCGTCCTCGCCGAAATTGCGATTGATCGACATGTGCGTGTAGGCGCTGCCGTCGAACAGCGTGACCTGGGTGCCCGTCGCGCGCAGGCGCTCGGCAAAGGCCTTGGAGTCTTCGCTCCGGCCGGATGCCCGCGAATAGGCGATGAACGTCGGCGGGTGCTTGCGGCCGTCGACATGGCTAGCCGGCGAAAGTGCCGCCCATTGCGCGGGATCGGAAAAGACGCGGGCATAGGCCCGCACCATACCGCCCTTCTTGGCAAGGGCTGCAAGATCATAGGCCCTGGTATCGTCGAGAATGAGCGCGGCTATGCCGGGCAATCCGCCGCTCATGCCGGTCAGCGCGATCAGATGGCAGCCGGCCGAATGGCCCATGCCGACAATGCGGCTGGGGTCGCCGCCATGCCGGGCAATGTTGGCTCTGATGTAGGCGAAGGCCTTTTCGACGTCACCGGCCTGGGTGGCGACATCGGCCTCCGGCAACATGCGGTAGTCGATGGAGACGAAGCAGAAGCCGTTGGCGAGCAGGAAGGCCGGTTTGGCGTCCACCTGGCTGCGTTTGCCAAACTGCCAGGTGCCGCCATGGACGAAAAACACGACCGGCAGGCCGGTTGCACCATCGGCCGCATAGATGTCGAGCTTGGCCGGCCCGTAATCGAAGGTTTTTGGCGCGGGTTGGCGTGTTCCCCACGCGGCCGATGCTTCCAATGGCAGCATCGCCGCCACCGAGGCCACGATCAGGCTTCGTCGATCGATCATCACTGTCTCCTGGCGAGGCAAGACTGCACGCGGCCGCCCCAGCCGTCCAGTCGGGGATTCGCAACACACCCGCTACCCGCACCGAATACCGCTCCCCAACGAGCGCCTTGATCTCGAGTGGCCGCAAATCCTTACGATCGCGGCCACCTCTTCACATGAAGGGAACAAACGGTACCCCCCGGCAGTTGAATGCGAGGTGAGCCGAATGGAAGCCACAGCGGCTCCGAGGGCAAAAGCATCATGCGAGAGAACCAGTCTGACGTCTTCGATCTGTTTTCGGAAATTTACACCAACGCGGCGCAGGAAGAGATCAGCATCCAGCAATATCTCCTTGCCTGCCGAGAAGACAGATCAATGTATGCCTCGGCGCCTGAACGGATGGTCGAGGCGATCGGTGAGCCGAACCTGGTCGACACCAGCAAGGATGAACGGCTCGGCCGCATTTTCTCCAATCGGACCCTGAAAGTGTACCCCTCCTTTGCCGATTTCTATGGCATGGAGGACACAATCGAGCGCATCGCCGGCTATTTTCGCTATGCGTCCCAGGGGCTCGAGGAGCGCAAGCAAATCCTCTATTTGCTCGGCCCGGTGGGCGGCGGCAAATCTTCCCTTGCCGAGCGGCTGAAGAAATTGATGGAACAGCGCCCCATCTACACGCTGAAGGTCGGCAACCAGGTCAGCCCGGTTTTCGAATCGCCGCTTGGCCTTTTCCATCCCGATCGCATGGGCGACCTGCTGGAGGATAAATACGGCATTGCCCGACGCCGGTTGAACGGGCTCATTTCGCCATGGGCGGCCAAGCGCCTCGACGAACTTTCCGGCGACATTTCCAAGTTCAGCGTCGTCAAGCTGATGCCGTCGCGACTGCGCCAGATCGGCATCGCCAAGACCGAGCCCGGCGACGAGAACAATCAGGACGTCTCGGCCCTGGTCGGCAAGGTGGACATCCGGCAATTGGAAAACTTCAGCCAGTCCGATCCGGACGCTTATTCCTATAGTGGTGGACTGAACCGGACTACCCAGGGCCTGCTTGAATTCGTCGAAATGTTCAAGGCGCCTATCAAGGTCCTGCATCCGCTGCTGACCGCCACCCAGGAAGGCAGCTACAACGGCACCGAAAATTTCGGCGCCTTTCCCTACCAGGGAATCATCGTGGCCCATTCCAACGAGTCGGAATGGCTGCAGTTCAAGAACAACAAGAACAATGAGGCTTTTCTCGATCGCATCCTCGTGGTCAAGGTGCCGTATTGCCTGCGGATAACCGAAGAGCGGCAGATCTACGAGAAACTGCTGCGGGAGAGCGAATTGGCCGCCAGCCCCTGCGCTCCAGAGGTGCTGGACATCCTCAGCCGGTTTACCGTCTCGACCCGCTTGGCCGAGCACGACAATTCGCCGCTCTACACCAAGATGCGCGCCTATGATGGCGAAAACCTCAAGGAGGTCGACCCCAAGGCCAAGTCGGTTCAGGAATATCGGGACGCTGCCGGCGTCGACGAGGGCATGGCCGGCGTCAGCACGCGCTTTGCCTTCAAGATCCTGTCGCAGACCTTCAACTATGACACCGAAGAGGTGGCCGCCGACCCCGTGCACCTCATGTACATCCTGGAGGAGGCAATCAAGCGCGAACAGTTTCCGAAGGAGACGGAAGCCGCCTATCTGGAGTTCATCAAGTCCGAGTTGGCGGCGCGGTATGCCGAATTCATCGGTCATGAGATCCAGAAAGCCTATCTGGAATCGTACAGCGAATACGGCCAGAATCTTTTCGACCGCTACATCGCCTATGCCGACGCCTGGATCGAAGACCAGGACTACAAGGATCCCGACACAGGCCAGATCCTCAACCGCGAGGTTTTGGACAACGAGCTTTCACAGGTCGAAAAGCCGGCCGGCATCGCCAATCCCAAGGACTTCCGCAATGAGGTGGTAAAATTCACGCTGCGCGCCCGTGCAAGAAACCATGGCCGCAACCCGGCGTGGACAAGCTACGAGAAGCTGCGGGAAGTCATCGAGAAACGCATGTTCGGCCAGGTCGAGGACCTCCTGCCGGTGATCAGTTTCGGCTCCAAGCAGGACAGCGTCACGGAAAAGCGGCACAATGAATTCGTGCAGCGGATGGTCGAACGCGGCTACACCGAGCGGCAGGTTCGTCGCCTTGTGGACTGGTATATGCGGGTGAACAGGGCGGGTTAGAGAACCCGGATGGCTCCATGCCAATCTTCATCGACCGTCGCCTGAACCCGAAAGACAAGAGCCTCGGCAATCGCCAGCGCTTCCTGCGACGCGCGCGCGAGGAATTGAAACGCAGCATACGCGACCAGATCCGCACCGGCAGGATCGCCGACGCGGATGCCGAGCACGCCGTGCGCATGCCCGAACGAGGCACAAGCGAGCCGAGCTTCAACAACGCCCGCGATAGCGGCAGGCGCCAGCACATCTTGCCGGGCAACAGGCATTTCTCCGCTGGAGACCTGATCCCAAAGCCCGGCGGGGGCGGCGGGGGAGCATCGTCCCCGGGAGACAGGCCATCGGAAGACGACTTTCGTTTCGTGCTGTCACGCGAGGAAGTGCTCGATCTATTCTTCGAGGACCTCGAGCTCCCGGACATGGTCAAGCTCAACCTCAAGGAGATCCTTGCCTTCAAGCCGCGCAGAGCGGGCTTTGCCGCCACCGGTTCGCCGACCAACATCAATGTTGGCCGCACGATGCGCAACAGCCACGGCCGCCGCATTGCGCTGAGGCGCCCCAAGCAGGTCGAACTGGATGCGATCCTCGAGGAAATCGCCTCGCTCGAAGAGGCGCCATCCAGCGCCGACGCGCGCCAGCGTATCGCGGCATTGCGCGAAGAGCTTGACCGGCTGGAACGACGCCGCCGCCGGATTGCCTATGTCGATCCGGTCGACATCCGCTTCAACCGCTTCGATTCCAGGCCGGTGCCGAACGCCAATGCCGTCATGTTCTGTCTGATGGACGTGTCCGGGTCCATGGGCGAGCGCGAGAAGGATCTGGCCAAGCGCTTCTTCGTCTTGCTGCATCTGTTCTTGAAACGACGCTACGACCGCATCGAGATTGTCTTCATCCGCCACACGCATCTGGCTCAGGAGGTCGACGAGGAAACATTTTTCTACAACACCCAAAGCGGCGGCACTGTCGTTTCCACCGCGCTGGAGGAAATGCACCGTATTATCGCCAGCCGCTACCCGGCCCACGACTGGAACATCTATGCCGCCCAGGCCTCGGACGGCGACAATTTCGCCGGCGATTCAGAGCGATGCATTTCTCTTCTCAACGGCGATCTCATGCGGCTGTGCCAGTATTTTGCCTATGTCGAGATTATCGACGAGCGTGAAGCCCATATTTTCGGCTCGACCGAAAACGGGACATCGCTGTGGCGTGCCTATAACGCCATCGACCAGAAATGGCCGAACTTCCAGATGAGCCGCATCGCCACGCCCGCCGATATCTACCCGGTCTTTCGCCAGCTCTTCGGCAGACAGCCGGCCTCCCTCAAGAGAGCGTGAGGGGTTCCCGATGGCCAGACAGGCGAGCAAATCCAGCCTGCTTTTCTCAGGGTCCGACTGGGATTTCAAAACATTGTCGCGGGCTTATGACGCAATCGAGGCACTTGCGATCGAAGAGCTTCATCTGGACACCTATCCCGTTCAGATGGAGATCATCTCCTCGCAACAGATGCTCGACGCCTATTCGTCCATCGGCATGCCACTGATGTACCGTCACTGGTCTTTCGGCAAACATTTCCTCCACCAGGAACTACTCTATCGCAAGGGCGGGCGAGGGCTTGCCTATGAACTGGTCATCAATTCCAATCCTTGCATCGTCTATCTGATGGAGGAAAACACCATGGCCCTGCAGGCCTTGGTGACGGCCCATGCAGCGCTCGGGCACAATCATTTCTTCAAGAACAATCAGCTGTTCAAACAGTGGACGGATGCGGGTGCGATCCTCAGCTATCTGGACTTCGCCAAGGGCTACATAGTCCGTTGCGAGGAGCGGCACGGCCTCGCCGCCGTCGAGGCTGTTCTCGATTCCGCCCACGCGCTGATGGATCAGGGCGTGTTTCGCTATCACCGGCCGCCGAGGCTGTCGTCGGAACGGCAACGCGAAGGAATTCGCGAGCGTCTCGAATACGAGGAGCGCTCCTACAACGACCTGTGGCGTACGCTGCCGCCTTCGCAGCAAGCGGCCAACGACAAGGGCCAGGACCCGGAGCGGAAGAAGTCGCTCAACCTGCCCGAGGAAAACCTGCTCTATTTCCTGGAAAAGAACAGCCCGGTCCTGGAGCCCTGGCAGCGTGAGATCATCAGGATCGTTCGTGTCATCGCGCAATATTTCTACCCGCAACGGCAAACACAGGTGATGAACGAAGGCTGTGCCACTTTCGTGCACTATACGCTGATGAACATGCTGTTCGACCGCGGCCAGATCAGCGAAGGCGCCATGCTCGAAATCCTGCGCAATCATTCCAACGTGGTCTTTCAGCCGGCCTTCGACGATCCGCGTTTCTCCGGCATCAACCCCTATGCTCTCGGCCTCGACATGATGCAGGACATTCAGCGCATCTCGACCAAACCGACGGCGGAGGACCGCGATTGGTTCCCCGACATCGCCGGCCAGGGCAACTGGCGCGAGGTGCTGCTCGACGCCTGGGCAGAGCATCGCGACGAATCCTTCATCCGCCAGTACCTCAGTCCGGCCTTGATCCGGAAATGGCGGTTTTTTGTAC
>NZ_RZQL01000032.1 GCF_003997935.1 Mesorhizobium sp. M7A.F.Ca.US.006.01.1.1
TTCGAGTGGCGCGCGCCGATGGAACGGCTCGGCCAGTTGATCGACAGCCATGATGACGTGCCAGCCAGTGCGGCGCCGGTCATCGAAGCATTGCCAAAGCCGACGAGCGAAAAAAGGCCGGCCGAGGTGATCGATGATGCCGGTGGCGAGACGTCGGCGGGCAAGCAAGCTGAAAGTCGCGAAGAAGATCATGTCAGGCCGATCACGGCAGCGGCCTTCGCCGCGGTGCCGAGCGATGCCGAGGGCGTCGAGCCGGCCGAGGAGCTTGCGCGGTTGCCGGACGATCCGGGCGTCGATCCGGACGAGGAAGCGCAGAAATCGCCGCGCCGGTTTCGGTTGTTTTGAGTTGGGCAGGCCGTCAGGCCCCTCTTATTCAAGAAGATGGAGCATGATGTCGTCCGAAAACCGCTTCACACTTTTCGGCATCATGCTCTAGGGAATGGATCTATGTTTGAACGCGTTCTGTCGTTTCTCAGGGATTTGCCGGCCGGTGCCGGCACGCATGCCAGCACGGACGATCCGCGCATCGCTGCCTCGGCGCTGCTCTACCATGTGATGAACGCCGATGGCGTGCGCCAGGATGTCGAGTGGGAGCGGTTCAAGGCGGTGCTGGCGGAGAGCTATTCGATCAGCGGCGCGGAACTCGAAGCCCTTGCCGCCGCCGGCGAGCGGGCCGACAATGAGGCGATCGATCTCTATGCCTTCACCAGCGTCCTGAAGCGCCATCTCGATGCCGATGCGCGCAAGGCCTTCATCGGCCTGATGTGGGAAATCGTCTATGCCGACGGCGAGTTGCACGAGCTCGAGGACAACACCGTCTGGCGCGTCGCCGAGCTGATCGGCGTCGAACGCCATGATCGCGTCGAGGCGCGCCGCAAGGCAGCGGCGCACGCGCCGGGCGCCACCGGAACATCGAGCGACGAATAGGATCTTCGCCCTTCCATGCCGCGCCAAACGAGTTCGAAGCCAAAGATCCTGATCGTGCTGCATCAGGAGAGTTCGAGCCCGGGACGTGTGGGCCACATGTTGCTGGAAGAAGGGTTCGATCTCGATATCCGCCGGCCGCCGCTTGGCGACGCCTTGCCCGAAACACTGGACGACCACGCCGGCACGGTGGTGTTCGGCGGCCCGATGAGCGCCAATGACGAGGACGAGTTCGTTCGCCGTGAGACCAACTGGCTGGAAATACCGCTGAGGGAGAACCGGCCATGTCTCGGCATCTGTCTCGGCGCGCAGATGCTGGTCAACTGTCTCGGCGGCAAGGTCGAGGGTCACGGCGAAGGGCTGGTCGAGGTCGGCTGGTATCCCCTGAAAGCGACCGAAGCCGGCAAGCAACTGATGCACTGGCCGGAGATGGTCTACCAGTTCCACCGCGAGGGTTTTTCGCTGCCCAGGGACGCGACGCTGTTGGCGACGGCCGAAACCTATCCCAACCAGGCCTTCCGCTACGGCGACAATGCCTGGGGCATCCAGTTCCATGGCGAACTGACCAGGGTGATGATGCAGCGCTGGGTGGTGCGCGGCGCGCATCGCTTCGAATTGCCCGGTGCCCAGCCCGGCCGCGATCATCTCGGCGGCCGGCTGATCTGGGACATGCATCTCAAGCGCTGGCTGGACGAGTTCCTGCGGATGATTTTCGGCAAGCCGAGCAATAGCTAAAGCGCGTCGCGTTTGAACGGCTTCAGGCGACGCGCTTTAGGTCTTTGTTTTTATGCATGTCGTTCTCCCAAAACCGAGGCCACTTTTGGGCAACATGCATCAAGGTTCGAGCACCGGCCGCAGGAAGCTGCGCTCGTAGCTGAGAATGCTGCGATTGCGGTTTTCCATTTCAAACACGTCCTGGCATTCCGGGTCGGCAGCCATCCGTTTGCGATAGTCCTCGTAGTCGGCAAGGCTCGGAAAACTGAACATGGCATAGGCGATATTGCTCGCCCCCTCGCTCGGAAGGAAATAGCCGTGATGGTTTCCGCCGAGACGATTGACCAGAGCTATCCAGCGACGGCCATAATCTTCGAACTCGGCAAGCTTGTAGGGGTCAATGACATATTTCAGGTAGCAAGTGATCATGAGAACTCCTGTGGCATGGGCGAGGCAGGTCGGCTGTCAACCGTGGGAAGATCAGTTGCGTCCGTTGAGGTGGCGCACCTTGCGCAGCTGCGGGAACAGCACCACCCACAGGCCCGCGACGGCGATCGCGCCGATGCCGCCGATCACCACGGCCGGCACCGTGCCGATCAGCGCGGCCATCGTGCCGGCGCGGAATTCGCCGACCTCGTTGGAGGCGCCGACAAAGACCTGGTTGACGGCATTGACGCGGCCACGCACCTCGTCAGGCGTCCACAGCTGGATCAGCGTCTCCCTGATGTAGACGCTGAACATGTCGGTGGCGCCGAGGCCAGCGAGGGCGATGATCGACAGCCAGGTGATGGTCGACAGACCGAACAGCACCGTGAAGGCGCCAAACGCGGCGACGAAACCGAGCATGATCTTGCCGGCATTGTCCCGCAGCGGGTGGCCGGCAAGCCAGACCGCGACGCAGATGGCACCGATGCCGGGCGCCGAGCGCAGCAGACCGAGGCCCCATGGGCCGAGTTCCAGAATGTCGCGGGCATAGACCGGCAGCAGCGCCGACGCGCCGGAGAGGAGCACGGCAAAGAGGTCGAGTGAGATGGCGCCGAGTACGATCTTCTCGCTCCAGATGTAGCGAAAGCCGGCAAACAGCGTTTCCATCGTCGGCTTGTCGGTGGTTCCCTGCTGCGCGGGCTTGGGAATGGTGAAGATCAGCAGGCCGGCCACGAGCATCAACACAGCGGCGACGGCATATGCGATCTCGGCCGAGACTCCGTAGAGAAGGCCGCCGGCAACCGGGCCGACGATAGTCGCCGTCTGCCAGGCGGATGAGTTCCAGGCAATCGCGTTGCCGAAATCCTCCGGCGGTACCAGATTCGCGAATAGCGACGACGAGGCCGGTCCGTAAAAGGCGCGCGCCATGCCGAACAGCGCCAGCACGACGAAGACTGGCAGCGGACTGACGAGGCCACGCAGCGTGAAGTACAGGAGAACAAGGGCACAGCCGGCCTCGACTACCGTCGCCAGTGCCATGATCAGCCGGCGGCCGAAGCGATCGGCGACGACGCCGGTGACCAGCACCAGGAGCAGCGACGGCAGGAACTGGACGATGCCGACAATGCCGAGATCGAAGGGATCGCGCGTCAAATCATAGATCTGCCAGCCGACCGCGACAGACACGATCATGGTGGCGAATGTGGTGAGGAAACGCGCCGCCCAATAGCTCAGGAAGGAGCGATGGCGGAACGCGGCATAGCGCTGGTCCGGCGAGGTTTGTGCTGCTGTCATGATTTAAGAGGCCCCGTTGCAGTGACGTCAGCTGGCGGGGCACTTCCACGATGGGCGCTGGTCCGGCTGGCGGAACTTTTAGCTCAGTTCGCCGCGGATATGCGTCAAAATCAGCGCTGGATCAAGGAATTTTAGGCCTGTTCCGCCGACCACACTATGAAGTTACTGCCGCAGCGCGACGGAGATCGCGTCGAGGCCGCCGCGCAATTCGGCTTCCGTCGGCCAGCCGAAGCCGACGCGGAAGAAGCGTTTTTCCATCTCGAACCAGTGGCCGGGTCCGACATAGGTGCCATGGTTTTCCAGCAGGTCCACATAGAACCGGTCGAGGTCGAAGCCGGGTTCGACATTGAGGCGCGGGAAGCCGACGACACCGCCTTCGGGCCGCACCCAGTCGACCAGCGGTTCGCGATCGATCCAGGCCTGGACGATGTCGCGACGCTTCGCCATTTCGGGCAGCAGTGTCGCCAGGAAGGCGTCCCGGCGCTCGAGCATGCCGCGGGCAATGCCTTCGTCGATGACGCTGCCGCAAATGCCGATCTGCTCCTTGGCGGCGAGGAATTTCTCCTGAAGCACCGCATCCCCAGTGATCAGCCAGCCGATGCGGATGCCGGGAATGCCGAAGGCCTTGGACAAGGACGAGACGCTGATCGCCTTCGGGCTCAGTGAGGCAGCCGTCGGCAGCCGCCGGCCGTAGGAGAGGTCGCGATAGGTCTCGTCGACCAGCAGATGGCAGCCGCGAGCCTCGGCAAGCGCCACCAGCGCATCGAGCTCGGCTCGGCTCATCATCGTGCCGGTCGGGTTGTGCGGGCAGGTGACGCTGATCAGCTTCGTGTCGGGCCGCATCGCCGCCTTGACGCGTTCGACATCGATGGCGAAGCCTTCCTCGAAGGCCAGGTCGACAAAGCTGATGGCGCAGCCGATCGCCCTTGGGGTTTCGATGTTGGTGGCGTAGTTGGGCCTGATGACGACGAGATGGTCATTGGCCGACAAAAGCGAGGTCGAGATGATGAACAGCGCCCCTGCGGCACCGGCGGTGACCAGCACATCATCCGGCGAAATGCCGGCATCCTGCGCCGATATCAGTGCACGCAACTGCTTGTCGCCGCGATGCTCGCCATAGAAAAGCGTGAGATCAGGCAGCGACAGGCCGATGTCGGAGAGCTTCTGGTCGGCGATCGAGCTTTCCGAAAGATTGCAGCGGATACGGTCGTAGCCGTATTCTTCCGGCGCCTCTTTCTCGATCACCATCCTGGTGTAGTTCATGGCTTCCCCCAAAGACCTTGCCCGGTCCATCCAAGCCACAAAAACATGAAGCCTGCCAAGGCGAATTCGCCGGCAGGCTTCTGTTCCAGTCGTCCTAACTGTTGGCTCAGGACTGAAGTTCAGGCCGAGGCCTTCGCCTTCCTGCCCTTGGCGGGCGCCTTCACAGGGGCGGCCTTGCGGCCGAGGCCGATCGACTTCGCCAGCAGCGAACGCGACGCCGCATAGTTGGGGGCGACCATCGGATAGTCCGACGGCAAGCCCCATTTGGCGCGATAGGCGTCCGGCGTCAGGCCGAAATGCACGCCCAGGTGACGCTTCAGCGATTTGAACTTCTTGCCGTCCTCGAGGCAGATGATGAAATCGGGCGTCACCGACTTCTTGGGGTTGACCGCCGGGACCAGCGGGGCAGCCACCGGGACAACAGGCTTGCCGAGCCCGCTTATCGAGGCGCTGACGCTGGCGATGAGGTCGGCCAGGCCGGAGACGGGCAGGCGGTTCTTCTCGACGTAAGCGGACACGATGTGGGCGGTCAGTTCGAGCAGATCGATGTCTTTACGGGCACTGTTGCTATCGTCGGTCACTCTATTTCTCCGTCTACAGCGAATGACCTGAAAATCGGATTCGACTTCCGGAAAGGATCATGCGCGAAATCAAAATGCTATGGCGTCCTTCGTGCGTCCACGGAACGAATGGCGTTGTTGTAGCGCGGAATTCCTAGTCGGCAAATCTGCGTATTGCAACGACTTGATGGCAGGTCACACGTTATTTTGAACAACTATATTAAACAATAACAGTATCAGACTATCAGCGCCTTGTCGCGCCACAAACGAAACCCGCCTTCGAAGGCGCGTGTGTTGTCGCCGCGCCTGGAGTCGGCGGGCAATTCATCGAGCTTGTCGACGTTGCCGCCGCCAATGACGACATAGTCCGGCTGCATGGCGGCACGGAGCCGGTCGACGACGTCGAAGACGTATTTGCGCCATTTCTTCTTGCCGCGCTTTTCCAGGCCGCGTTCGCCGACATAATCCTCGAAACTCTTGTCCTTCTTGTAGGGCAGATGCGCGAGTTCCATCGGTTGGGCGACGTTGTCGGCAATCATCGCCGCACCGAGACCGGTGCCGAGCCCGAGGAACAGCATGCGCCCGCCCTCGTAGCTGCCGATGGCCTGCATCAGCGCATCATTGACCACTTTCACCGGTTTGCCGAATGCAGCCGCGAAGTCGAATCCGGCCCAGCCCTTGCCGAGATTGGCGGGGGCGGCGAGCGGCCTGTTGTGGTTGACCGGGCCGGGATAGCCCATCGAGACTACGTCGTAGGACAGGCCTTCGGCGAGCTTGTTGACCGTATCGATCATCTGCTGCGGCGTCAGGCCCGGCCCCGAATCGGCGCGGCGCTCCGCGCCGCCGGCGCTGGAGAGGATCTTGACGTGCGAGCCGCCGATGTCGATCGTCAGCACGATCTTTTCAATGTCCGGCTTCTCGGTGCCCGATGCCGGTTGCTTCACTGCCTTGGCCATCGTGTGGTCCTCTCACTTCACCGGATCGATCCAGCCATTGGGCGGCCCGAACCCGGCCATGACGTCCGCGGGTCCCCATGTGAGCGGCTCGTAGAGGTGCGGCGGCGTGGTGTCGCCAAGCACCGGGCCGACGATGCGCCAGGCCAGCTCGCTGGCATCCTGGCGGGTGAAGAGCTGGCCGTTGCCGTTCATGGCGTCGCCGATCAAGCGCTCATAGGGCGGCATGTCGCCCTTCGAGTCGTCGAGCGCCGTCAGTTCGACCTGCTCGCCGATCATGTCGTCGCCCGGCGCCTTGCGCTGTGCGCCGATGGCGATCACCACTTGCGGATCGATGCGGAAGCGGACGTAGTTCTGGTCGGCTGGCTTGATCGGATCGAAGACATCGAGCGGCGGCCGCTTCAGCCGCACCACCACTTCGGTGACATGCACCGGCATGTTCTTGCCGGCGCGGATGAAGAACGGCACATCCTGCCAGCGCCAGGTGTCGACGAAGAAACGCACCGCCGCGAAGGTCTCGACCGGCGAATTCGGCGCCACGCCGGGCTCGGCGAGATAGCCGGTGAACTGGCCACGCACGACATCGTCTTTTGTCAGCGTCCTGATCGCGCGCAGCACCTGCACCTTCTCATCGATCAGGTCGTCGGCGGAGCGGCCGACAGGCGGCTCCATGGCAAGCAGCAACAGGATGTTGAGCAGATGGTTCTCGATGACGTCCCTGATGCAGCCGACATCGTCATAGAAGCGGCCACGTCCCTCGACGCCGAAATCCTCGGCCATGGTGATCTGCACGCTCTCGACGTAGTTGCGGTTCCAGATCGGCTCCAGGAAGGAATTGGCAAAGCGGAAATAGAGCAGGTTCTGGATCGCTTCCTTGCCCAGATAATGGTCGATACGGAAGATCGACTGTTCGTCGAACACCAGATGCAGGACGCGGTTCAGCCAGCGCGCCGATTGCAGATCGTGACCGAAGGGCTTTTCCACCATCAGCCGCGCGCCATGCGCGGTGCCCGATTGCTCCAGCCCCTGGACGACGGTCTCGAACATGGTCGGCGGCACCGCCATGTAGTGCAGCGGCCGCTGTGCGGTGCCGAGGGCGCTCTTCAGTTTCTCGAACGTCGCTCCATCGCGGTAGTCGCCGCTGACGTAGCGCAGCAGCGAGGCAAATTTGGCGAACGCCTTTTCGTCGATCTTGCCGAGCGCATTGACGATGCCGTCGCGGGCGCGCGCCTGCAATTGCTTGAGGTCCCAGGCATCGAAGGCGACGCCGATCACCGGTTCGGTAAGCGTGCCCTTGGCGACCATCTGGTAAAGGGCTGGAAATATCTTCTTGTGGGCGAGGTCGCCGGTTGCCCCGAAGAGCACCAGCGTGTCGGACCGTTCCTGGCTCATGCGCGTGTCTCCCCCGCTGTCGTCACTTGCCGGCCTTCGGCTTCTCGACATGGCCGCCAAAGGCATAGCGCATGGCGGAGAGCAGCTTGTCGGCGAATTCGGATTCGCCTTGCGAGGAGAAGCGGTCGAAAAGCGCCGAGGACAGAACCGGCGCCGGCACGCCGGTGTCGATAGCCGCCTTCAGCGTCCAGCGGCCTTCGCCGGAATCCGAGACGCGGCCGCCGAAATTCACCAGGCCCGGATCGCTTTTCAAGGCTCCGGCCGTCAGGTCGAGCAGCCAGGAGCCGATGACGCTGCCATGCCGCCAGACCTCGGCCACCTGGGGAAGGTCGATGTCGAACTGGTAGTATTGCGGGTTTTCCAGCGGACTGGTCTCGGCGTCCGCCGTCCGTTGCCGCTTGCCGGCATTGGCCGACTTCAGGATGTTCATGCCTTCCGCATAGGCGGCCATGACGCCGTATTCGATGCCGTTGTGCACCATCTTGACGAAGTGGCCGGCGCCGCTCGGTCCGCAATGCAAATAGCCGAAGGGCGCGGTCCCGGCATCCCTGGGCGGATTGGAGCCGGCATCGGCGCCCGGCGCCAGCGTGGCGAAGATCGAATCGAGGTGCTGCACCGCCACGTCGGGGCCGCCGATCATCAGGCAGTAGCCACGCTCCAGGCCCCAGACGCCGCCACTGGTGCCGACATCGACAAGATGGATACCCTTGCCGGCAAGTTTCGCGGCCTGGTCGACGGCGTCGTGGTAATAGGAATTGCCACCGTCGATGACGATGTCGCCGGGCTCCATCAGGGCCGCCACCTGGTCGATGATCCTGCCGGTGATCGCCGCCGGCAGCATCAGCCACACACAGCGCGGCTTGGCCAGCTTGCCGACGAATTCTTCCAGCGAGGCCGCCCCTAGCGCGCCGTCGGTCACCAGGGCCGCGACGCTGGCCGGGTTGATGTCGTAGACGACGCATTCGTGGCCGTCGCGCATCAGGCGCCGGACCATGTTGGCGCCCATCCGGCCCAGTCCCATCATTCCGATCTGCATGGTTTCGTCCCTGTTTCCTTGGAGATTTGCGGGGTTTATCGAGGGAAGGTCTACTGGCTATGATCTACTGGCCATCTTGGTCGCCCGATGTGACGGAGAAGTCGACATTCTCCCAATCGCCGGTCCCGGGCCAGAAAAAAGTGAAGGTCAGCGTGCTTCCCTCGGGGAGGCTTGCCGCGGGCAGATCGGCAAGATGGATGCCGAAGGCGTTCTCTACCGTCTGGCTGTCATGGGCGGTCGCCCAGTTGTCGGTGCTCCAGTGGACTGTAGCCGGGTCCAACACTTCGACGCGCAACGTCTTGCCGGCTGGGACCGTGCGGATCTTGTTGTTGAACCGCCATGTTCTGAACGGCGATACGGTCTTGTCCTCTATATAGCGCTTGACGCCTTGCGGCGGCATGTCGAAGACCGCGCCGTCGCGCAACGAGCGCAGCAGCTTGATATGCTCCGAATGCGCCCAGACCAGCGGCATGGCGCTGCCCGAGGGGCGGCCGTGGCGCAGTTCGCGTTCCGGCAGATCGGCGCCGTCCCAGACCTGCTCCGGCAACAGGCCGCCCGGTCCGGCCGAGTCTTCCAGCGCTGCCAGCAGGCTGGCTGCCTTTTCCTCGTGTCCAGCCGCCAGCTCATAGTGGGCGCGTTCGCCGGCCAGCAGCGGCCAGGGGCGACCCTGTCCGGTGCCATCGAAAGGTGCGCCATCTTCATGCTCGCCATAGCCGTCACCGTTGTAGCGGTACCAGAGCGGCCCTTGCGGCAGATCGCAGCGCAATTGCGCGTCGATGACCTTGACCGTATTGACGATGCGTGGGTCGTCGGCCGCTCGCAGACCGAAGCGGACAAGTGCCAGTGCATCCGGGCTGACGATCTCCTTGGCGGGCCGATCCGTGTCGCCGGGCGGCCGGTTCTTGATCGGGACATAGCCGTCCTTCGGCGAACCGGCCTCGGCGCTGTCGGGCGGCGCGATGCGGACATAATAGCCGTCGACGCCGACTTGACTGCAGACCGCCGTGCCGGTGACGTAGGTCCAGCGCTCTACCTGGTCGTTCCAGACGTCTGCTGTCTCGCGCAGATAGGTCGCGGCGTCTGTCTTGCCGCAGGCGTCGAGCAGGTCGGCCGCGGCAAGCAGTGCGGCGATTTCGACCGCGAGCGTGAACGGGCTGTAGCCTGCATCCTCTTCCCAGCGGTCCTCGCCGGTGACCGGCCCGTTGCGCACGACATAGCCGGCGGCGCGCTCGATCATCGGCAGGAAGGTCATGAGCCTGGCGCGCGGCAAATGGCCGGCGCGGTGCAAGGCATCGGCCAGCAGCAGCGGAAAGGCGCATTCGTCCATCTGGATGCCGGGCCAATAGGCCGATCCGTCGAGCCAGGCGTTCTGCGGCCAATGGCCGTCCGGTTGCTGGATGGACCCGAGGTAATCGAGGATTTGCAGGGCCGAGGCAGCATCGCCGGCAGCAAGAAAGCCGCCCGCCGTCTCGACCAGATCGCGCGGCCAGACCAGATGGTAGCCGCCGAGATCATCGTCGCCCTTGTCGAAGCCCCACGGGATCGACAGGCTGGCGACCGCGGCGCCCGGTGTGGCGATCGACCGGTGCGTTGCCAGCACCGCCGTCGAGATGCGATAGAAGTTGATCCCGGGCACCGCGTGCCGGTCGTCCAGCGGCAGCAAGCCTTTTTGCCAAGTGCGCCAGTTCTGGAGGTAGGATTTCGCCGCGGGTCCAAAACCCTGCTTCAGGCTGGCGAAAGCATGTTCCGCGGCCTCCTCTGATGTCGGGCCAAATCCCAGTGCCAGCAAAGCCTTGGTCCTGGTCGCGGAAAAGCCGATCTCGCCCGTCAGCGCGACATTGCCGTCCTCGGCCCGCTGGTGTGCCGCGTCGAGCTCACCTGTGTTGTGGAGTTGCTGCCAGCCGTCGGAAAAGCCGACATAGCCGGCCGAACCGGTTCGCCAGGGCAGCGACGAGGCCAGCGCCAGGCAAGAGCCGCGCCCCGAGGCGAACAGCACCGGCTTTCCCTCGTGCTCGCCGACCCAGGCGGTGTTGCCCATGCCGGCATTGACCAGATGCGGCGCCAGAAGCGCGTAGACGCGGTAGTCACCGGGCATCCCTTTCTGCGCCGTGAAGGTGATTTCCTGCAGCAGCGCCGGGCGCGCCGGGTCGGCGAGGATGCGCTTTTCGATCCGCCAGGCGCCGTCGCTCGCCGTGTTGACCAGCCTGTAGGCGGGCACGCCGTCCTCGAACGGTTCGATCGTATGCACGGCATCGCGTTTCTCTTCCGAGAAACAGCCGCCGGGGCCGGTGACGATCAGGCCGAGGTCGCGGGTGCAGGCGCTGTCGACGCGCGGATAGTAGATTTCGTTGAGGATGCCGTGGCTGATCGTGAACCAGATCCGGCCGGCCGGCGAAAGCGACGTTCCGACGCCACTCTTGGCGCTTGATGTCCAGCGCGCCGGAATTCCCGGGGCGCCCGGAGCAACGTTTTGCGTCACTGGCATTCTGTTTCGGTCTCCTGGCCTCCTCCCTAGACCAGGACGCGAACCCTTTACAATCATTGCACCGCAAGTTGATCGGGCGCGCCAACGGCAGGGCAACGAATTCGGGCCAACGGTTTTCTTCGGAGCCTTCGCCGGCGCATTGGCTGACGGAGCATCAAACAAAAAACCCGCCTGTACGGCGGGTCACTGGCGCAAATCAGCACCATGGACGAAAATCTACCATAGCTGAGGTCACCGAGTCAAGAAAAAATTCCTATGGCCAGCGGCGCCGCGTTGACAGCGGCGGCGGCATGCGTCCACTATTTCCCGGCACGGGAGGATCGTGAAAGCAATGGCGGAAGTGTCCCTGGTCCTGATCGACCGGCTGCTGGCGATATCGCGGGCACTTGCCGGCCATATCGATCCCGGCACGGCGTTCCGCGCGACCGCCATCGAGATCGGCTCGCTCATTCCGCACGACCACATGGATCTGGCGGTGCTGTCGCATGATGGCCGCCGGCACGCCTGTTACGAAGCCGGTTTCCACACCAGCTGGAGCGAGCTTGCCCAGCATCCGCTGCCGACCGAAGTCAGCCCGATCCGCTCGGTGCTGTGGGGCGAAGTTCCCTATCTGCTCGCCGACGACGCGTTGAGCGACGAGCGGTTCCATTTCGCCACCGCCATCGATGGTCCGATCTTCGCCGCCAGGTTGCGCAGCCGCATCGTCGTGCCGCTCAGGGCGCGCGGCGGCATCATCGGCGCGCTCAACATCAGCCGTCACGAGGTCGACTGCTACACGCTTGCCGATGTCGCGGTCGCCCAGCAATGCGCGGACCTGATCGCGCCCTACATCTTCGCGCTGATACAGACCGAGGAGGCGCGCCGCGCCATGCTGGCCGAGAGCGAGGCGCGAAACCGCGTCGAGTTGCTGCGCGTCGGTGCCTCGCAACTGACCGAAGGCATGGAGCGCGAACGCCGGCGAATGGCCATGGATCTGCATGACCAGACGCTTGCCGATCTCGCCCGGATCGCGCGCCAGCTTTCGGCCCTTCGCGGCCAGGGCGTGGCGCGGGCAGCACAGCTTGCCGATCTCGAAAAGGAAGTCGCCGGCTGCCTGACGGAACTGCGCCACATCGTCGACGACATGCGGCCGAGCGTGCTCGAACTGTTCGGCCTGCGCGACGCGGTCGAGGCGCATCTCAACCGCAGCGTCGCCAGGGCCAAGCCGCCGATCGCCGTGCGCATCGCCGACACCAGCGACGGCGGCGCCGACAGCCTGTCCGAGCCAGTGCGGACGGCGCTCTACCGGATCGTGCAGGAAGCGATCAACAATGCCGTTCGCCATGCCGCGCCGCACCGCATCGACGTGCTGCTGGCGTCGACCGCGAGTGTGCTGCGGGTGATCGTGACGGATGACGGCCAGGGCTGCGGCACTGTCGATCCGGCCGCGTATGGCGGCATCGGCCATATGCACACGCGGGCAGCCCTTATCGGGGCGCGGTTGCGCATCGGCCAGGCCAGCCGCAAGAACGGCGGCACCCGCGTCGTCGTCGAGATCGATCGCCAGCCGTCGCGGGAATTGCCCGTCGTGGCGGCTGCAACAATGCCCGGCGAACTCGCCGTGTCGGAGGCCATGTGATGCTTGTGATGATCGCCGAGAATGACGGGCTGCACCGTAGCTTCGCGCGGCGAACGGTGGAGCAGCTGTGGCCCGGCGACGTCGAGGTGATCGAAGCGAGCGACGGCGAGGACGCCATCAACCTGGCGACTGAGCGCGAGCCACTGCATGTCGTGCTCGATTTGCAGATGCCGAAGGCGACGGGAATCGAAGTTGCCAAGGCGATCTGGAATCGCCGCGCCGGCACGCACATCCTGTTCTGGTCGAATTTCGCCGACGAGGCCTATGTGCGCGGCGTGGCGCGCATCGTGCCGCCCGGCTCGGTCTATGGCTATGTGTTGAAGTCAGCGACGGAGGAGGGCATGCGGTCGGCCTTGCGCGGCGTTTTCCGCGATGGCCACTGCATCATCGACCGCGAGATCCGCGGCATCCAGCACCGCGTGCAGGACAAGTTCGAGGGCATCACCGACGGCGAATATGAGAGCCTGATCGACATCGCGCTTGGCCTCACCGACCGGGCGATCGCGGCACGGCGCGGCCTGTCGATCCGTGGTGCGCAGAGCCGCATCAAGCATGTCTATGACAAGCTCGGCATCATGCCGGCGGAGGACGGCGCCGGCGATGCTTCCGTGTTCAACTCGCGGACGCGGGCGATCTATCTCGCCATGGCGCGTGGCCTGATCAACATCGACGCACTGCGCCGCGAACAGGACCGGCTCGATGCCTGGCTGGCGGAACACTGAAACAAGGGCGGCCGCGACCCGGAACATCGGAAGGTCCGGCGCATTGCTGGTGAACGCCAACTCAATTCCTGCGGTTCGGAAGTGCGACCCTCAATCACAGATTCATGGCACCTGGTGCGTGAAAGCATAGTCGGCTTCATCGACGACAATGCGCTTAGCCATGGTGCTGCGATGGCCTTTTATGCCACCACCTCGCTGGCGCCGATCTTGCTGATCGTGGTTGCGATCGCTGGTCTCGTCTTCGGCCACGATGCCGCACAATTGGCCTTGTCCGCGCAGATATCAGGGCTGATGGGACCGGAAAGCGCCGATCTCCTCAAGACGGCCTTGGAAAGTGCATCCGGCAGGTTGTACGGCACCTGGGCCGCGATCATAGGGCTGGTCACCTTGCTGGTGGCCGCGTCTGGCGTCTTCGGCGAAATGCAGCAGTCGTTGAACACAATCTGGAAGATCGAACCGCAAGGCAATTCCCTGTCGCGTCTGGTGCGGGCACGGGCCGCCAGTCTGGGGTTGGTGGCCGCACTCGGGTTCCTGTTGCTGGTCTCTCTCATCGCAAGCGCTGCGATTTCGGCACTGGGCGCTTTCATCAACGCCCACCTGCCGTTCGGAACGATCATACTCAGCGGGATCAATGGCGTCGTTTCGTTTGCGCTTATCTCCGTGATGTTTGCCGCCATTTACAAGGTTTTGCCCGATCGAACCCTGGAATGGCGCGATGTGGGGATTGGCGCTGTCGGGACCGCGGCCCTGTTCACCTTGGGAAAATCACTTATCGGCTGGTATATCGGCACCAGCGCGATTGCGTCTTCGTATGGCGCCGCCGGCGGACTGCTCGTCATACTGCTCTGGGTTTACTACTCGTCGGAGATTTTCCTTCTCGGTGCCGAGTTCACGCGCGCCTATTCCGTTCGGCACGGCAGCCGGTCCGATCTGAAAACCTTGGTTCACAGCCCTCTACCCACGCAGCACGACTCATTTCGCGCAGGGCAAAAATCCAACTCTGCCGGCGTGGTCGTGCTCGTGGCGGTGGCGTGCGCGAGCGCAACCTTGACCGCGCTTTTGCGAAGTGTTCGCCGGCCCTGATCTGACGTCGCCGCTATCCTGTGCTCGATAGGCACGGCCGACTGTGCAAACGCACAGTCGGCCGTGCGCTTTGACCCGTATCGGCTCGCCGGTACCGCGCCTACGCTCTGCCTCAACAAGAAGACTGTATCGGGAAGCGCTCATGCCATTCGTCACCATGCGGAGTAGCACGGCTGTTCGCGCCGGGAGCCGATGATGTCGGTGCCGGCGCGCGCGCGCCATTCCGGCTTCGACGACGTCGTCGGCGATGCGACCATCGAGACGCTGGCGAGCGGCTTCGGTTTCCTCGAGGGGCCGGTCTGGCACCCTTACGAAAAATGGCTGGTCTTCTCCGACATTCCGGAAAGCCGCATGTATCGCCGCAGTGCCGCAGGCGAGATCGAGTTGTTCCGCGAGCCCAGCCACAAGGCCAATGGCAACACGCTGGACCGCCAGGGGCGGCTGGTCACCTGCGAGCACGCGACGAGCCGGGTGACCCGCGCCGAGCCCAACGGCAGCGCGACGGTGCTTGCCACGCACCACCAGGGCAAGCAGCTCAACAGCCCGAACGACATCGTGGTCGCCACCGGCGGATCGATCTACTTCACCGATCCCGGCTATGGCCGGAAGGAATTCTATGGCGTGCCACGCCCGCAGGAGCTGTCGTTCCAGGGCGTTTACCGCATCGATGGCGACGGCGCCCGGCTGACATTGCTGGCCGACGATTTCGGGCAGCCGAACGGGCTGTGCTTTTCGCTCGACGAGTCGCGGCTGTTCATCAACGACACCGAACGCGGGCACATCAGGGTGTTCGGCGTCGAAGCCAATGGCGACCTCAATGGCGGCGCCGTCTGGGCAGTAACCGAGGGCGAGGGCCCGGGAGCGCCCGACGGCATGAAGATCGACAGCCGCGGCAATCTCTACTGCACCGGACCCGGCGGCATCCACATTTTCGACGCGTCGGGCGCCATTCTTGGCGTCATCCGGACGCCCGAAGATTGCGCGAATTTCACCTTCGGCGACGACGATTTGCAAAGCCTCTATATTACCGCGTCGACGTCGCTGTACCGGCTCAGGGTGCGCGTGCCGGGATTGAGACTGTTTTGAGCTCACGACAATCCGTGCTCAAATCAGAGTTGGGAGTGAGGCCGGGGTCAAAGCCGGTGGGAATGCAGCAGTCAACACATCTGGGAGGATAACGACATGAAGAAACTGTTCGTTCTGGGCGCTCTGGCGGCAATGCTCGCCTCGGGCACGGCGCTGGCCGACACCAGTGGCAAGAAGATTGCTTTTTCCAACAATTATGCCGGCAATTCCTGGCGGCAGGCGATGCTCGACAGCTATGGCATCGTTACCAAGAAGGCGGTCGCCGACAAGATCGTCGGCGCGGCCGACATCTTCACCACCGCCGACAAGGAAGTGCCGACGCAGGCGGCGCAGGTGCAGAACCTGATCCTGCAGGGCTATGACGCGATCGTCATCAACGCTGCCTCGCCGGATGCACTGAACGGCGCCATCAAACAGGCCTGCGACGCCGGCATCGTCGTCGTCTCCTTCGACGGCACGGTGACCGAGCCTTGCGCCTACCGCGTCGTCGTCGACTTCAAGGACATGGGCAAGCAGGAAATCGAGCAGATGGCCAAGTTCCAGCCCAAGGGCGGCAATCTGCTGGAAATCCGTGGGCTTGCCGGGACCTCGATCGACGATGCCATCCATGCCGGCATCCTCGAAGGGGTCGCCGCCCATCCCGAGTTCAAGATCGTTGGTTCGGTGACCGGCGACTGGGACCAGACGACCGCGCAGAAGGCGGTGGCGACCATCCTGCCGTCGCTGCCCGACATCGTCGGCGTCGTCGACCAGGGCGGCGACGGTTACGGCGCGGCACAGGCCTTCGCCGCCGCCGGCAAGCCGCGCCCGACCATCATCATGGGCAACCGCCAGGACGAGTTGCAGTGGTGGAAGGAGCAGAAGGACAAGGACGGCTACCAGACCTGGTCGGCCTCGATCGCGCCCGGCGTGTCGTCGCTCGCCTTCTGGGTGGCGCAGCAGGTGCTCGACGGCCGCACGGATATTCCGCACGATCTGCTGGTGCCGTATCTGGCCTTCACACAGGACGATTTCGAGGCCGAGCTGCCGAAGATCCCCAAGGGCGGCGTCGCCAGCCACGAATACACGCAGGAAGACGCGATCGCGGCCATCAAAGCCAACATCAAGTGAGTGTCGGCCAGCGTTGCCGTCCGTACAGCCAAGCGAGTATCGTTAAGCATGCCCAGGGGTAACGCTGACATCATCAGACTGAACGGCGCCGAAAAGCATTTCGGCGCCGTTCGCGCACTGGGTGGCGTGGATTTTCACGTCGAACCCGGCGAATGCGTCGGTCTCGTCGGCCACAATGGCGCCGGCAAATCGACGCTGATGCACATGGTGGCGGGCACGCTGGTGCCCGACAGCGGGCAGATCGGCGTGCATGGCGGCACCGAGGACAACTACTCGGTGTCGCGGGCGCAGCAGCTCGGCATACGCTGTGTGTTCCAGGAACTGTCGCTGTGCCCCAATCTCAGCGTTGCCGAGAACACACGCATCAATCATGCGTCGCTGCGCGGCTTCGGCTGGCGGCGCAAGGCGGCCGATCTGATCGCCGCCAAGCTCGACGAGATTTTTCCGGGTCACAGCATCTCGGCGTCGGACATTGTCGGCGACCTGTCGATCGGCCGGCGCCAGATGGTCGAGGTCGCACGCGCCTTCACCGTCACGCAGGATCGTCTCGACCTCGTCATCCTCGACGAGCCGACATCGTCGCTCGACGCGCATACGGCGGGCCAGCTGCTGGCCTTCGTGCGCCGCTTCGTTGCCGGTGGCAAAAGCTGCATCCTGATCTCGCATGTGCTGGGCGAGGTGCTGCGCAACGCCGACCGCATCGTGGTGATGCGCGACGGCAAGGTGGTTGTCGCTGACGCCGCCAGCGCCTTCGACCGCGACCGGCTGGTGACGGCGATGGGCGGCGCGGAAGCGCGCCAGAAGATCGCGGCGCAAATCGCTGCCGCCAAGCCAGCCGCTAGTCCGCTGCGGGTCCGGGCGCGGCCCGCCGCGCAGAAGGACGGCACCGACCTTGTCGCCTGCGCCGGTGAGATCATCGGCCTTGCCGGGTTGGCTGGCCACGGCCAGACCGACCTGCTGCTGGCGATCTTCACTGCTGCATCGCGCGCCCGGGCCGGTATCGAGGTGACCGCACCGGTGGCGCTGGTCGCCGGCGACCGCCAGTCGGACGGTATCTTTCCGCAATGGTCGATTGCCGAGAATATCGGCATCCGCTCGCTGGCGCGGCTGCGCAGCGGGCTGCTGATCTCGCCGCAGCGCGAGGCCGAGCTCGCCCAGTTCTGGCAGAAGAAGATCGGCATCCGCACGCCCGATATGAACAACAACATTTTCTCGCTGTCGGGCGGCAACCAGCAGAAGGCGCTGTTTGCCCGCGCCCTCGGCTCGGACGCACAGATCGTGCTGATGGACGACCCGATGCGCGGCGTCGACATCGGCACCAAGCTGGAGGTCTACGACCTCGTGCGCGAGGAGGCCGCCCGAGGCCGCACCTTCCTCTGGTACACCACGGAAACCGAAGAGCTCGACAATTGCGACCACATCTATGTCTTCAAGAACGGCCGCATCGTCGCCAATCTGCGCCGCGACCAGTTGACCGAAGAGAAGATCATCCAGTCCTCCTTCGGCGATGCGGCCTGAGATGACGGCCGCCAGCCTCGACACCGCTGCCAGGACTTCCGCCGAGCGTGGCGCGCTGGCCCGCGCCCGCCTGCTGCGCGGGCTGCTGCCGGCGCTGTCGCTGGCGCTGGTGCTGCTCGCCATCGCCTGGCTCAACCCGCGCGCCATCAGCTATTTCGGCTTCAGCCTGATGCTGAACCTGGCGATCCCGATCGCGCTGGCGACGATCGCGCAGATGTTCGTCATTGCCGGCAACGAGCTCGACCTGTCGATCGGCACTTTCGTCGGTTTCGTCGGCTGCGTCACGGCGACCTGGCTGAAGGACGCGCCGCTCATCGGCGCCGTCATCCTGCTCGGATCGATCGGTGTCTATGCGCTGCTCGGCGCGCTGATCCATCTGCGTAACCTGCCGTCCATCGTGGTGACGCTGGGCATGAGCTTCGTCTGGCAGGGGCTGGCGATTCTCGTCCTGCCCAAGCCGGGCGGCAAGGCGCCGGACTGGCTGCTCGGGCTGATGGCGTTCAAACCGCCTTTCGTGCCGTTCCCAATCATCGCCGCGCTGCTGATCGGCCTCATCGTCCATTTCGGCCTGATGCGCACCTCCTACGGCGTGATCCTGCGCGGCTCGGGCGGCAATCCGGCGGCACTCGGCCGCGCCGGCTGGTCGCTGCTCCGAACCAAGATCGTGCTGTTTGCGCTCGCCGGCCTGTTCGGCGTGCTGTCCGGCATGGCGCTGATCGGCATCACCACCTCGGCCGATGCCAATATCGGCAATGGCTACACGCTGCTGGCCATCGCCGGCGTCATCCTCGGCGGCGGCGAATTCGTCGGCGGCCGGGTATCGCCGATCGGCGCGGTGATCGGCGCGCTGACGCTGGCGCTCGCCGCCTCGCCGCTGCTCACCTTCATGCACATCCCGCCGGACTGGCAGGTGGCCGCCAACGGCGCCATCCTGATCATCGTGCTGGCGGCCCGCGTCCTGATCAGCCGCAGGGAGAGGTAGCCATGGCCGCGTTGAAACCACTGCTGGCCAAAACCTGGATCTGGTCGTTCCTCGGCGCCCTGCTGGTCTGGCTGGCGACGATCGCCTTCACCGGCGGTTACGGCGCCGGCGGCATGGTGACGGCGGCCCTTTCGCTTGCGGTGTTCACCGTCATTGTCGGCGTCGGCCAGATGTTCGTCATCACGCTCGGCCCGGGCAATGTCGACCTGTCGCTGCCGGCCAATATCGGCCTTGCCAGCGCCGTTGCGATGAAAGTGATGGACGGCAATGATTCGATGATCGTGGTCGGACTGCTGGCGGCGCTTGCCTGTGGCGCGGCGGTCGGCGCCGTCAACTATCTGCTGATCTGGGCGCTGCGCATCCCGCCGATCATTGCCACTCTGTCGGCCAGCTTCATCATCCAGTCGATCGACATCAGCTACGGCCGCGGGCTGCAGATCAAGCCGCCGCCGGGCTTCGCCGATTTCGCCAACTGGCAGATACTGGGCATTCCGGTGCTGGCGATCCTCACCGTGCTGTTCACCATCGGTGCGGCCATCGCGCTGCAGCGGATGATCTATGGCCGCTCGGTGCTGGCGATCGGCCAGAACATTCGCGCCGCGTGGCTCGCCGGCGTCAATGTCGGCCGCATCCGTTTCCTCACCTACACGCTGTCGGGCGCGCTCGGCGGCATCGACGGCGCGCTGCTCGCCGGCTATTTTCGCGGCGCCAATGTCGATATCGGCAATGAATATCTGCTCGCCTCGATCGCCGTCGTCGTCATCGGCGGCACCTCGGTCGCCGGCGGCAAGGCCAATGTGCCCGGCGTGTGGGGCGCGGCGCTGTTCCTGGTGCTGCTTTTGACCATGCTCAACACGTTTGGGGTGAGTGCCGGAGTGCGATTGCTGCTCACGGGGCTGATCATTGTCGGGGTGATCACGGCGGCGGGCGGGCAGAAGGCGCCGCGGTAGCGCAGAACGTTGTATGCTGGCGGGACAGCACCCCCCTGGCCTGCCGGCCATCTCCCCCGCAAGGGCGGAGATCGGCAGCTTCGCCGTTTCGCCCGCCTTCCAACGTTGAAAATTGACGAAGGCCGTCGTGACGTCCAATCTCCCCCCTTGCGGGGGAGATGCCCGGCAGGGCAGAGGGGGGTCTGAAGGATCGCTACTTCGGAGATCATGACGGCGGAAGCCGTTGGCGCGCCGTGCACTTCAAAACCGGTAATCATTGTGCCAGGCCGACATCCGGTTCCCATCGGCGTCATGGCGCTGTAAATCCCGTTCGCGCGGCCAAAGCCGCTCACCATTGCTGGGAGGTTTGCGTGTCCAATTTCCTCAGGATCAGCCGCGACGGCGACGTCGCCATCGTCACCATCGACAATCCGCCGGTCAACGCGCTGAGCTTTCATGTCCGCGAACCGCTGATGCAGGCGCTGGTTGAGCTGCGGGATGATGCTTCGGTTACCGCCATCGTCATTGCATGCGCCGGCCGGACCTTTGTCGCCGGCGCCGACATCACCGAGTTCGGCAAGCCGATGCAGCAGCCCGAACTGCGCGCCATCGTGGCGACGCTGGAAACCATCGCCAAGCCGACGGTCGCCGCCATCCACGGCACCGCGCTCGGCGGCGGGCTGGAGCTGGCGCTCGGCTGCCATTTCCGCGTTGCCGACGCCGGCGCCAAACTCGGCCTACCGGAAGTCAAGCTCGGCCTGCTGCCGGGTGGTGGCGGCACGGTACGGCTGCCGCGCCTTGTCGGCGCGCTGAAGGCGCTCAGGATGATCGTCTCCGGTACGCCGATCGGTGCGACCGAGGCGCATGAAGCTGGTCTCGTCGATGCCGTCTTCGATGGCGATCTGACCACGCATGCCGTGAACTTCGCTGGGGAAATCGCCCGCAAGGGCGGCCCCTTCACGCCGGTGCGTGATCGTAATGAGGGGCTCAAGGAGACCGACCTCGCGGCTTTCGACGCCGAGGCAACGGACCTCGCCAAAAAGGCGCGCGGGCTCGAGGCACCGATCGCCTGCGCGCAGTCGGTGCGCAATGCCGTCACGCTGTCCTTCGATGCGGCGCTGGCGGCGGAGCGTGCGCTGTTCGTCAAGCTGGTCGCCAGCGACCAGTCGCGGGCGCAGCGCCATCTGTTCTTCGCCGAACGTGAGGCGGCAAAGCTTCCAGGCAAGGACATCGTCAAGCGCCGGATCGCCCGCGTCGGCGTCATCGGTGCCGGCACGATGGGCGGCGGCATCGCCATGGCCTTCGCCAATGGCGGCTATCCCGTTACCCTCCTGGAAACAAGCCAGGAAGCATTGCAGCGCGGACTGGCGACCATAGACAAGAACTACTCGGTGTCCGTCACGCGCGGTTCGTTGAGCGAAGATGCCAAGCGCCAGCGGCTCGCCCAGTTCAAGGGCTCCACCGACTATGCCGACCTCGCCGATTGCGACCTGATCGTCGAGGCGGTGTTCGAAGACATGGCGGTCAAGAAGGGGGTTTTCGGCAAGCTCGAAGCGGTGGCCAAGCCGGGTGCGATCCTGGCCACCAACACGTCCTATCTCGACATCAACGAAATCGCCGCCTCGACCTCGCGGCCGCAGGATGTCGTCGGGCTGCATTTCTTCTCGCCGGCCAATGTCATGAAGCTGCTGGAGATCGTGCGGGCCGACAAGACCGCGCCCGATGCGCTGGTGACATCAGTCGACCTGGCGCGGCGGATTGGCAAGGTGGCCGTCGTCGTCGGCGTCTGCCATGGTTTCGTCGGCAACCGCATGCTGGCGGCGCGTGGTTCGGAATCCGAAGCGCTTCTTTTGGAAGGCGCTACCCCGCGCCAGATCGATCAGGTGTTCACCGATTTCGGCTGGCCGATGGGACCGTTCCAGATGGGCGATCTGGCCGGGCTCGACATCGGCTGGCGCAACCGCAAGGCGCGTGGCCTGTCGGCCGTGATCGCCGACACGCTGTGCGAGCAAGGACGTTTCGGCCAGAAGACAGGCCGGGGTTTTTATCTCTACGAGGCTGGCGCGCGCACGCCAGTGCCGGATCCCGAGGTTGAAGCGCTGATCCGCGACAAGGCCGCCGAGAACGGCATCGCACCGCGTGCGATCAGTGCGGAGGAAATCATAGAGCGCACGCTTTACCCCCTGATCAACGAGGGCGCCAAGATCCTTGAGGAAGGCATAGCGGCCCGCGCGTCCGACATCGATGTCGTCTGGGTCAATGGCTACGGCTTTCCCATCGGCAAGGGCGGACCGCTTTTCTGGGCTGGCCTTGAAGGCCCGGCCAGGATCATCGAGCGGCTCGAATACTGGCATCAGCGGACGGGCAAGGATGTGTTCAAGCCGGCGCCGTTGCTGAAGCGGATGGCCGAAACCGGGTCGTGGGAAGCCGGCGGTTAGCGGGCCTACCGGATCCGCGCGTCGATGATCTCGACGAAGCGTGCGAACAGGCCGGCCTGCGACTTGATCTTGAGCTTGCGATAGATGTTGCGGCGATGGACCTTCACGGTTCCCGGCACGATGCGCATCGCCCTGGCGATCGACTCCGTCGAATGCCCCTGCAGCACCAGGTCGACGACATGCTTTTCGCGTGGCGTCAGCGACAGGCTCTGCCAGATATGGGCGCGGTCGAAGTCGTTGACCACAGCGGACGTCTCGTCCTGCTTCATTTCTGCCGGTCCGTCGGCAGGGAGGGCGGGCCAGCGCAATCGGGCGAGGTTGACCACCGCCGGCGCCATGTCGCGCAACAATCTGGCATCGGCGGTGCCGAACGGGCCTGAAGCGCGCAACCGCATCAGCGACAGCACCAGCGCATCCTTGCCCGGCAGCGGCACGAAGAAGCCGACCTCCTCGGCCAGCCTGGTCTGGCTGTAGTAGGAGCGGAAATACTCGCTGGCATAGAAGCGGTCCGGCGCCAGTTCCCGCATGCGCCAGAACCCTTCCTTGCGCTCGACCGCCGCGTGGTGGAACGGGTCGAGCAGATATGGCCCTTCCTGATAGAGCGCAACGAAGACGTGGCTTTCGGCCGGCGAGAAGGTTTCGAACAGCAGCGGCGGGCGCGAGGCGCCGCGATAGCCGAAGATCACGCAGTGGTCGAAGCTAACGTGCTGCCGCAGCCAATCGACCAGCGCGTGGCCAAAGAGGTCGCCGCTGGTCTCCCGCGTCGCCGCGACGAGCGTGGCGAGCCGGCTGTATTCGTCGCTGCGGGACAATTCATACCCCCTTAAACGAGAAAATAGACCAGATATACCACCTCAGAGGTATATACTAGCCGCCATTGGCTCTGGTAGCGTCCCGATATTGCCCTGTCGCTGGAGTCCGCAGCCTTTGACCGCAGTGCCCGACATCGAGTTTCGCGGCGTCACCAAGCGCTATGGCGCGGTGACCGCGGTCAGCGGCATCGATCTCGCTGTCCCGCTCTCCGCCTTTGTCGCCCTGCTCGGGCCGTCCGGCTGCGGCAAGACCACCTGCCTGCGCATGATCGGCGGCTTCGAACAGCCGAGCGCAGGCCAGGTGTTCATTCGCGGCCAGGACATGGCCGGCACGCCGCCCTACCGGCGACCGGTCAACATGGTGTTCCAGCAATATGCGCTGTTTCCGCATCTCGATGTCGAGGACAACGTCGCCTACGGGCTGCGCCAGGCGCGGCCAAGGCTGTCATCGCGCGAGATCACCTCAAGGGCGGGCGAGGCGCTCGAAATGGTGCGGCTCGCCGGCTATGGCCGCCGCAAGATCCACGAACTGTCGGGCGGCCAGCAGCAGCGTGTGGCGCTGGCGCGCGCCCTGGTCAACAAGCCGGCGGTGCTCTTGCTCGACGAGCCGCTGGCGGCGCTCGACAAGAAGCTGCGCACCGACATGCAGATCGAGCTGCAGAACCTGCAGCGCGAGATCGGCATCACCTTCGTTCTCGTAACCCACGACCAGGAGGAAGCGCTGTCGATGAGCGATTTCGTCTGCGTCATGAATGGCGGCCGCATCGTCCAGCTCGGGCAGCCGAGCGAGATCTATGACGAGCCAGCCGACCTGTTCGTCGCCGACTTCGTCGGCAAGACCAATCTTTTGAGCGGTACCGTCGCCGGGCATACCGGCGATCTGGTGGAGGTGGCGCTTGCAGATGGCACCGTCATTGCGGCGCGCAACCGGACCGCCTTGCAGCGGGGCGAGGCCGTTTCGGTCAGCCTTCGCCCTGAATCGCTCAGTCTCGGCGCTCGGACGGACAGCCCATTCAAGGGCATCGTCCGCAACCGGATTTTCCTGGGCGCGACGGCGGAATACGCGATCGAGGTCCAGGGCATCGGAACGCTGCTGGCCAAGGCCGACCACCTGATCGGCCACGGCAATCTCTTCAAGCCGGGTGAACCCGTCGCCATCGGCTTTGCCTCCGGAACGCCGCTGGCGTTTGCGGAGACCAAGAACAACGGGCCAACCAGAGGGTAGATAAACATGTCGAAATCATATCGTGACGGACTGCCGATAAGCCCCGAGAATTTCGTTGACCAGCTGATGCGTTTGAAGCGCGGCTCGATCGGCCGCCGCGACTTCCTCGGCCTCACTGGCCTTGGCATTGCCACGGCGGTGATGGCGCGCGAGATCGGCATCATGCCGACACCGGCCTTTGCCGCGGAAAGCCTTGGCGATCGCATGTCGATCGCCACCTGGCCGAACTATCATGACCCGGCGACCTTCGAGAACTTCAAGAAGGATACCGGCGTCGCCGTCGAGGTCAACGTGTTCGGCTCCAATGAGGAGATGCTGGCCAAGCTGCAGGCCGGCGCCTCGGGCTGGAGCCTGTTCGTGCCGACCAATTACACGATCTCGACCTACAAGAAGCTCGGCATCATCGAGCCGCTGGAGCTGGCGAAGCTGCCGAATTTCGACGGCTCGCAAGAGGATCCGCGCTTCACCTCGGAGGGCACGATCGATGGGACGATCTACGCCGTGCCGAAGAACTGGGGCACCACCGGCTTTGCCGTCAACACCAAGAAGCTGACCAAGCTGATGACGAGCTGGAAGGAGTTCTGGGACACCGCCATGGCGGAAGGCGACAGCCGTACCATGGTGCATGACTACCAGCTGACCACGATCGGCAATGCGCTGAAATATTACGGCTACTCGTTCAATTCGCTCAAGCAGGACGAACTGGCCAAGGCGGAGGAACTGCTGCTGAAGGTCAAGCCGCATCTGTTCGCGGTCTCCTCCGACTACCAGCCGGGAATGCGCGCCGGCGACGCGTGGATGACCATGTGCTGGACGAACGACGGCGCGCAGCTGCATCGCGACATTCCCGAGATCGCCTATGTGCTGGGCAAGGAAGGCGGCGAGATCTGGACTGATTTCTACGCCATCCCGAAGGACGCGCCGAACAAGCCGGCGGGCTACGCCCTGCTCAATTACCTGATGAACCCGCAGGTGGCGGTGAAGGAGCATTTGGCCAATGGTGCGCCCTCGACCGATGCGCGGGTCAACAAGCTGCTGCCCAAGGAGGTGCTCGACAATCCGATCCTCTATCCTGCGGCGGACCTGCTGACGCCGCTGGAATTCGGCGCGGCGGCAACGCTGACCGACCCCGGCCGCGCCGAATTGATGGCGCGCTTCAAGTCGGCTTGAGCAGCGCAGCCCTCAAATTCAGATAACTTGACCGGCGGGCTTTTTGCCCGCCGGCACCGGGGCAATCTTTCCATGCATGGCAGCCGTCTTCGCAAGAATTTTCTGACCGCCATGCTGCTCGGTCCGGCGACCGCGTGGCTGGTGGTGTTCCTGGTGCTGCCGTTCATAGCCATCGCCGTGTTCAGCGTCGGCGAACGGGCGCCGGAAGGCGGCTACCAGGCAGCTTTCACTTTCGCGCAGTATGCCAACCTTCCGGCGCGGGCGACCGCCTTCTGGAACACGATGGTGCTGGCGCCGGTGGGAGCGCTCGCCTGCCTGCTCGTCGCTTATCCCGTCGCTTATTACCTTGCTCTGCGCGCTCCGCAACGTTGGCGGCTGATCCTGCTTGCGCTCGTCGTCATCCCGTTCTGGACCAGCCTCCTGATGCGGACCTATGCCTGGATGTACATTCTGGGCGGGCGCGGCATTCCTGCGCTGCTCGCCTTTGTCAGCATCGAGGATGTCAGGCTGATCAACACGCCGGGCGCGGTGCTGCTCGGCATCGTCTATGGCTACCTGCCGCTGATGATCCTGCCGATCTATGTCAGCCTCGAACGGCTTGATCGCAGGCTGTTGGAAGCCTCAGCCGATCTCGGCGCGACACCGCTTTCCACCTTCCTGGGCGTGACCCTGAAACTGTCGCTGCCGGGCGTGATGACCGGCTTCTCGCTGGTGATGATCCTGCTGCTCGGCGAATATCTGATCCCGACGCTGCTCGGCGGGGGCAAGGTGTTCTTCATCGGCAATGCGCTGGTCGACCTGTTCCTGCAATCGCGCAACTGGCCGTTCGGATCGGCCATCGCCATCACACTGGTGCTGGTATCGGTGGTGGTGCTGATTGCCGCAAACCGCATTTCGACCCGGGTTTCCGGCGCCCGCCGGGTGGATCTGATCTGATGCGCGCTTTCGTCATTGCCGTCTTCGCCTTTCTCTATCTGCCGATCGCACTGGTGGTGCTGTTCTCCTTCAACGCCGGTCACCATGCCAGCGAGTTCACCGGTTTTTCGGTGCAATGGTACGGCAAGGCACTGGCGAACCCGTTCCTGGTCGAAGCGCTGAAGAACAGCCTGTTCATCGCCACCACCAGCGCCTTGCTGGCGGCGCTGTGCGGCACCGCGGCGGCACTCGGCCTGGCGCGCGTCGGCGTGCGGACCCGCGCGGTCTTCGACGCACTTCTGGGCGCCGCGATCGTCGTTCCGGGCGTCGTGATCGGCATTTCGACTCTGGTCGCGCTCGTCCAATTGTTCATCGTCCTCAATCCGTTTCTCGCCTCGATCTGGCCCGACGACCAGCCGCCGCGGCTGGCGCTCGGCTACGGTTCGATCATCGCGGCGCACGGGCTGTTCTCGATGGCGCTGGTGACGATGATCGTCGGCACGCGGCTCGGCAGCCTCGACCGCAATCTGGTCGAGGCGTCGAGCGATCTCTACGCGACACCGTTGACGACGTTCCGCTCGATCGTGCTGCCGCAGATCATGCCGGCGGTCGTTGCCGGCTTCCTGCTGGCCTTCACCTTTTCCTTCGACGATTTCATCATCGCCTTCTTCGTCGCCGGCGCGCAGACGACGCTGCCGATCTATGTCTTCGCGTCGATCCGGCGCGGCGTGACGCCGGAGATCAACGCCATCGCGACGATCGTGCTCGTCGCTTCCGTGCTGCTCGTGGTGCTTGCCCAATGGCAGTTGCGCCAGCGCAAGCCGTCGAACTGAAAGCCGTACCATGATCCTCAAAGACCGCATCGCCGTGGTGACAGGCGCCGGCTCCGGCATCGGGCGCGCCGGCGCCATGATCATGGCCAGGGAAGGCGCGGTGGTCGTCATCGCCGACAGGGATCAGGCCGCCGGCGAAACAACGGCTTCGGACATCCGCGCGGTGGGTGGCCAAGCCGAGGCGATCACCACCGATGTCGCTGATGATGCGGCGGTCGAACAGCTCATTGCCGGCACGCTCGACAGATACGGTCGCATCGACATCCTGCACAATCACGCCGGCATCCAGGTCGGCGGTACGCTGACCGAAGTGGAGGTCGGCGGCATGGATGCCTCGTGGCGGGTCAATGTGCGGGCGCAGTTCCTGGCGGCGAGGCAGGTCATGCCCTCGATGATCGCGCAAGGCGGCGGAGTCATCCTCAACACCGCCTCCAATTCGGGCGTGTTCTACGACCGCGAGATGATTGCCTACGCAACCTCCAAACATGCGGTGGTGGCAATGACACGGCAGATGTCGCTCGACTATGCCCGGCACAATGTGCGCGTCAACGCGCTCTGCCCGGGATGGGTCGACACGCCGTTCAACGAACCGTTCATCGCCCAGATGGGCGGACGCGGGGCGATCGAAACCTATGTCCGGACCAAGATCCCGATGGGCCGCTGGGCGAGCGCCGATGAGATCGCCGAAGCGATCCTGTTCCTTGTCTCCGACCGTTCATCCTTCATGACCGGCCAGGCGCTGGTAATCGACGGCGGTGAAAGTATCGGCTGAGCGGCGGCGTTTTCGATGTCGGGCTCTCCTGTCTCAAAACCTTTGGATACCCTACGACCGTCACCATCACCGTGCCTGCAGCCGGAGGTCAGGACCATGGTCTGGCCGGGCATGGGACTTCAGTGCCATGGCTGCTCAAAGTCGCAGATTTATCTTTATTATCAGCCGGTTGTGGGATCTGTTGATTGCCAGATCGCGTATTGAGACCGCATTTGTCCAAAGTTTACTCTGTACAATTAGCGATTCCTCATACGACGGTCGCGTAGCGGTTGGGCGAAGGTGGCGTTCCTCGAGGAGGTTTACCATGACAAACCGAAAAACTCTGCTGGCGGCGCTTGCCGCATTGGCGCTCCTGGCATCTCCGGCGCTCGCCGGCAATGGGCACGGCGGTGGCGGTGGCAATGCCGGAGGCAACGGGCATGGCAACGGCGGTAGCAATGGCAACGGCGGCGGCAATGGCAATGGCAAGAGCGGCGCTTCGCACGGCAAGTCGTCGTCGGCCCCCGGGCAGGTGGCCAAAGCGGACGACACCACGGTCGACAAGGCCACCAAGGTTTCGTCCGTGCCCAAAGGCAAGAACATCCACGCCAAGCTTGGCCGGGTGAGCTCGCTGAAGCGCAACATCAACGCCTATATGAACTCGAAGAGCAAGAAATTCGCCGCCCTTCAGGCATTCGTGACGCAGTCCGCCAAAGCCAAGGTCGCTCAGGCCGCCGCCGACGCAGCACAGGCTAAGCTGGATGCGCTGACGTCCCTGACACCCGATCAGATTGCCGCGATGTCGCCCGAAGATCAGGCGGCCCTGCCTGGGAAGATAGCTGCTCTGCAGGCCGAGGTCGCTGCCGACAACGCTGCTGCTGCTGCGGCCGCGGTCGGCACCGATGATGCATCGCTCGACGCGGCACTGGCGGATATGGCCAACAAGCCCGTCGACGCCGCGGTCACGTCCTGGGCTCAGGGCGTTCTTGCCGAAAAGATCGACCAGACAGCTGCCGCGATGCAGACGGAAACGACGCCGTAACGAATCGCCGCCGAAACGGCAGTGGTCAGTCAAAGAAGATGCCGCCGGGTTTCACTCGGCGGCATTGCCTTTTCCCGCTCATGGTCGGTCTGGCTATCCAGAGATAGCGGGGTTCGAAACACTCAGACGTGCTTTCGGCCGCCGGTCTCGCGGAACCAGCTGTCGGGATAGGGGTACCACCAGTCCTGGATCGCAGGCTTGTGGTCGATGATCACCATCTTCGAGCGGCGGAAGGCATCGAGCCCCTGGCGTCCGAGTTCGCGGCCGAGGCCCGAGGCCTTCCAACCGCCGAAGGGCAGGGCGTCATTGTCAATCAGCGGGTTGTTGACCCAGACCATGCCGGCTTCGAGCCGTTCCGCCGCCTCATGCGCCTCGGCCAGATCGGTGGTGAAGACAGAGGCGCCGAGCCCGAACGGGCTATCATTGGCAAGCCGGATCGCCTCGTCGAAATCCTTGACCCGGCAGATGGCGGCGACGGGCCCAAAGCACTCTTCGCGCACGATCGCCATATCAGGGGTGACGCCGGTCAGGATGGTCGGCTCGTAGAACCAGCCGGTGTTGTGTGCCGGCGGGATGCGCGCGCCGGTGACTGCGACGGCGCCATGGGCAATGGCGTCGTCGACGAGACGCATGACCTTGGCGCGCGCGCTTTCGCTGACCAGCGGGCCGATCTCGGTCTTGTCCATGCCATTGCCGATGCGCAACGCCCGTGTCCTTTCGGCGAAAAGCGCGACGAAGCGGTCATGCACGGCATCGACGACGAAGAAGCGCTCGGCCGAAGTGCAGACTTGGCCGGTGAGGTGGAAGGCGGCGGTGACGCTGCCGGCTGCCGCGATCTCAAGCGGGGCATGCTCGCTTATGATCAGCGGGTCACTGCCGCCGGCTTCGATGACGCAAGGCTTCATGTGTTCGGCGCAGGCCACCGCCACCGCCTTGCCGGCGGCGACCGAGCCGGTGAAGGCGACCGCATGGGTGCGATCTGACGCGATCAGCGCCTGCGCCGTCGCCGCGTCGCCGGGCAGGCAGGAGACCAGGCCTTCCGGCAGCGAGCGGAACACGGTCATGTAGTCCAGCGTCGACAGCGTCGTCGCCTCGGCCGGCTTGATGATGCAGGCATTGCCCGCGGCGAGCGATGCGGCGACCGTCCAGCACATCAACAGGATCGGGAAGTTGTAGGGCATGATGTGGACGGAGACGCCATAGGGCTCATAGCGCGCATACTGGAACGAACCGGCCTGCGTCGTGCCGGCGATCTTGCCGGCATCGTCGCGCGCCATCTCGGCATAGTAGCGGAAGATCGGCGCGCAATTGGCGATCTCGCCGATCGCTTCGGGGTAGGGTTTGCCCATCTCGCGCACCATCAGTTCGGCGCAACGCGTGAAGTCCGCCGCCTCGATGGCGTTGGCGACGGCATGCAGATGCCTGGCCCGGCTCTTGGCGTCGAGCTTTTTCCAGGCGGCCTGCGCCCTGGTTGCCGCCGTGAGCACAGTGTCGATCTCGCCGTCGCTGGCGGCGGCAATGGCGCCGACGGTTTCCAGCGTCGCGGGATCGATCACCGGTTTCATCGTGCCCGTCATCGGCCGATAGTCCGGATTGACGAAGAAGGCCGGTCGGTCAGCGGAGAAATCCATGGGCATCCTCTCAGATCCGCTCAGCGGATCATGTAGACCTTCTTGATGGTCTCATGGACGGTGCAGACACCTTTCCAGTCCTGCGGAAAGAAGGCTGCCGTATCCGGCTCGATCTCGATGAGCTCGCCGGATTCATGCACATAGGTGCAGCGCCCTTCGAGGAAATGGCAGAACTCGTCGCGGGTGACATGGCAGTGCCATTTGCCCGGAGTGCAGACCCACAGCCCGCATTCGGAGCGGCCTTCCGGCCCCTTGTACAGCAGCTTGCCCGAGGTATGGGATTGGCCCTCGATCATGGTCGGGATGACGCCCCAGTCGACGAGGTCGGTAATGGCGAGCGGGGATTTCATGATGGGTGTGGTCATGTCGATTTCCTTGAAAGGGGTGCTCAGCGGCACATGAAGGCCTTGGTCAGCGTTTGCGTGATGATGGAGATGCCGGTCCAGCCGGCGGGGAAGAACACCAGCGTGCCGGCCTCGACCGGGATCTCTTCGCCGTCGTCATGGACATAGCTGCCACGGCCCGAGAGGAAATGGCAGAACTCGTCGGCGGCAAAGGTGACCTTGCGCGCGCCCGGCGTGCACGACCACAGGCCGCATTCGCTGGAGCCGTCCAGGTTCTGCGACAGGATCTTGCCCGAGGCGCGCGGCGAGCCGGCGAGCGTGTTGCTGCCCGCGCCCCAGTCCTCCAGTTCCACGCTCGAGGCCTTCGGCCAGTGCGGTGTCGGCATGTCGTCAAGCTCCGTGGTCACGCCAGCATGTAGACGTTGCGCATGGTCTCATGCACCGTGCATTCGCCCGTCCAGCCGGCGGGGAACATGACCACGGTGCCGGTGGAGACTTCTATCACCTCACCGACATCCGACCGGTAGGTCGCGCGGCCGGCGACGAAATGGCACAATTCGTCGCGCGGGATCGAGAGCCGCCAGCGGCCTGGCGTGCAGACCCAAATGCCGGATTCCGGCTGGTTGTTCGGGCCCTTGTGCACGAGTTTGCCGGTCGAGTGGGAGGCGCCTGACAATGCGTCGGGTTGGGCGCCCCAGTCGACGAGATCGGTTCGGGTGGTGGCCTGGTAGAGGTGTGGGGCGGAGGAGGTCATGCGGACGCTCCTTTGCACGTGTCGAAGCAGTGCTCTACGGCGCCCCCCCCCTCTGTCCTGCCGGACATCTCCCCCTGAAGGGGGGAGATTGGCAGTTCCTGCGGCGGCGTTTTCCTTACGACCTTTGCGGTTGGCGAAAGCGGTGATGACAGCCAATCTCCCCCCTTGAGGGGGAGATGGCCGGCAGGACAGAGGGGGGTGCTCAGGCGCGACATCTCGATCACAGCAACCCCTCCAACAACCCGGCGGCTTTCTCCGGCCCGTTCTGCCCCTGCATTTGCCCAGATGTCTTCGCCAGCTTGGCCTTCATCTTCGGATCGGTCAGGCAGGCTTCGATCTTGGCTATCAGCTCGGCATCGGTCCAGTCGTAGCGCGGCATGCCGAAACCGTGGCCGGTTTCCTCGACGCGGGTGGCGTTGTCGTGACCGTCCCAGACATAGGGCATGATGATCGCCGGCTTGCCGAAATAGAGGCACTCGGTGAACGAGTTATTGCCGCCATGGTGGATCACCGCATCGACCTGCGGAATGACCGAAGGCTGCGGGAACCAGCTCTCGACGATCACGTTGCCGGGTACGTCCGTGTACTGGTCCTTGTAGCCGCCGACATTGACCAGCGCGCGGTAGCGCGTCTTGCCTAGCGTCGCGATGATGCGCTTCAACAGGTCGACATCGCCGGCGCCGAGGCTGCCGAAGGAGACATAGAGCAGCGGCCCGTCATTGTTTTTGGTGAATGTCGGCACCGTGTAGGGTTTCTCCTGCCGCACGCAGCCTTCCAGATACTGGAACTTTGCCGGGTCGAGCGGATAGCGGCGCTTGAACTTTGCCGCTTCGGGATAGAGCAGCAGGTTCAAATAGGGCGAGGCCTCGAAGAACTGGCCGATCGGATAAGGCTCCTCATGGTTGGCGGTGAGGAAGCCGTTGAAGTCGTCATGGATCGGCCTGATCACCGCGTTGAAGTGGTCCCGATAGCGCTGGTGACCGGCATGGTCGTTCTCGCCGCAACCCGAGAGATGCGGCGGGATGTCTTCGTCCTCGATCTCGTTTTCCGAACACGAGATGATGCGCACCCACGGCTTGCCGCACTGCTTGATGGCCGGGAACAGGATGACGTTGTCGACGCAGATGACATCCGGCTTGATGCTGGCCAGAACGCGCGGCAAATCCTTCTGCGCCCATTTGGCGCTGTCGACGATCGCCGTCCAGCAATCCTTGACGTAATTGTCGACCTGATCGTAAGGCGATTTGCGGAAGTTGGGGATGTGGCCGTTGATGAAATCCTCCCAGAATTTCGCCATCTGTTCGGGCGGCATCGGCTCCGACAGGTTCACCGGATGCGCCTCGAAGCCGTAGCCCTTGTAGACATCGACGAAGCCGGGGTCGGACAGGAAAACGGCCTTGTGGCCGCGCGCCTCGACCGCCTGGGCAATGCCGACGGAATTGAGCGCCGGGCCGTAGGCCGCTTCTGGAAAAAACGCGATCGTCTTCTGCGCCATCAAGCTTCTCCTGTCATTCTGCGAAAATTCTGACATCGGCGGCATCCCAGCCGAGTTCGACCTGGTCGCCCGACGCGACCGGCCGGCGGTCGGCGGCATCTGCGGTGACGCGCACCAGGAACGGTTTTGGCGACAGGGGCGTGCGGACATGCAGCTGCAGGTCGAGCCCCTGATAGGCCAGCGCCTCGACCGTGCCAGTGGTGCGGTTGGCGGTCGGAGCCTCTGGGAACAGCCGGATGCGCTCCGGCCGCACCGAAGCGACAGCGGATGCGCCGGGCGAGAGCGTTGCTGGAACCTTGCCTAGTACTCGAACGCCATTCGCGGCCACAACCCCATCGGCGGCGGCCTTGCCCGGCACGAAATTCATCACGCCGATGAAGTCGGCGACGAAACGGTCGGCCGGATGCTCATAGATCGCGTGCGGCGTGTCGCATTGCAGCAGCTTGCCATCCCTGAGCACCGCCATGCGGTCGGCCATGACAAGCGACTCTTCCTGGTCGTGGGTGACGATGACGAAGGTGATGCCGACCTCATGCTGCAGGCGCTTCAATTCCAGTTGCATGGCGCCGCGCAGTTTCTTGTCGAGCGCGCCAAGCGGCTCGTCGAGCAGCAACAGGCGCGGCCGCTTGACCAGGGCACGAGCGAGCGCGACGCGCTGCTTCTGGCCGCCCGATAATTGCTCCGGCTTGCGGTCGGCGAAGGGCACGAGCTCGGTGGTTGCCAGGATGGCGTCGACGCGGGAGCGGATTTCGGCCGCGGGCAAACGCTCCATCTCCAGGCCGTAGGAGACATTGGCGCGGACGCTCATATGCGGAAACAGAGCGTAGGATTGGAACATCAAATTGACCGGCCGCTTGTTGGGCGGGGTTTTGGCGATGTCGCTTCCGTCGAGCAGGATGCGCCCGTCACTAGGCGTCTCGAAGCCGGCCAGCATGCGCAGCAGCGTGGTCTTGCCGCAGCCGGACGGGCCGAGCAAAGCGAAGAATTCGTTCTCGCGGATGTCGAGCGAGATGCCGTCCACGGCGCTCACCCGGCCGAAATTCTTCGACACCTTGTCGATGGCCAGAAGCGTGCGCGGTGCGCTCATTGGCCTATGATCCCACGGTTGAGACGCTGCGACAGGGTCAGCGCGGTGATCGAGACCGCCATGACGATGGTCGCCAGCGCATTGATCTCCGGCGTGATGCCGAAGCGGATCATGGCGTAGATCTGCATCGGCAGCGTCGTCGAGGCGCGCCCGGCGCCTGATGTGAAGAAGGCGATGATGAACTCGTCGACAGAGAGCGTGAAGGCAAGCAGCGCCCCGGCGATCACCGCCGGCGCGATGACCGGCAATGTCACCCGCCGGAAGGTGGTGAGCGCGGAGGCGCCGAGATCGGCCGAGGCTTCGACGATAGACCAGTCGAAACTCTTCAGTCTTGCGCGCACCACCGAGCAGACGAAGGCGAGGTTGAAGACGACATGGGCGAGGATGATGGTGTGCAGGCCCATCGTCAGGTTGAGCATGGAAAAGAACGACAGCAGCGCGATCGCCAGCACGATGTCGGGAATGATCATCGGCGCGAAGATCAGCGCTTCGAGGCCCTTGCCGTATTGCCGGCGCATCTCGATGCCGATCGCCAGCAGCGTGCCGAGCAGCGTGGCGATCGCGGTCGAGACCAGCGCCACGATCAGCGTGTTGAGGGCGGCGGAGAGGATGGCGCTGTTCGAGGCAAGCGAGACATACCATTTCAGCGAAAAGCCCAACCATGCCGTCGGCAACCCGCCTTCGTTGAAGGACAGGGCCACCAGCACGGCGATCGGGATGTAGAGGAAGGCGAAGACGAGAACGAGGATCGTCCGCATGCCGAGGATGCGGGCAAAGGATTGATTCATCTCGGCCCTCCGGTAGCTTGGAGCCGAGTGAACGAACTGCGTCCTTCTCCCCGTTCACGGGGAGAAGATGCCGGCAGGCAGATGAGGGGCAGCGCCCAACTTGGCAGGCGTTGGCGCCGCCCCTCATCCGCCCCTTCGGGGCACCTTCTCCCCGTGAACGGGGAGAAGAGAAGGAGAGGACACTCAGCCATCGGTGCCTCCGCCGGCTTGCGTGACGTGACCCGAGGCGCGATTGGCGGCGAGCGCCTGCGCCATCAGCACCAGCAGCATGATGGCGATCAGCGCCATGGCCAACGCCGCACCGAACGGCCAGTCATTGGCGGTCAGGAACTGGTCGTAGACGAGGTTGCCGATCATCTGGAAGCGGCCGCCGCCGAGCAGCGCCGGGGTGACGAAATTGCCGATCGACAGCACGAAGACGAAGACCGCGCCGGCGGCGATGCCGGGCACGGTCAGCGGCAGGATGACACGGCGGAATGTGGTGGCGGCGGAAGCGCCGAGGTCACGCGAGGCTTCGGCGAGTTCCGGGTTGAGGCGCGACAGCGGCGCGTAGCAGGCGAGGATGACGAAGGGGAGGTAGTTGTAGACGAGACCGGCGATGACCGCGCCTTCCGTATAGAGCATTGAGGGCGGCTCGCCGGTGTAGCCGAACCAGCGCAGCAGCTGGGTGATCAGGCCTTCCCGGTTGAGCAGCACGATCCAGGCATAGGTGCGGATCAGGTAGTTGGACCAGAACGGCAGCACGGCGAAGAACAGGAATACCGGCTGCCACCGGCGCGGGGCGGCTGCGATGGCGTAGGCGGCGGCATAGCCGATCACCACCGCGATCAGCGTCGCGGTACCGGCGATGCGCGCCGAATTGAGGAAGATGCCGGCATAGAGCGGGTCGAAGACCAGCCCGAAATTCTCCAGCGTGAAGGTGTATTCGATGCCGCCATAGATGCCGCGCCGGAAGAAGGCGAGCGCCAGCACCAGCGCGCACGGCACCACCATCAGGGCCGCGAGCCAGGCCAGGGCCGGGGCCATCAGCAGGGAGGAGCGAAGTCGGGTCTGGGACAATTTTCAGGTACCGCTCAAGGCGGCGGCAGAAGCGCTACCGGCCGTGATGTCTGGTTTGACGCCGCCTACTGCGCGGCCTTGATCTCGCTGACGATCTTCGAATAGTCGCGCTGGGCGTCGCCGACGTCACGCAACTGCTCGAACTTGACGAGGTCGGCCACCGGCATCGCCATGTTGGGGAATTTGGCCAGGAAATCGGCCGGCAGGCTTTCCATGGCCGGCTTGTTCGGCACCTTGTAGTCGATGTTTTGCGCCGCCCAGGCGTGGTTCTTGGCGTCGAGCATGAAGTTGATGAACTGGAAGGCGGCGTCCTTGTTGGCGGAGGCCTTCATCACCACCATCGTGTCGACCCAGAGGTCCGACCCTTCCTTGGGAATGACGTATTTGATCTCGGGCTTTTCGGCGATGCCGTAATTGCACCAGCCGTCCCAGGCCTGCACCATCAGCGCCTCGCCGGACACCAGCTTTGAATAGAAGGTGGTGTCGTCATAGGCGAGCAGGGTCTTCTTAGCCGAAATCAGAAGATCCTTGACCTCAGCCATCTTGGCCGGGTCGGTTTCATTGACCGAATAGCCCTTGTCGAGCTGACCGGCGGCCAGCAGCCAGCGGTCAGTCGCCAGCATGGTGGTCTTGCCCTTCAATTCGTCGGAGGGCGCGAGCAGGTCGCTCCAGCTGGTCGGTGCGACCTTTATCAGGTCCGAGCGATAGCAGAGGCCGGTGGTGCCCCAGGTGTACGGGACCGAAAATGCATTGCCGACATCGTGCGGCAGCTTGGTTGCTTCCGGATAGAGATTGGCGAGGTTCGGGATCTTGGTGTGGTCGATCGGCTCGGTCAGTCCGAGCTTGTTCAGCACCTCGGCGAAGGGCGATGAGACGAAGACCACGTCATAGCCCTTGCCGCCGGCGGCGATGAGCTTGCCCATGATTTCTTCATTGGTGGCGTGCACCACCACTTCGCCCGAAACGCCGGTCGCGGTCTTGAAGGTAGCCATGGCGTCGGGCGCCATGTAGCCGTCCCAGTTGGAAATGACGAGGTCGGCAGCCAGCGCCGGCGCGGACAGCGCCAAGGCCAGGCCAAGTGCGATCGAAGATGTTTTCAGCGCACGGCGCCGCAGGCTGGTAGCGGTCATGACAGACTCCCATTCCGGTTGATCGTCGAATTGCATTCGCCGGACCAACGCTCGCGACCACGCCGCCGCCTCGATCCCGTTCCCTCGGTCTTTTTCTCGCCGATTGCCATGACAGTACTATTGCAGAAAAAAGTACGTCAATCCATAATTTGCTAAGCGATCGAGGAATCTGGCCGATTGCGTCTCTGCCGGCGATCGGTCAAATCAATTCGGTCATGTCGTTTTCCACTGGACCAGTCATGCAAGCCGCAGCCCGACGCCCTCGCACCAACCATCTCGATCTGGCGCAACGCATCCTGGATGTGGCGCGGCAGCGCGGTTTCGAGCCCGGCGCACGCTTGCCGGAGCAGCAGATCGCCTCGCTGTGCAACGTCTCGCGCACGCCGGTGCGGGCGGCACTCGGCCTGCTCGCGGAACGGGGCGTCGTACGCTGGGAGGCGGATTCCGGCTATCACCTGGCGATCGACCTCACCGCGCAGGCTTCGATCGCCACGGAATTGCCCGCTGCCGAGGAGGACGAGCTGGCCGAGGCGATCCTGCGCGACCGCTCGGCGCGGCGGCTGGACCAGACGGTGACCGTCGCGGGGCTGATGCGGCGCTACAGTGCCGAGCGAAAGACGGTACTAAAAGCGTTGAACAAACTGACGGATGAGAATCTGCTGGACCGTGCGCCAGGCCAGTCCTGGCTGTTCCGGCGCACCCCCGACGATCCGGAGGCGCAAGGCGACAGCTATGAGTTCCGCTTGCTGCTGGAGCCGGCGGCCATCCTGACGCCGGGTTTCCGGCTGGACGGCGCGCGGGCGGCGGCTTTGCGCCAGGGCATGGAAGCGCTGGTGGCGTTGCCGGACGCCACATTCGACACGCGCGAGTTCCAGCGGCTGGACATCGATTTTCACGGCATGCTCGCCGAAGGCTGCGCCAACCGCTTCGTTGCCGACGCGCTGGCCGATCATCTCAAGCTGCGCCGGCTGCCGGGCATCTATGCCGGCGTCAACGTCTTCCGCTTGCGGCAATCGCTGCGCGAACACCTTGCTATACTCGACCATCTTGAAAGCCTGCAGTATGAGGTGGCTGCCGATCTGCTTCGCATCCACCTGCGGCTCTCCCGCAACCAGCGACCGCAAGCGGCCAGCCGCGGGGCACCCGCGCTGTTCGGCATGATCAGCCGGCCGGAATGACGAGGATTAATTGACGCGTAAAGCCAGCCCGACCATCGCGCTGTTTCCCGAAGCAAGCTTCGGCGCGGCGTTGAATTGCGTCGGCATCGCGCAGGCATTGCGTGCCAGGGGAGCCCGGCCGGTCTTCATCTGTCATGCCGGCTTTTCCGGCGTCTTTGCCGACTATGGTTTCCAGGAATACCAGCTGCCGACCGACGAGCCGCTGAGCGACAGCGAACGCCAGAGCTACTGGCAAGCTTTCGTGCGCCGGCACCTGCCGCATTTCCGGCTGAGCCCGATCGACCAGCTGGAAACCTATGTCGCGCCGACCTGGCAAGCGATCGTCGACACAGCCGTCAACGCGGAGGCGCCGCTGCGCCAATTGCTGGCGCGGCTGAAGCCGGATGCGGTGGTGCTCGACAATGTCATCATGTTCCCGGCGATCGCTGCCGCTGGCTGTCCATGGGTGCGCGTCGTCTCCTGCGCCGAGACCGAGCTGCCGGATGCAAATGTGCCGCCCTATCTGTCGGGGCTTGGCGCCGACGATCCGCAACGCGCGGCGTTCGAGGCCCGCTATCTCACGGCCTCGGCACCGGCGCATGAC
>NZ_RZQL01000331.1 GCF_003997935.1 Mesorhizobium sp. M7A.F.Ca.US.006.01.1.1
GCGTAAACTCCCGCAAAGCGCTTGCACCGTCCCTACGCCAGTATGAACTGGATCAGGTTCAACGGGTCACTGCGCCGCGAAAGCCAGCAGTATCTCAGCCCCTTGCCGGGACTCCCCTGGTGAATGCTCCGAATTGAACGAGCCGGCGCTATCTTGTCAAGCGCATTCGGCCCGAGGCGGCGATCGGCGACCAATCAACCCTGGGGACGCACGCAGGTATCGAGAGCAAGTCACGCCTGGAGGAGCGCGAAGCACCCACGATAGGCGAGCCAGCATGCGGATTCGAAACCTTCCAGCACGGCATTTTCGGGCTTTCTTGGACCGACGTTGCTGCCGACAACTGGATGTAGCCGCGTGGGCTATACGCCCCGCTTGTTTCCCCAAAGCAGAACATGAAGTTGCGGCAGTACACGCGCCTCGAACCACCTGTCACGGGTCACCTTTTCGATCAGCCATTCCATGCGGTTCATCACACCGGCCATGTCGATCAACGCGTCTTCGTTACCGGGACGCGGCGGCGTGTGATTGCCGGGCTGCAGATAGACGGGCAATTGCGGGTAGCGCGCCGCGGCGTCCTTGGCATAGGCATAGTCATCATCGTCGAAGACGACGAGCTTGAGCGCCATCCGCGGCTTATCCTGCGCCGCCTCGACGCAAGTGTCGAACGCGGCCCAATCTGTCGTCATTTCGCTTGAGGGTGGCTTGGGGCTGAGCACCAGCACGTCGAGATCCGCGAACCATTCCTTAGGCACCGAGCCTTGGGTTTCCAATGCAAAGCGGTAGCCCTCACTATGCCCGTGGTCGATCAGCGCGCCAAGCGGTTGGATGGCCGGATTGCCGCCTGACAGCGACACCATCAGGCGCTGACCGCCGGAAAGCGCAATGACCTTTTGCCAGACCGCGTCGGTTGACATCATCTCCCAATCACGGCGGAAGCGACTGTCCACCGCATGCAGGCTGTCGCACCAGGAACAGCGATAATCGCACCCGCCTGTTCTTACGAACACCGTGGGCAAGCCGATCAGCATGCCTTCGCCCTGAATGGTTGGCCCAAAAATCTCGCTCACGCGGATTCCGGGCTGCATTGCGTAAGTCATGGCCGGTATTCCGCCCAGGTTTTCGGCGTCTCACTCACCCGAACCGCGGAGGTTTGTGGTAGCCGAACCTTGCACCAGTCGTAGAAGTGCCTGGCCAGACATTCCGCTGTCACACGGTCATGCCCAAGAACGTCGTTAAGATGACGATGGTCGAACGTCGCATCGATGTAGTGCTTGAGCGCCGCCAGGTCTTGGTAGTCGCGCACAAAGCCATGCTCGTCCAGTTCGCCACCTGAAAGCTCCACTACGACGATGTAGTTGTGGCCGTGTAGACGCGCGCACTGATGATCTGGTGGCAGGGAGGTGAGCTGATGCGAGGCCGAGAAGTGGAACTCTTTGGTAATGCGGAACATCACGCGCTCCTTGTCTGGACAGCGTGGAGCCAGAAGTCCGCGTCCTCATAATCTGTCGGGTCGGCAATGCCGGCCAGATCGAATGCTTCGCGCCGTTCGACGCATGTCCCGCAGCGACCGCAATGACGTGCGCCGCCCTTGTAGCAGGACCAAGTCGCCTCGAACGGCGTGGCGTACCTTGCCCCCTCGCTGACGATGTCGGCCTTCGACATATTCACATAGGGAGCGTAAAGGCGGATATCGGCATAGCCTGCGAGCGCATGGTTCTGCATCGCCTGAAAGGCGTCGATAAAAGCGGGCCGGCAATCGGGATAGATGAAATGATCTCCGCCGTGCACGGCAGTGGCCACCGCATCGGCCTTCTGCGCGGCGGCAACCCCGAAGGCGATAGCCAACATGATGGCGTTCCTGTTCGGCACCACCGTGATTCTCATGGAGTCTTCGGCATAGTGCCCGTCGGGCACGTCCACATCATCGGTCAGCGCCGAGCCGCTCAGGTTCCGGCCGACATCGCGGATATCGACGATCTGGTGTGGAACACCCAGCCGCTTGGCGCAGATGGAGGCAAAGCCGAGTTCCTTTTTGTGCCTCTGGCCGTAATCGAACGAAAGCAGGCCAATGAGTTTCTGCTCGGTCGCCACCTTGTGAGCGAGCGAAACAGAGTCCAATCCGCCGGAGCAGATGACGAGGGCATTCATGGTTTGAGTCCTTGTTTTGACCGGGTAAGGCTGCGACCGGAGATTTCTCTGCGTTCCCAGTACTCCACGGAGCCGGTTTTGTGAATGGGGTGGACGCGATTGAGGCGCACGTATCTTGGTGTCAGGGTCCCCAACATGACTTGCACGCGACTTGTCGCGCATCTTCGACCGCCAGCGGCCGGTCACCGCGACCTTGGAGCATTGGCAGGAGACCCCCGAAGTGGTGCGCAGCGCGATTGTCGAGACGGCGACAAGCGGTGCATTCCCCGACTTGCCGCGCACCAGCTCATTGCATGGACAAATCGCGCGGCTTGTCCGGTACAGCGGGGAGAACCGCGACTGACGCCCACCGGACCTAGAGGCCAAGAGGCGCCGAAAACTATGAGGAGGACGTCACTACGATGCGGTCGGGCAGACAAAGCTGTCCGACCAAATGGAAGAAGACCGGCGCGAGGTGCCCCAGTGGACGAGGTACTGACTTTCGGTCTCGGGTTGCCCTTAAAGAATCAGGCGGCCTTGCGTTCCTTCAAAGCCTTCTCAAAAGCATCCTTGATCGGCTTGGAGACGTCCTCGCTAGCTCTCAACATCAATGCCTGGAGGGCCTTGGTCTGCTCGGCGGACGTCTCGATCTGTTTGCGCAGGAATGCGGTCTGCAGTTCGAAGAACTCGGACGGCGACTTCACGGCAACCAGTGCTTCGAGGTGCGTGAATCCGGCCTCGGCATTGGCTTGCAGAGCCGCAATCGTCTTCAGGAGCATCTCGTTGCTGGTGGTCTTGGCCATTTCAAAGGTCGAGTCGAAAGCCTTTTGAGCCGTTTCGGCGTCCGAGCTCAATTTGGAAAATACGTCCTTCGAGTGCTCAACGCTCTGATCGGCGACAGCGCGGACATGCTCGGCAGCCTTGGACGGGTCGAAGGTAGGGAATTCGGCGTTCTCGATCGTTTCAGTCTTGCCGGTGATCTTGGACATTGTTCCATCCTTTTCCAGGGGCGGCCGCAAAGCAAAGCCGCCTCCCTCATCTACGAAATCGCCGCAACGGATTTATGAAGCTGACATGAATTTGCGCGAGTGGGCTGAACCGATGCTGCGCGATTGCGGGTCATATAGGGCATCACACAGACCCTGGGGACGACCGCTGCGAACCGATGGCGTCGAACTCATCGAAGAAAAGACACCCCCGCTGGACTGCGATCGCTTCGAAAACCAGCGGCAGACGAAATGGCAGTCTCGCCTTTCAACTTGCCGATTAGGCCATCATAAACAACCATGAAGAGCGGCAACTTCAACTCGCCCGCCAGCGCTGCGGCGGTCATCATCTTTTGCCAGAACCGGGCGGCCCGCCCGGAGCCTACAATCACAGCCGGAAGAAAAAGCGCGTCGACTGGTTCCGCTTGCGGGTTGCCCCGGTCGGTCGCTCGATTGACAGCTTGGTACGAGGCGAAATTCCCAAATTCAATTCGAGCAGATGTTGGTCCAACGCCTTGTCAGCCGTCGTCAAGCGATGGTTCAGTCGCAGATAATCCATCCAGGTCGGGGTGCGGAAGGTTTCTGTCCAAAGCAAGGGATCCTGAAGATCGCGCTGGAGGTTCCAGTGCCGGGCACCGACGCGGCTTTGCACGCGCCGTCGTTCCTGCATGCGGTCCAGGAAAGCTTCGACGTTTGCCTCCGGTATTGAGTACTCGATCTTGACGACGATCGGCCCGCTTCTCGGCTTCAGGTCGAGAGCGAGTTGTGGCGTTTCGAAGCCAAAAGGATCCTGATCAGAGTCTTGCCATTGACGGATGGGCATCAGGAGCCCGGTGGCCGCGACCATTATTAGCGCACCAGCGGAAACCTCGAGGGCCAAGGTGAGCGAATAGGTCTCAGCCACTGTGCCCCACAGCCAACTGCCGGCCGCGATACCGCCAGACGAAAGGGCATAGTGGATCGAGAGCGTGCGACCGACGACCCACCGTGGGCTTGCCAATTGGACACTCACGTCAAGCCCTGTCCAGGTGACGACCCACCCCGCGCCGCCGAGCGCCAGCGCAATAGCCGCCACAGCCACTGAGGAGGTGAGGGCAAGAGACAGACAACACGCCGCACAGGCAATGCATGCCAGTGTTGTTAGCCGCTCCTGGGACAGAGACCGCCGCAAGACATTGTTGCAAATGCCGACGCACAAGGCGCCCGTCCCGAAGCCGGCCATCAGGACACCATAAACGATTGGTCCTCCCCCAAGTTGATCGCGGGCAACGAGAGGCAGGAGCGCCAGTATGGAGATGCTGGTCACGCCAAAAAGCGCTCCACGCGCGATGGCCGCCTTGATCTCCGCCGAAAGGGCCGTGAAGCGCGCTCCATCATGGATGGCAGTGGTCAATGGCTCGCGCGGGAGAGGTGAAGCGCGAACATCCCATTTGCGGCGCCCTATGGTCCATAGCAGCGCTACATAGGTCAGCGTCGCCACAGCGAAAGCTGTCAGAGGTCCAAAGGATGCAACGACGACGCCACCCAGCGCCGGGCCGACGCTTCGAACGGCGTTATATCCAACCGAGATCAGCGTGACCGCGGCGGGAACTTCGCGTTTTCGCAGGATATCGCCCACCGACGCGTGCCAGGCAGGATCGGTGAAAGCGGCGCCCGCTCCAGCCAAACAGCTGAAGGCGAGAACCATCCATGGATTGAAAATCCCCAGCGCCGCAAGAACAGTCAGCATCGCCGAGGACAACGCTATCGCGCACCAGCCGGCGAACATGAGATTGCGGCGGCTGTAGTTGTCAGCCAGGGCCCCGGCGAAGATCGATAGGACGAATACCGGCAGTGTGGTCGAAGCCTGCACCAGGGCGACCATCACGTCCGAAGTCGAGATGGTCGCCATCAGCCAACTGATGGCGACGGTTTGAATCAGCCAGCCAAGGCTGGCGACCTGCGTGGCAAGCCAGATCGAACGAAAGGTCGCATTCTCGAGCGGCGCAAATGTCGCCGACGAAGCTGGACTCGCATCTTCGCGCGCCACCCTGCTCATTGGGTTGAGCCCTCCCTCGGTCTATCGGTCGTGTTAGAGGTGCCCTCCCGGCGCACGTGCCCATGGAGGAATGGCACCATGAGCGCATTTTGTCGGGGCAGCGCAAGATATTTCTTTACCGCTGGCACTCTGGCGCAAGCGATTACTTCATCTGGAATTGCCACCAACATGCTTTCGTGATTGCTGGGCCTATGCCACGTCCTCGCTTGGTGCCCGAAAAGAATTTCCCAGGCTACGCGTACCTGCCTGGCAAATATCCGCATCCGGTTCGCGACCCCTTGGGTCACAGTTACCAAAGCGACCCGCTGACCGTTGTTACGGTCGAGGAATCGCTCAGCTCACACGTGTTCCGATGGGGCATCGACCTTTTCAATCACGGCTATTACTGGGAAGCTCATGAGGCGTGGGAGCCTCTATGGCATGCTGCCAAACGCAGCGCTCAGCATCGCCTGTTCTTCAAGGGATTGATCCTGTTGGCGGCGGCCGGGGTGAAGATCCGCGAGGGAAAGAGGGTCGCTGCCGCGCGCCATGCGACAAGGGCTGCAGCGCTCTTTCGTCAGGTGGGGCTTCTGCCGAGCCGGCTCGTTGAGGCCGCAATCGGAATGACACCCGCCGCCCTCGCGGTAGAGGCCGAAGCGGCCACAACTTTTCCGACTGTTTTGCGAGATCCGACACCTGGCCGGCGGCCTGAGCCCGTTTTTGATTTCATCCTCGCACCCAATCCGAGAGCGGCTGACTTACTTGGATGCGCTGCAGGTCTCTCCTGAGCAGTCCGACAAGGCAGCCTCGATCCTGAAGCAGTCGACCTACGGCTAGGCCCGGATCTGGCGGAGCACCCAAGGCAGGCGCCGCTTCCATCGCTGACCTCGCGGCAAAGGAACATCTTTCTGCCAGCGCTTTAATTTGCGACTTCGTCTGCCTCGAGTCTGTGCGTTCGATGCTTCCGGCATCGGCGCTTCCTCAACCGTCGGCGGCTGAGGAAGCGATCCGTCGGGCATGATCACGCCCTTGGCGTCGGATACTGTGTCGCCG
>NZ_RZQL01000332.1 GCF_003997935.1 Mesorhizobium sp. M7A.F.Ca.US.006.01.1.1
CGCAAGGAATGACCGGAAAATTTCTCTGCACGATCGCCTTCGGACAGGTCGCCACGAACCCCGGCTGCGAGGGCGCTGCGTTTGACCAGCCGCGCCACTTCCTGGTCGTTGAGCCGCTCGGCTGCAACTGCTTTGCCGTTTCCGGTGACGCGTCGAAACAACGGCCCATGGCCGACCCTCGCCAGTTTCAGCCAGGTTTGCACCGCCACAACCGGGCATGTGGCATCGGACGAGCCACGGCCGATCTCGACCTCGCGCCAGCCGGTCTTTCCGCGCAATGCGACGAGAACGCCTTTGTCCAAAACCTCGATCCAGCCGCGGCCGTCCTGGGTTTGGTCCCTGGCAACGTCCAGGCCAACGATTTCAGAACGCCGCAGGCCGCCGGCGAAACCCAACAGGAGCATGGCGCGGTCGCGCAGGCCGCGCAACGTTCCACGGTCAAGGGTCTCGAGCATGGCAATCAGGTCTTCAGTCAGAATGGCTTCCTTTTGCCGGGGAGGGGAGGCGTGAGTGTTGCGAATGCCGGCCAGCACAGTGGCGATATGCCGGTCCTTCCTGTCCAATGGCTGGCCACGCTGAGAAAAATTCCAGGTGATCGAGGAGAGACGTCGCTCGATGGTCGAGACGGCGTTCGGCTTCTTGTCGCCCGTCACCTTACCGGACGCGCAGGCCGTGATGTAAAGGCCAACGACCTGCGGGTCGGGCGGCAACACATCGAGATGCTGGCGGCGCGCCCAGGCGCAAAAATGCTTCCAATCGGCGGCGTAGGCGCGCCGGGTGTTCGCCGAGCTTGCTGCCTCGACGTAATCGCGCGCGCGCTCGGCGAGCCCTTCCAGGTGCGCCGGCAGGGGAGGGGCGTTTTGCGGCTCGCAGGGTGCCTGCGCCATTTCCATGACGATATCGACAATATCAGGCAAGTCGTCAGCTGGAGGCGAGGGAGGGGAGGTGCTGGCGATCGCGGTCGTGCTGTGGGACGGCGCTTTGCTCTCCTCAGGACGATTTTCGCGGCTCAGGTCGACGATAGGGGCCATTCTGCTAGCATGGCTTGTAACGAACGATAATGCAACATTATCGTTCGTTTTGTGCTTTCGACAGCCTGTGCGTTTTGGGTCGAAATTGATGGCGCAAAGCGCACGGGCGCTTTACGCTCCAATCATGATTCGCCTCGATCCCGCGACCGCCAGCCTCGCCGCGCCGCCGACCGTACCGGCCTGGGCGCTCGCGTCCGGTCGTGACGCCAGCGAGATCGACGCCGCCTTCCAGGCCGGCGCCGCCCTGGGTGCCCTCGACACGCTTGCCCGCGCGCAAGCCAGTTGGGCCGGGACCTGGCGGCAGCGGCTGGCGCTTCGCTGTGCCGCCGCCAGCATGCGGTTGGCTGGGCGCGCCGAAGACGAGGCCGCCCTGCGCGACGCCTGGCACCTGCGCCCGGCCGGCGCCGATCCCGGCCCCGCCGGCGCCATCCTTGGCGCCTGGCGGCAGTTGGCCGGGCAGCCGCCCGGTGCCAGCGCCGATCGACTCGAAAACATCGTCGGCCAGCTCGGCCTCCATTGGGAAGGCGCCGCGCTTGCCGACCTGGGCACGGAGATCGAACAAGTGGTGAGGTCGCAGCGGCCGGCGCCGTTCGCCGCGGCGGCGATCGCCGCTCACGTCGTCGCCGTACGCCCCGACTGCGAGCTTTTGGCTTGGTGGCTGGCCGACCTGGTGCTGGCGCACGGCCTGCGCTGGCCGCGGCCGGTGCCGCTGCTGATGGCGCAATCCTTTGGGCCGACTTTTCGCGGCGAGGCCGGCGGCAAGCGCATCCGACCCGCGGACAAGAATTTTGAGCGCGCGGTCTGCGTCGCGCTGGTTCACGCGGCGGCGGACGCGTGCCGGCTGGCGGCCGAGCTGTCGCGTCGCGCGGAGCGGCTCATCGCCGTCGCACCGAAGCTCAGGGCGAAGGGGGCGGGCGATGTGATCCAAAGACTGCTCGACGACGACGCCGTCTCCGGATCGCTGACGACCAAAAGCCTGTCGCGCTTTGCGGCGCGACGCCTGTTCGAGCGGCTGCAACAGCTCGATGCCGTGCGCGAGCTTTCCGGCCGCACTACTTTTCGGCTGTTTGGGCTGTAGCGATGAGCGAAGCGTCCGCCCGCCGCAAGCCGAACGAACAGCCTGTGCTGCTCGACACCGAACTCGCCCACCTGCCGCCGGAGCTGCGCTGGCGCGAATGGATGGGCCGCGTCGAAGCGGTCATTTTTGCGGCCAGCGAACCGGTGACACGCGGTGTCCTCGCGCGGGTGGTGGGAAAAAACTGCAATCTCGAGCTGATCATCGACGACATTCGCGCCGAGCTCGCCGGCCGCCCCTACGAGCTGGTCGCGGTCGCCGGCGGCTGGCAGCACCGGACCAGACAGATCTTTGGCGACGCCATCCGCGCCGCATTCGGCACGGCAGCGGGCGAGCGGGCAAAAGAACTGTCGCAGGCGGAGGCGCTGGTTTTGATGTGCATCGCCTATTTCCAGCCGATCACGCGTGGCGAGCTGTCTTCCTTCTTCGGCAAGGAGGTGTCGCGCGACCTGATCGGTGTGCTGCGGGGGCAGGATCTCATCGCCTCGGGGCCGCGCAGTCCGCAGCCGGGCGCGCCCTATACCTATGTGACGACCAAAAATTTTCTGTCGCAATTCGGGCTCGACACGCTGCGCCAGCTGCCGGATTTCGAGGCGCTCGAGGACGCCGGGCTGCTGTCGAAGGAGAAGCTGCTGGCCGGGGATATACCGACCGGTCTTGTCCGGGGGGAGGGCGACTTCGAAGAGGGCGACCCAACGACTGGCGTCGTTGAGGATGAGGCGCTCTGAACTGATCGGAAATCGGGTTGCTTACGACAGCTAGCAACTCAGGGCCATGATGACTGATCGGTCGGTAGCCGGTGATCGGGATCGTGAACCGCGACCTTATCACCGTCGACAAGATTGGCCGGAAAGATCACCAGATTGGTGCCGCCGGCGTGACGCAGCGACGGAAACAGAATACCGCGAAGCCCGGTCGTAACGACCAGGTCCGCAAGCTTCCACGATGACGGTATCTTGCTGTCGATGCGAGCGATCTGGCGCCAGGCACAATCCCATTCCTTCCAGGCACTATCCCAAACATTCGGGTCGAACCCCTGAGAAAGATCGGCGATCTCGGAAAGCGTGATCTTGTAGGCGGCAAGGGTGGCGGGCGGGGTGATGCTGGCACCCTGCTTGTATTCCTCCAACGCTGTCTGAGGCGCGCGGGACAGGTAAACGGCTTCGACGCCGGGCCGATTGAAGCGCCCGCCATCGATCGCCGCGCCCCCACCACTGGTGGGCAGGAAGACCCATTTGGGTGTCAGATAGCGATGGAAGATCTCGTCCGGCCCGACGCGGGTGACCTTCACCCGCGCGCCCCGTTCTCGAGATCCCGGATGAAGGCCAGCACTGCTTCGACCTGGCCGCCCGCGACGAGTTCGGCCGCCGTGCGATGGCCATAGTCGGCGATCGGCTCATTGCGATACCAGTAGATCGCCTTGTCGACGTCGCCGGTGAGTTCCGTTGCGGCCGAAATCACCTTCACCATCTCGCGCATCCGACCCTGCAGTCGCTCCGACGACGGGTTACGGAGCGTGTTGCGGTGGACGCCGGTCAACTGCGCCAAGTTGGCCACCTTCACGCCCAGCGCCTGCGACAGGCGCTTCGGCGAGATATAAGGCGTGCGCGGCTCCTGCAGGCTGTCGACAAAACCTGAGACCACTTTCGATTGTGCGAGCTGTGCGTGGGTCATGACAAATCTCCGATCTCTCTCTTACGCACAATATATGCACATTCCTAGGCATAGCAAGTGAACAGAGCCCGACGCCATTTCCAGCGCACTGCTTGTGCTTCCCCATCCTCGTAGCGGATGATAGCTAGCTGTGAGCTAGCGGCAGCAATGCGCCTCATTACCGCCGTACAAGCCAACATCGATATAGACCGAAAGCGGACGTGGGAAATCAGCAGCTCTCAAGGCGCACCGGCGCGCTGCTTGATGGTCCATTCGAGCCCGGCGTCATCCTTTTGAAAGCGGCAAGGTTGGAAGCCCAAGCTCGCGCAAGAATGTGTTGTGCTTCGCTGTCGCTGCGCGAAACTGCTTCTCGATATCGACCAAGTCTTCATTGGCGGCTATTAGATCGATTTCGAGCTCATCCTCAGCCGTTCTGATGTAGCGGGAAATATTGAGGTTGTGACCCTCGTCGGCGATACGATCGATGCTGACGCGCTTGGAATAGGTCCTCCTCCTTACGGAACTTGTAGGTTTCGATGATCTTGCCGATATGGTCCGTTGTCCCGTTCTTGCCATCCCCTAATTTGTTCTGACGCTTGTCCTTCAAAAAGTGCTCGGCTGTTTGATGAAGAGAACATCGTCGGGCTTCTTACACTTCTTCAGAACAAGGATGCAGACCGGGATACCCGTCGAATAGAACAGGTTGGCGGGCAGTCCGATGACGGCGTCGATGTGACCGTCCTTCAGCAGCTTGGTTCGAATGCGCTCTTCCGCCCCACCTCTGAACAGCACCCCGTGGGGGAGGATGATGGCCATTACGCCTTCATCCTTCAGGTAGTGGAAACCGTGCAACAGGAAGGCAAAGTCCGCGGCCGACTTGGGCGCCAGCCCATAGTTCTTGAACCGCACATCGTCGCCCATCGCCTCAGTCGGATCCCAGCGCAAACTGAAGGGCGGGTTGGCCACAAATGGCATCGAAGGAAGGCTTCTTTGTAGGATTCAATTCGCGCAGGATGTCCCAGTCATTGGAAAGCGTATCGCCGTGGTAGATCTCGAATTCAGTGTCCTTAACGCCATGCAGCAGCATGTTCATGCGCGCGAGGTTGTAGGTGGTGATGTTCTTTTCCTGCCCGTAGATTCTGCCGATGCCGTGCGGCCCCATGCGCTTGCGCACGTTCAGCAGCAGCGAGCCGGAGCCGCACGCGAAGTCGAGGCGCAGATCACCCGGTCTCTCTGGAGCGAATATTCGCCAAACCGGAAGCCGCCGGCAGAGCCGGCTCGTGGCGTTGTTGAAAGGTGCGTAGGCATTGTGCGGACAGAGCTCTGACGGGTGGCGTCAGCTCTGCCTGCCACTATTTTCACCTTGGTCGATAATTAAGCACAACAGAATATGTGGCCAGCCGGCAACAAGCCGGCCAGCAATCTATTGCTTACCCACAAACCGACGAACAGTCGTCATATGACGACTGTTCGGTCCACGGCCTTGGCCGCAGTCTCCGCCGCATTCGAGAATTCGACGGGAACTGAGCGTGATGGCAAGAATGATCGGGCACAGGCAGGCTGTTCTTTCGCCTTCGATTCCGGGAAAGGCTTCCACGAATTCGGCTTTGCGGTGGAAGCTGCGTTCTCAAGTGAGCCGGCTTGCACTGCGATCCGCTGTTGGCGTTGCCGCAGCTGCGGGCGCGACCCTGCTGGCACCGGGACAGGCCTGGTCGGCTTGCTTCGTTGTTGGCGCCACGATCCAATGCGACAATACCACCACCATCGACACGACGTATCCTGATAACCCGCCCAATGACCGAGCTTACTCTGGTGCCATCGCAACACCGATCATCCTCAACATCGATGCAGGAACGACGGTAAGCGGCAATGGCCTCGCAGTTTCCAACACTGGCGCCGGTGGTCTCAACGTCACCAACAATGGCACGATCAGCATTGATGCCGGCAACATGCCAACAGCTGGCGGCACCGCGGCGCTCTCGCTCTCGGCAGCCGGCGGCGTGATCACCTACACGGGTGGGAGCATCATCAACAACGGCACCGGCAATGCCTTCGATGCGGCGCAGACGGGAGGTGCCGGTTCGGTCGACATCAACATCGCCGCAAGTGTCTCTGCGGCAACAGGCGAAGGCATCACCGTCCGCGACGTAGCGACCAGCACCGGCGTTTCGGTCAAGACCAACAATGTCAGCGCGCTGGCGTTTGGCAAGGACGCGATCGATGCGCAGAGCCAGTCGCTGACCGGCAACATCGCGGTGACCGCCAATGGCGACCTTCAGGCGGGTAACGCCGGTTTGGTGGCGGTGATCGTTCCAGGTG